>DATFXD010000217.1:0-8412 GCA_035258605.1 Hyphomicrobiaceae bacterium | reverse complement strand
CCTGCAACCGGCCTCCTGGCGCGCCTTCGCCATAGCATCGCACAGCTGGAAACCTCGCGCTTGCCAACGGCGCCAACCCCGCTGGCGCTCGGCATCCCCGCGATCGACCGGCAACTTCCAGACTTGGGTCTTGCCAGCGGCGTCTTGCACGAAATCATGGCTGCGACCCATGGCGATGGACCGGCTGCTGTTGGCTTCCTGTTCGCGTTGACCTCTTTAGCGCTAAAGGCGAGGCCGGGGCTTGCCGTTCTGGTCGCCTCGCAACGCGCCTTTGCCGAATGGGGCAGACCCTATGCCCAGGGCCTCTACCAATTCGGGCTCGATCCCGGCCGGCTGCTGCTGGTCGAGACGGGCAGCGATAAGGAAGCGCTTTGGGCCATCGAAGAGACATTGAAGTCGCGTGTGCAGCCCGCCATGGTCACGGCGGCGCTGGCAAGCCACCTCGATCTGACAGCCAGCCGGCGCTTGAATCTGGCGGCCGCCGCGTTGGCCACGCCCTTGACGTTGGCATCCCCGGCAAAGGCCGTCGGCGTCAATGCGGCCGCGACTCGCTGGCGTATCGCCACCGAACCGGCCGCGCGTGATCGCTTCGGCGCGCTTTCACATCCCCGCTGGCGTTTGAGCCTCGAGCGCTGCCGTCATGGCCGGCCCGGAAAGTGGTTTGTTGAGTGGAACCATGTCACGCATCGTTTCAGTCTGGTTGAGAGCCTGGCCAATCGCTCGTCTAATGAGGGCGCAGGCCTCCGCATCGCTGGTTGATGCTGGTCTCTCTCAGCCGCTCGACCCAAGCCGATCGCTGGTGCTCATTGCTGCTGGCAAAGGTGGCCAGCGCATCGTCGCTCTCAATCGGGCGGCGCTTGAGGGCGGCCTCAGCTTGGGCGAGCTCCTCAGCAATGCCCGCTCGAAGCTTCTCGACCTGCAGATATGCGATGCCGATCCGGCCGCTGATGCGCATGCCCTACGCCAGCTCGCGCTATGGGCCATGCAGTATTCGCCGCTGGTCGCGGCCTGGGATGAGGCCAGCGGCGCCGATGGCTTGTTCTTGGACATCACGGGTGTCGCGCATCTCTTCGGCGGCGAGGAGCGACTGCTGGCCGAGCTCTACCAACGATTACGCGGCTTTGATCTT
Source organism: Hyphomicrobiaceae bacterium (assembly GCA_035258605.1). GTDB lineage: Bacteria > Pseudomonadota > Alphaproteobacteria > Rhizobiales > Hyphomicrobiaceae > AWTP1-13. Next base: position 7,283 of record DATFXD010000217.1, on the reverse strand, counting down.
TATCCGCGCCTCGCCGTCGCCGGCACGCCCGGCGCCGCATGGGCGCTGGCTCATCACGGCAAACGCCATAAAATGATCGTTGCCTCGGGATCCGAGCGGGCGGCACTCGAAAACCTGCCGCTCGCCGCCCTGCGGCTGCCGCCCGAGGTGCTGACGGCCTTGCGCCGGCTCGGCTTTCGACGCATCGGCGAGCTGATCGAGCAACCGCGCGCCCCGTTTGCAGCTCGCTTCGATGTTGGCCTGCTGGCGCGGCTCGATCAGGCCTTAGGCCGCGCTCCCGAGCCGCTGCTGCCGGTGATACCACCTCCCGTCTACCGCGCGCAGGCGCAATTCCTGGAGCCGATCCTGGCACAGGAAGAGGTGCTCGAGGCGGCAACCCGTCTGCTTCAATCGCTCATGCCGGATCTTGCCCGCGCCAGGGTCGGGGCGCGCCTGCTGCGGCTCTTGCTTTTCAAGATGGACGGCAGAGCGCTGGTGCTGGATCTTGGACTTGCAGCACCCAGTCGGGATGCGCAGCACATCGCGCAGCTGATCGGCTTGCGCCTGCATCGCTTGCACTGCGAGCTGGAGACGGACTTCGGCTTCGAGGCGGCGGCGGTTCACGTCCTCATCGCCGAGGCCTTACCCGAGCGCCAGCACCAGCTTGCCATCACCACGCAGGATGCTGCGCCGGAAGACCTTGCCCTGCTGGTCGACAGGCTGCAGCAGCGTCTCGGGGCCGGGGCGGTTCGGCAGTTGATCCCATTCGAGAGCCATATTCCGGAACGGGCGGTGCGGAAAAGCAAGGGCTTTGCCCTGCCGCCGGCGACTGCAAGCGCTGGCAATTCCGCCGCCAACGCGCGTAAAGCAGGTGTTCGATCGCCGCTTCGCGACAAGCGGGATCGGCACCCGAACCTTGCGGCGGCTGGTGCAGCTGCAGTCCCACTCCTCGATGTTGCGGGCGGCGCCGAATGCGCAAAAGAGACGCCTTTTGCCCAATGGGCGACGGCCGTGCCAACGGCCGCACGTCCGCTGATGCTGCTGCCGCGACCTGAGCCAGCAGACGTCATTGCCGTCGTTCCGGAAGGACCGCCGCGGCAATTCCGATGGCGCGGCATACCGCATCAGGTCGCGTTTGCCGGAGGGCCGGAACGAATCGCCTCGGAATGGTGGCGCCGAACGGAAGCAACGACCCGGGACTATTATGTGGTGGAGGACACCGGCGGGCGACGCTTCTGGCTATTTCGCGCCGGTCTTTACGAGCGCGAGACCAACACCCCGAAATGGTTTGTTCACGGTGTCTTTGCATGAACGGCGGCGCCCCGCAGCGTTTCCCGGCGTTGGGCTCGATGTTCCCAATCTGCTTGGGCTCGGCAACGCTCGACCTCCATTCGACAGAAATGTTTGTTCAAGGCAAGCGGTGAAGGCCCATGACCGCCTTTGCTGAACTGGTCACAACCACCAACTTTTCCTTTCTTCGTGGCGCCTCGCACCCTCACGAAATGGTCGGGCAGGCCGCGCAGCTTGGGCTCGCCGCCATCGGCATTGCCGACCGCAACACGCTGGCCGGGGTCGTGCGCGCGCATCAAGCGGCCAAGGAGTATGGCATGCGTCTGCTGGTTGGCGCGCGCCTCGTCAGCACGGATGGCTTCGAAGCAGTCTGCTATCCGACCGATCGCGCCGCCTACGGCCGGCTCTGCCGCCTGCTCACCACCGGCAATCGCCGCGCCAATAAAGGCGAATGCCAGTTCACGTTCGAGGAGATGCTGGCCGAAAGCCAAGGCCAGATCTTTATCGTCATTCCGCCTCAACGCTCCCCGGCGAGCCTGCGCGATCGGCTGTCCGCGCTTGCATCTGCCGCGCCCGGCCGCACCCATCTCGCCGCCGCCTTCGGCTATCGCGGCGACGAACATCGCCGGTTTGGCGAGCTGGCCGAGCTGGCCGCGAGCGCGCGTACACCAATGCTCGCCACCACCGACGCCCTCTATCACCACCACAGTCGGCGCCAGCTCGCCGATGTGCTCACCTGCATCCGCGAGAAATGCACGATCGCCCAGGCCGGCTATCGTCTCGAGATGAACGCCGAGCGGCACTTGAAGTCTGCCGCCGAAATGGCCCGCTTGTTCGCGCGTCATCCCGCCGCCATCGCGCAAACGCTCGAGCTTGTTGGCCGCGTTAATTTCAAGCTCGACGAGCTGTCCTACGAATATCCGCAAGAGCCGGTACCGGCCGGCCAAATACCGCAAACCTATCTCGAAGCGCTGACCGCCCGACACGCAAGGCTGCGCTATCCTAACGGTGTGCCGGCCAAGGTGCAGGCGCTGATCGACAAGGAACTCGCCCTCATCGCCCGGCTCGACTATGCGCGCTATTTCCTCACCGTCTACGATATCGTGCGCTATGCTCGGGAAGAACTGAAGCCGCCGATCCTGTGTCAGGGTCGCGGTTCCGCCGCCAACAGTGCGGTGTGCTACTGTCTTGGTATCACCTCGGTCGACCCCACCCAAATCGACCTGCTGTTTGAACGGTTCATTTCCGCCGATCGTCGCGAACCGCCCGATATCGACGTCGATTTCGAACACGAGCGGCGCGAGGAAGTAATCCAGTATCTCTATCGGCGCTATGGCCGCGAGCGTGCCGCCATCTGCTCCACCGTCATTCATTACCGCCCGCGCATGGCAATCCGCGAAGTCGGCAAGGCGATGGGCCTCAAGGAAGACGTAACATCGAGCCTTGCCGGTCTGATCTGGGGCGAAGGCGACGGCGAGATCCCCGACCAATACATCACCGAGGCAGGTCTCGATCCTGCCAATCCTGAAATTCAACAGGCCATCGGCCTCGCCCGCAGCCTGCTCGGCTTTCCCCGCCATCTGTCCCAGCACGTGGGCGGCTTCGTGCTGACGCGCGAACGCCTCGACGAAACCGTCCCGATCCATAACGGCGCCATGCCAGACCGCACCTTCCTTGAGTGGGACAAGGACGACATCGACGCGCTTGGCATGCTGAAGGTGGATGTGCTGGCGCTCGGCATGCTCACCTGCATCCGCAAGGCCTTCGACCTGATCGCTGAGCATTACGGCAAGGCCTATACCCTGGCCAGCGTGCCGCAGGAGGATCGCCAGGTCTACGCGATGCTGTCGCGGGCCGATTCGGTCGGCGTCTTCCAAGTCGAGAGCCGGGCGCAGATGTCGATGCTGCCGCGGCTGAAGCCGGTCTGCTTCTATGATCTCGTCATCGAGGTGGCGATCGTGCGCCCAGGGCCTATCCAGGGCGATATGGTGCATCCCTATCTGCGCCGCCGCGACCAGCTCGAGCCGGTCACCTATCCCTCCGAAGCACTGCGGGCGGTGTTGCAGAAAACCCTGGGCGTGCCGCTGTTCCAGGAGCAGGCGATGCAGATCGCCATCGTCGCCGCCGGCTTCACCCCCGACGAAGCCGATCGACTACGCCGCGCCATGGCCACCTTCCGACACGTCGGCACCATTCATACCTTCCGCGAAAAATTCATCGCCGGTATGGTCAGCAACGGCTATGACCGGGCGTTTGCGGAACGTTGCTTCGGCCAGATCGAGGGCTTTGGCGAATACGGCTTCCCGGAGAGCCATGCGGCAAGCTTCGCCCACCTCGTCTATGTTTCGTCGTGGATCAAGTGCCATTTTCCCGCTGCCTTCTGCGCGGCGATCTTGAACAGCCAGCCAATGGGCTTCTACCAGCCGGCGCAGCTGGTGCGCGATGCGCGCCAGCATGGCGTCAAGGTGCGCCAACCCGACGTCAATTTGAGCCACTGGGACTGCACCTTGGAGCCCGTGTCTCCTCCGGCCGACGCGGCCGCCACCTTGCCCGCGGCAGAGGAAGCCGACGAGCTTGGTTCCCTTGCACCCTTGCCGGCAGGCGGGCCGGTGCCGGCAACGACGGGCTGTGCGGTTCGGCTCGGGCTGCGTCTGATCGGCGGGCTGGAAGAAAAGACAACCCGCGACACGATTGTGGCCGCCCGCGGCGACGGCTATGCCGATGTCGCCTCGTTATGGCTGCGCACCGCTAGCTCGGCCAGCATCCTGGAGCGGCTCGCCAATGCCGATGCCTTCCGCTCCCTCGGTCTCGACCGGCGCGCGGCCCTGTGGGCGGTCAAAGGCTTAGCCGGTGGCGCACTGGCGCTGCGACCGAAGTGGATTGCCTCCCGCGCGCCGGCCCTGCTGAGGGACGGTAAAACCGGCGACCTGTTCGCCGAAACCAAGATCGCGCTTCCCGCCATCAGCTTGGGTGAGCATGTGGTCGAAGACTACGCCGCCATCAGCCTTTCACTCAAGGCGCACCCGATCGCCTTCTTTCGCCAACAGCTGGCCTCGCGCGGCATCCTCACCAGCGCTGAGCATTGGCAGCCGCGATTGGCCGGGCGGCGCGTGTCGGTCGCCGGTCTGGTCCTGGTGCGGCAACGGCCCGGCACCGCCAAGGGCGTGATTTTCCTCACGCTCGAGGACGAAACCGGCATCGTCAACGTCGTGGTATGGCCCAAGGTTTTCGCAAACAACCGGCGCGTCGTGATGTCGGCACAGTTTCTGGAAGTATACGGCAAAATTGAACGCCAGGGGCTGGTCATCCACGTTGTCGCCGAGCGGCTCATCGACCGTTCCGATCAGCTGCGCGTCCTCGCCGAGGGAACCGCCGGCCTGCCGTCGACCGCCAGGTCGGTGCGGGAGGGTTCCTGGAAACCGCCCAAGAGCCGCGATTTCCATTGACTTTGCCGCCACGGCGCCGGCTATCGGCGCGGCCGACTGCCGCCAACTCGCGCATCCCCCTTGATCATCCGCCCAACCTCTGCTGGAAAGCGCCGGGGCGTGTACGTGCCGAGGTAACTTGCGGCACCCACACGAAAGGACAGCGCCATGGCCGAGCCGATCATCACCTGCATTGAGGATTTGCGCCTGCTGGCTCGGCGGCGCGTCCCGAAGATGTTCTACGATTATGCCGATTCCGGCGCCTGGAGCGAGAGCACCTACCGCGCCAACGAGGCCGACTTCCAGCAGATCAACTTGCGCCAGCGTGTTGCCGTCGACATGTCCAACCGCACGCTCTCCACCACGCTCGTCGGCGAGCCGGTCGCCATGCCGGTGGCGCTGGCCCCGGTCGGCCTCACCGGCATGCAGCACGCCGACGGCGAAATATTGGCGGCGCGCGCCGCGGCGGCGGCGGGAATACCGTTCACGCTTTCGACCATGAGCATCTGCTCGATCGAGGACGTGGCCGACAACGTCGACAAGCCGTTCTGGTTTCAGCTCTACGTCATGCGCGATCGCGACTTCATGGATCGCCTGCTTGACCGCGCCAAGGTCGCCGGCTGCTCGGCTCTGGTGCTGACCCTCGACCTGCAGATCCTCGGCCAGCGCCACAAGGACGTGAAAAACGGCCTCAGCGCCCCGCCAAAGATGACGTTCGGCAACATCATCGACATCGCCGGCAAGCCGCGCTGGTGGTTGGGCATGCTCGGCACCAAGCGCCGCACCTTCCGCAACATTGTCGGCCACGCCAAGGGCGTCAAGGATACGCGTGAGCTGTCGGCTTGGACCTCCGAGCAGTTCGACCCCACGCTCAATTGGGATGACGTCAAGCGCATCAAGGAGCGCTGGGGCGGCAAGCTGATCCTGAAGGGCATCCTCGATGTCGAGGATGCCGAGCTTGCGGTCGCCAGCGGTGCCGACGCGCTGATCGTGTCCAACCATGGCGGCCGACAACTCGACGGCGCACCTTCGTCGATCTCGGCACTGCCAGCGATCGCCACCGCCGTCGGCAGCCGGATCGAGGTGCTGATGGACAGTGGCGTCCGCTCCGGCCAGGACGTGATCAAGGCGTTGGCGCTGGGCGCCAGAGGCGTTTGCATCGGCCGCGCCTACGTCTATGGCCTCGGTGCGCTGGGCGAGGCCGGGGTCGCCAAGTCGCTCGCCATCATCCGCAACGAACTCGATATCACCATGGCCCTGTGCGGCTTGCGCGACATCACGCAGGTGAGCCCCAAGATCCTGGTCAGGGCGCAGGCGCCGGCATTCGCGCGCTGATCGCCCAACCCCTGGTCTCGCCCTCACGGGATCGCTGCCCGGTCTCAAGGGTGGCAATTCGCTGACGATCCGCGGCAGGCGGCAAGGCTTGCGCCAGCTCGGCTGCCGATCCTTTGGCTGTGCCTGATCTGCCAAACGACAGAGCTTTGTCCACAAGCTTTTCGCCGAGTTTCGCCGCTGAAGTGCGCGAGCTTTGGCCGCTGCTTAGTCATGTGAATGCACCTGACAGAGCAGAAAGCCAATGCACCGTCGGCAGCAGACAAATTGGCCTTGAGCGGACGGTGCGACTTCGGACCAACCTTCCCCTATCACAGGCTTTGCGCAAGGTGTATGAACCAGGATCGGTAGCACGTCGACCTCAGGCGCTGCCGGCTGAGAGTGCCTACACTCCGCTCCCGCCTGACAAAACGGGAGCAGCACATGTTTCCGCCACACCGGCAGCACGCGCCTCCGGCCAGCGCCTTTGCAGCCATGCTTAGTACAACGAAACAGATGCGCGACACCACTGCGCAGTGCAGGCTTGTCGTCGAGCAGACTCGCGCGACCTTGAGTGGGACACGCGAGATGATTTTGGCCACCGACAAAATGTCAGGCACCGACGCGTGGAGAAAGCCCCGGCCACCCGCTATCTAAACGTCAGCGATAAGGGCGCTGCGCACGCACCGAGACGATGACAGAGCGCGCGCGAGCTGACGTGCCGGAGCCCCATCGCCGCCGGCGGGATCGCAATTGATCGCTACCGTCCAGGACCGTCTAGCAATGGCGGCGAAGCATGACATTCTCAAAAGCCGAGCCAACGCGTGCTCCCGCCGAGCAGCGTCCGCCAGCTGCCCGCTGCTCCGCCACCAGGTCTTCGACTTGGCTGCGCAGTGGCTTGAGCTTGCCGCCGTTCAGCAAGCGCTGGAGGCGCAGCGCGACTACGTCAGTGGTTGCAATCGCGTTTCCGCCGGCAAGTCTCGCCTAGAGATCCTCATCAAGCGCGAGGCGCGGCGGCGTGGTCAGCGCGACGCGTTTGAATTGGCCCTGATTGGTGGCGCACTGGCAACGACCCTTGAAGTTCTGTAGCTACCGCGCGCGACCTATTCGGCGAAGGCGTACGAGCAGCCTTTATCTTGCCAATCCCGCGGGCACGACATTGCACCATATCGTCGGCATGCCGGCAGCCTACGCCGAGGCCGTAGACGGCTTCAAGATCGGGCCGGACTCGCTGGCTTGCGGCCTTGCCACCTCTATTGGCCGACCGATACTTACCGC
>DATFXD010000216.1:0-21341 GCA_035258605.1 Hyphomicrobiaceae bacterium | reverse complement strand
TTTTCGTCTCGCATCAGGTGGCGAGGCAATACGGCTTCAGTTCGGGCGATTGGTTGTTGCGGCAGAGCTGCTCCTATGGACCAACCGATCCCTTTGGGCTTTGGGCTGCGCTTTCGACTGCATTGCCATCACGACTGGTGTACCCTGGATAGCCGCCGACTTGCTGCAATGCCCAAGTCGGCACGTCGGCCATCAGCCGACCTGCCAGCGGACAGCCGGTGGTGACCCTGAAAACGAATTGGGCGACCGGAGCGCGTTGTTGACGACGAGCGCAAGGCGAAGAACGTCAGCTCATGTAGGAGGACCAAAGATGGGCAACGCGCAGCCCCCGGGTTTGGTCTGTTTGGCACTGGATTTTTTCTGGCTTCACACCAGAGAAGTTCACCACCCCGCCCACGTCTCCACTTCATTCGCTACATGCTGTCCCAAACCGTCAGGCGTCATCGGCAGGGGTTCCTTCCGAGATCGGTGAGACGGCTCTTCACCTTTGTGTCAGCGAGTGCGGCACCAATCTCCCGATTGAGCTTTTCGATAATTCGGCGGGCGTATTCTTCGGTGCTGCAAGCCCAAACCAAACCCAGACACATAAGGTGGACAATTGGCTTGCTCGGGTGAAACAGGTAGACGATGTAGTAGCCGTGAGTAGCGGTGGTCGTGAAAGGTGGGTCAATACTGAGCGGGATAAAGCATGGAGACTGGCCAGCTCAGCATGGATGTCATTAATGCGGCCCGGCGCGTCGTTGACAGCGCGCACCAGCGTCCAGCCAGCAATTTGGATTTCAGTCCCGAAAGCCTTCCAATCGTCGAAGGCATGCTCGCGGAAGCGGCAACGTTTGCTGCAGGATTGAGCGCCGCAACGAAGGAGCAACTCGGTCAATCATTCGGCTGCTACATCCTCGAGGTGGGGAGACGGCAATTCGGAGGACGCTATTTCTGGCACGATCAATACGACGCGCCGTCCTGGTTGTCGGAGAACCGTCGTTTCACGTTGCCCTGGTGTCCTGGCCACGCGTTGCGCTCAGGCTCAAAGGCGACCCCGCGGACAACATCCCGTTCTTCTACGATGGCTTTGCCAAACGGGCAAAGGCGGGGCGCCCGGGGGACGGGCCATTTTCATTTAGAGGGTGGTCACGAGTATTCCCATTTCCTTGGCCGTTGGGAGAATTTCCAAGTTGGTTTGTGCCATCCCCCCGACCCTTGGGGTGACGGCCACATTAGCTCCTCAATAGCGCTGGCGATGAAGGTGTCGTTCGGGCACACGGCGCATTCCCAATGTTACCCGGGCGGTTTATGGCGTGATATGACCGACCATGCCATCTGTGGATTTGAGGCGCCGACGCCTTATGAGCGTGCGCGCATCCGAGACTTTCCAGGGTGGTCAAGCAGCGACTACGGGACACGTATCACTGTCTCGACCCTGTGCTGCTGCTCGCCGAGATCCGTGCGGCGCAGGACGAGCGGCATATGATAGCGCTTGATCACCTTGGCGCCCTCCCGCCGCTTCTCCTTGAGCTTGAATGACGGCTGGAAAAAGTTTCACGTGCAGCCGCGCCGCTGCGTAGAGGCGCATCATCACGCCGGCCGTTCGACGTCATCAAAGCGGCCGTAGCCGACGAACCGTCGCACGACGGCGCCGTTCTTCTGCTCAACGAATGCCTGGTCATTCTTGTAGGCACGCGACCGCGTCACCTCGATCTTACGCGCCCGACACCATGGAGCCACGACGTCGTTCATGAATGCGCTAGCGGGAGATTCTCCGGTAACGGTTTCGATGAGGCAATGCGCGCTGGACACTCCAAATACAAGATATGCGTCGGGTGACGACTAAACCGTGGCAGCCCTGAGCGTACTCTGATCATCGGCGCGGCGTCCGATCAACAGCGCAGCGCTCGAAAAAAAGTTGGGGCGCCATTGCGGGTTGGCGCCCCAAGTGCAGTCCGGCTCATCGCGGTGCGGGGTGAGCGTGAGCAGAACGACAAGCCTACAACGGTTGCCGTTGTGCGTTATTCCTAGTGCGAGTGCCTCGCAATAGCAGAGGCAAAATCCCAAGTTAGTTTCACGGGTCCGCGGCGGCAGACGCCGCGAATGGAACTTTGGGTGGGGCGCCAGATCGTAGAGGGGATCGGTCCCAGTGCAGCAGCATAGCGCGCACTGAGACCGACCTTCCCCCGAGCGGCTGCATGTGCGGATCGCGGAGCAGCCAGCCAAGAGGTTGGCATAGGTGAGGCCGCGAAGTCGCGCTGATAAATGGAGCGAGCGTACGTGACGGAAGCTCTATGTCGCTACTGCGCCACTACCCAGTTTGGGGGACTGGGGTTAAGTTAAGTGGACCGCTAAAGTCGAGATTGCTACCTATTTCGCCTCACTCTCGAGCGACCCTCGTGGCGTTCAGAGAATGCAACCCATCAAGGATCGGACAATCCGGCCCATGACATTGCGCGACCATGCCATTGAGGCGAGCGCAAGCACCGCGATCCTCGCGTTCTTATTCAAGGCGCAGCTGCTCAAGGCCGTCGACACATTACCTTGAGGCATCCGCCGACGATGCCACGCTCTCACCAGAGCAACGCGAGCGCGAGACAGCGAAAACGGCGGCCGAGGTGTTGCTCTCGGAAAGACATCTCGCCAACCTGATATGGAAGGCGATCGATAAGGTTTGCCCGCGGTGCACGCACCGGACCGCCGATCCTACTGCCGTCCTAGGGCTGGAAATCGTCCCGCGCCAGCACCTCCACCGGTGGAGCCGCAATGGCCGATGGGTGCTCGGACGGGTTGGTCTGTTCCGCCAAACTGTTGCCGTGCGGTAGGGTGGGCAACCGACGGAACGCTGGTGGCCCGCTCGCTTCCCGCGCGACCTTTTCCCGTCGCGCCGGGTGCTCCCATGTGTGAAGGTCATGTAATCGGGTTCGCTCATCGCTTGGGCGCGAGCTTCGCTTCGGCGGTTGCAGCCAATTTCTCATACGCATCCGCGATGCCAATCAGCGTAACTCTGGCGATCGGATCGGTCGTGAGCTGCCTCGCGACGTGCGTCTAGTAAGACCGTGCAGCTGCGTTTTCCTGGGCATCAGCAGCTCGGCGCGGGTCAGACTGTCGCAGGATCAAGAAGACTTGGTCGGCCGAAGGTTCCGCTGGGGTTCCGGCACCGGTTTTTTGCTGACCGCTAAATCTCGTAAGTCCTTGATTTTAATGGCGCACCGGGCAGGATTCGAACCCACGACCCCCAGATTCGTAGTCTGGTGCTCTATCCAGCTGAGCTACCGGTGCTTGAGGCTTAAACGCCTACGATTTCTATACTTTATTCGCTCTTTGCTCCAACGGACCGATTTGCCAGCGGTCCGATCATCGGTCCGTCTGCTTAGATGCTCACCACTCGTCAGCCGCCAGGTGATCGGATAGCAGGCTTCGCGGCGGTCTGGAATAGACGCAACGACCCAACGATGCAAGGCTTGTCCGCGCTGCAGCTCCCGGTCCCGCCAGCAGGGCACTCCTGTTTCAGGGGGGACGGTCGCACCAGCACACCACGTGTCGCGATCGATCGCGACGTACGCGTTATGGGCCGGGCCGCTGAGGGTGCGTGGTGCTGCCGCTCGGCAGCTGGAGCGATCAGTTGCAGAAAAACACAGTCTGGCCGGTCACGGCGCCAAGAAGCCGCTCGCCGACCGCGGCTTTCCCTACATAATCGCGGGCAGCGCCTGGGAGTGCCCGAACCTAATCGGGAGCACCCTGCGCGGCGCCTCCGCGCTGCCGATGGACCCCGTCATTGTCAAGGATCATTGGTCCCTCCGGCTGAGGGTAAGCTCGGCCATGACCGGTCCGATGAGCAGACGACGTTGCCAGCCAGGAGTGCCTGGCAAGACGGGATATAGCCCGTCTCGTGCAGGGTGCTGCAACTTTGCGGGATCAGCCCGAAGACGATCGGGCCGACCAAAAGAGGTGGCGATGGCGCCGGCCCCGCATCGGCGGTGCCGTGCCGGTCGAACGCGTCGCATACCGTTCGCGGAGGGCCCTCCGCTTGACAGCCACCTCATGGGGCGGATCACGAAGAATCAAGCGCGCGCCTGCGGCCGGGACATGCGACAAGCGGGCTAGGGGCACGGTGGTGGTCCGCTCCAGGGAGCGTCCTGCCAATGGTATCGGCAACGGCCATAATAGCGGGCATGGACACGGACCAGCAGAAGCTTGCGGTTTCCCGCCTATGGAGCGAGCGGTTGGAGAAGGTGCTGCTGGCGCCGATCCGCGCCATGCGACTGCGCTATCTGCCGCTGTTGATGGTCTATTTCGCCTATGGAGCGCTAGGGCTAACCGGTATCGCCGAGGCGTTCTGGATCAAGCAGGCGCTTTCTATGACGCCGGCCCAGCTCGCCGCGCTCAGCGTTTGGCTGACGTTGCCGTGGACCGTGAAGATGGTGTTCGGCGAGCTCGTGGATACGGTGCCGCTGTTCGGCTCGCAGCGGCGTGCCTACGTTTTCGTTGGTGCCAGCCTGATCGCCGCCGGTCTTATTCTGCTCGCCGGCGCGGCCGGTGGTTGGATCCGGGGTGTCTCGATCGAGACGCTTTACGTGCTAGCGCAGTTGCTCAGCGTCACCGGCGTCGTCATTCAGGACGTGGTCGCCGATGCCATGAGCACGGAAGTGGTTGCGCGCCACAAGGAGGATGGCAGTCCGCGTGCAAAGTCCGAAATTGACCACGACCTTGGTATGGTGCAGGTCCTGGGCCGGCTGGCGTTGTCCTTTGGCATCTTCTCGGTGGCGGGGCTATCGGGCCTGCTGGCGCAATATGTCTCCTATCAGACCGTGTTTCTGTTGGGATTGGTGGTGCCGCTGATTTCGGTTTCGGGCGCCTTGCTTGCCAACACGGAAACCAGCGAACGCCGTCCCACCGATTGGCGCATCTTGGGCGGCGGTATCGTGTTTGGCGCGGTTGTCGTCATCCTGGGGCTGTCCTCGCTGCCGTTGAACCAGGAAATCGTCTTCGCCATCTCGATGGTGGTGATCATCGCCATGTTGCGCCGTGTCACCAGCGAGGTCGACGATCAGACCGCGCGGCGCATCTTTTTTGCCTCGGTCATCATTTTTGCCTTTCGCGCGACGCCCAGTGTCGGCGAGGGCTACCGCTGGTTCGCAATCGACGTGCTCGGCTTCGACGAGGGCTTTTACGGCGTGTTGCAGCAAACCGGCGCTGGCATCGCCGTGATCGGGGCTTGGCTGTTGTCGGACCTCATCACCCGCCAACCGGTGGCGCGCGTGTTGCTGTGGTTGACGGTGGTTGGTGGCATTCTGTCGCTGCCGACCCTGGTTCTGGTGTTCCAGCTACACCATGTCACCGAGCGCTTGTTCGGGATCGGGGCGCGCAGCATCGCCCTTATCGACGAAGCGGCGGCCTCGCCCTTGGCGCAACTCGGCTTGATCCCGTTGTTGACGTTGATCGCGATCTACGCCCCCGAAGGCCACCGTGCCACCTGGTTTGCCCTGATGGCGTCGCTGATGAATATGGCTTTGGTTGCCGGCAGCCTGGGCACCAAATACCTGAACCTGATTTTCCCCGTGGACCGGGGGGACTACGCCAATCTGCCGGCATTGGTGGTGTCGGTTAGCGTCATCAGTGTGGCCTTGCCGCTCACGGCCATCCTGCTGTTTGGGCGCCGGATCCGCTGACACCGCGAGCAATGTCGCTTCCGCGCAACAGAGGCGTCACCGCCGTTCATCATCAATCGATGGTGATGATGCATTACCTTGACGTCGCCAAAATCCTGGCGGCAATGATCGGGTCGCACGGGGGCCGCCGCAGGGCGGGAGGCGAGGGAGACCAGAACTTGTCGTCAGCGTCTGCCAGAGGCTCGGAAGGGCCAGGTCCAGGGCCTCGGTCGGATCCTCAAATCGCAACGCTCGGGTGGGCGCTGCGGCGAGCGGCATGGGGCCTTTTGCTCCTCGCTGCTGCGGTCACGCTTGGCGCCTGGTTGCTCTACGCCAGCATCGATCCCGATGAAGCCGCGGCCGGTGGCTCCCCCGAACTGGCGGGGACCGAGACACCAAAGAATTAACCGGCCTGCGCCCGTCCCATATCGTCCGGTCACGTCGCAAGCGCGCTTTGCTCCGACCCTCGATATGCTCTATCAGGGAGCAATGAGATCGGTTTTGGCTGGGGTGCACCGCAAATCAGGGCGGGGACATAGGTGCGGGCGCGACAGATGAAGCTCGTCATGCTCGCGCGCAATCCGAACCTCTACTCGCACCGGCGTATCATCGAGGCGGCGCGACAGCGCGGCCACGAGATCGACGTGGTGAACACGCTGCACGTGCATATGAATATAACCTCGAGCAAGCCGACGCTCATGTACGGCGGGCGGAATCTGCCCTGCTATGATGCCGTGATCCCCCGCATCGGCGCCTCGATCACTCCCTACGGCCTGGCGGTGCTGCGGCAGTTCGAAATGCAGGGCGTGTTTCCCCTGAACGAGAGCGTCGCCATTGGCCGGTCGCGCGACAAGCTGCGCGCCTTGCAGCTCCTGGCGCGCGAAGGGATCGGACTTCCGGTGACGGCCTTCGCGCATGATCCGCGCCGCGCCGAGGACGTGGTCAAGGCGGTCGGTGGCACACCCTGCGTGATCAAGCTGCTCGAGGGCACACAAGGCCGGGGCGTCATTCTCGCCGAGACCGCGGCTTCCGCGAAATCCATCATCGAGGCGTTCAGCGCCGCCAACATGAACATCTTGGTGCAGGAGTACATCAAGGAAGCGGGCGGTAGCGACATCCGCGCCCTGGTCGTCGGCCGCGCCGTGGTGGCCTGCATGAAGCGCTCGGGCAGGAACGGCGACTTCCGCGCCAACCTGCACCGTGGCGGACGTGGCGAAGCCGCAACGCTCACCGAGGAGGAGCGCAAGACCGCCCTGCGCTCTGCCGAGGTGCTCGGCCTCAACGTCTGCGGCGTCGACCTCCTGCGCTCCCATCGCGGGCCGGTGGTGATCGAGGTCAATTCGTCGCCCGGCATCGAGGGCATGGAGGCGGCCAGCCGGGTCGACGTCGCCGGCGCCATGATCGATTTCCTGGAAAAGACGGCACAACCCGGTGAGACCCGGACGAGGGGCGTCAAAGGCTGAGCAGTTGTCATGGCAACGCGCAATATCCTGATCTCGCCTTCGATCCTGGCGGCCGACTTCGCTCGCCTCGGCGAGGAGGTGCGTGCCATCGACCAGGCCGGATGTGACTGGGTCCACGTCGATGTCATGGATGGCCACTTCGTGCCCAACATCACCATCGGTCCAGCGGTGGTGAAAGCCATCCGCCCGCAGACGCGAAAAGTGCTGGACGTGCACTTGATGATTGCGCCCGCCGATCCCTTTATCGCGGCCTTCGCCGAGGCGGGCTCGGATGTCATTACCGTGCACGCCGAGGCCGGGCCGCATCTCGATCGGTCCCTTGAGCTGATCCGCAGCCTTGGCAAAAAGGCGGGTGTCTCGCTCACGCCACAGACGCCGGAGACGGCCATTGCCTACGTTCTCGATCGGCTCGACCTAATTTTGGTCATGACCGTCAATCCAGGGTTCGGCGGGCAGGCATTCATTCCGGCGATGCTCGACAAGATTGCGCGCGTGCGCTCGATGATCGGGCGGCGGCCGATCGAGCTCGAGGTCGATGGCGGTGTCACCGCCGATACCGCCCCCGCCTGTGCCAGGGCGGGAGCGAGCGTGTTGGTGGCTGGGTCGGCGGTGTTCAAGGACGCCAAGTATGCCGAAAACATCGCCGCCATCCGGTCGGCGGCGCAGGCAGCGGCCGCTTGAACCACCTGTCCAGGCCATCGGCCCGCCGGCTTTGTCGAACCGATAGCCCGGCGCCCGCGCCGAGCATTACGCGGCCTCATCCTCGTTCTCCGGGCCGTTGCCGGCGGTGCCGATGATGCGATCGACCTCGAATGACAGGTCCCGTCTCGCCTTTTGCACGGCGCTGATCAGCTTGTTGCGCTGATCCCAGACGCGTCGGTGCGCCTCCTGCTCTCTCACCTCCAGTTCGAGCATCTTGCCCGCCTGCGCTTCCACCTGTTCGACGAGCTGCTTGAAGGGCTCGGAGGTGATGAAGGCGTAAAGCTCGACCATCTTGCTGCCGCGCTCCTGGTTGCTGGCGCGCAGCTCATAAAGACGCACGAGCTGCTCGCGCAAGATCTCGACGATGGCCAGGACACGCTGCGGGCTGGCGATGATGACGCCGTCCTGGCAGTGGATCTGGCTCTTGTCTTTCGGGAACTTGTTGCTCGCTAGGATGGCGTGGTCGGCGGCTTGCGCCAACTTGTCTGCTTTCAGTTTGCTGGCGAACGCATTCTGCCATGCGTCACGATTCTTGGCATCGTAGATGATCTTGCCGCACACCTTGCCGTTGTGCACGACCTCGTGGATCACGTCGGCGCCGTTGATCCCTTTCGGGACGCGCTGGATGCGGTCCAGCTCGAAGGCCGCGCGCAACTGCTCGTAGAGATCGATCTCGGAGTGTTCGCCCAATTCGTGCGCCGACTTGCCTTCGAGCTTGCGCTGCATGTCCTGCAGTTCCGTCTGCAGCTTCAAAACCTTGGCCTTTTCGGCGAGCACCGCGCCTTCCTTTTCCCGCTGCAGCGCCTCTTTCTGGCGCTCGAGGCTGTCGCGGACTTCGGCGACCCGGGCCGCGACCAGGGTCTCCTGTTCGGCCCGCAACGCCGCCATCTGCACTTGGTCGGTGCGCCGTGCGGTCTGCTCCTCGGCGAGCCTGGTCTGCACCTCGGCAAGACGGGCCGTCAGCGCCATCGCTGCCTGCCGCGCCTCTTGGCGGGCCGCCGCCAGTTCCTGTTCCACCGCTACCGCCGCTTCTTCGCGTGCCTGCCGCAACTGGGCCTCGCGTTGCGCCTGCCGCTTGGCCTCGATCCGGTGCGCAAGGTCCTGCCCGATCGACTGCTCGCACAGCGGGCAGCGGTTGAGCGCGGCGTGAAGGTGTGGCTCGGCCGACGGCGCGGCGGGTTGACGAAGACCCATCAAAATCCCCCTTTCCTGCAAATGCCGGCGCGGACCGGCATGGCTGCGATCTATCTGAGTCGCCGCCCGCTTACCCGCCAAGGGAGCATAATGTATCACTTTTGTTCTGGCAATGTTCTCAATTATTGACAAATTTGCGCAAGCTTTTGGGAGCTCTTGCATCGACCCCTCGAGTCCCGTCGCCAATTCCTGGGCGTGCCCGCCTTCCGGGGAAAGCGCTGGGCCTGGGCTGGGCAACTCGGGGTGACCATTGCCCGCCGTCCGGACACCGTAGACCTTGCCGGCGCGGGGAAATTTGGCGACGCTTCGCCCATCATAGACTTGGAGGCTCGCAGCGAGCTTTGCCACAAGCTCGCTGTCGGATCGCCCGGCACCCAGCGCGAGGCGCCATGCGCGCAGATGTGGACACCATCGTCGTCGGGGCCGGGGTTGTCGGCCTTGCGGTCGCGCGCACCCTGAGCGCGGCCGGCCACGAGGTGGTCGTTTTGGAACAACACGAGCTCATCGGCTCGGAGACCTCATCGCGCAACAGCGAGGTGATCCACGCCGGCATCTATTATCCCCCAGGCAGTCTGCGGGCGAGCCTATGCGTGCACGGCAAGCACCTCCTCTACCGGTTCTGCGAGGAGAACAGCGTGCCTCACGCGCGCTGCGGCAAATTGCTGGTGGCGACACGCGAAACGCAATTGCCGAAACTAGCCGCAATCCGTGAGACCGCCGTCCGCAATGGCGTCAACGATCTTGAATACCTCGGCGGCAACGCGGCCAAGGCGCTGGAGCCCGAGCTCGATTGCGTCGCAGCCCTGCTGTCGCCCTCGACCGGCATCATCGATAGCCATGCCCTGATGCTGGCGCTGCAGGGTCATATCGAGGCCGCCGGCGGCTCGGTCATCCTGCGCTGTCCCGTCGAGCGCATCACTCACACTGAGGGCGTGTTCCACCTCAGTACAGGCGGTGCGGCACCCGGCAACATCTCCTCAACACGCCTTGTGCTCTCGGCCGGGCTACATGTGACGCGACTGGCGCGCTCACTCGCCTTTGCCAACGGATATCAACCGCCCGCGACCTTCTATGCCAAGGGGCAATACTACGCCTTGTCGGGACGCTCCCCATTCAAGCGCCACATCTATCCCATGCCCGAGGGTGCCTGGCTGGGGCTGCACGCCACCGTCGATATCGGCGGGCGCTGCAAGTTTGGTCCCGATATCGAATGGACGCCGGAGATCGACTACAGTTTCCAACCGGAAAAGCTCGACCAGTTCTTGGATTTCATCCGCGGCTACTACCCTGGTCTCGACGCCGCGCGGCTGCATCCCGACTACACCGGCGTGCGACCCAAGCTCTATCGGGAAGGCGAACCGGTCCCCGATTTCGCCATTCACGGACCTGAGCTGCACGGCGTCCAAGGTCTGGTGGGTCTGTTTGGCATCGAAAGCCCTGGCTTGACCGCCGCGCTCGCCATTGGCGAGTACGTCGCAACACTGTTGGCGTCGCGCTGACGGCGCCAATCCCCAGGGTCGAGCCAGCACGCATGCTTGGTGGCGTGCGGCGTTCGCCCGCCTCGCGCGGGGCGGAGGAGTGCTCACCATGCCCTCTTGGGGTCGGCGGCGCCGGGCCGGCTGCCGTCAAATCCTCGGGTCCTCGGCGTCGTGCGCGTGCCGGATGGCATCGCGCAACCGCTTGTCGAGTTTTGCCGCATCGAGGATTACTTTTTGCGCGTGCACCGCCGCAACGGCATGGGCCGGCACGGTAAAATCGCCGGCGTTCTCCACATAGATGACGAGCTCGCCGTTGCCGTGGTGCGAAACCTGGCGCACTGCCCCGAACGGCTTGTCATGGTCAGACACGAACACCTCAAAGCCTTGTTCGATCGCGTTCATCGAGGCAACTCCCGATCAATTTGCGGTGCCGTCAAAACCTATCACGGGCGAGGGTTGGCTGCGCCGCGAGCGATAGACGATGTGCCCGAGCCGGCTAGCGCCGGTCGCCAGCCGCCAGGCGGCGCTCGATCATTTGCGAATAGCGCGACATGCCAAAGCAAAAGATCCAGAACACGAAGGCGGCAAATACATAGCCGGTCATGGCGGTGGTGGGCGAGAACCATTTGGAATCGGCGTTGTTGAGCTGCACGATGCCGAGCAGGTCGAAGAGGCCGATGATGAGCACGAGACTGGTATCTTTGAACAAGCCGATGAAGGTGTTGACGATGCCCGGGATGACAAGCTTCAAGGCCTGGGGCAAGACGATCAAACCCATCCTTTGCCCGTAGGACAGGCCCAACGCCTCGGCAGCTTCGAATTGTCCGCGCGGGATCGCCTGCAGGCCGCCGCGAATGACCTCGGCAAGATAGGCGGCCGAGAACAAGGACACACCGATCAGCGCCCGCAGCAGCTTGTCGAATGTCACGCCGGGCGGCAGGAACAGCGGCAGCATGACCGAGGCCATGAATAGCACGGTGATCAGCGGTACTCCGCGCACGAACTCAATGAAGCCGACCGAGACCCAGCGCACGATTGGCATCTTCGAGCGCCGCCCCAGCGCCAGCAGGATGCCGAGCGGGAACGAGCCGGCGATGCCGACGGTGGCAACCACCAGGGTGACGAGCAGGCCGCCCCACAGGGCCGTGTCGATGCGCAGCAGGCCAAACGCCCCGCCGATCAGCAGAAAGAAGGCGATGACCGGAAAAATGACGAACACGTAGATGGCGTTCCAGAATTTGCCGGGAACGCGCGGGATCATCAGCGGCACCAGGCCGGCAATCGCCAAAATGTAAACGAGATCAACGCGCCAGCGCTCGGTCTCCGGATAGCGCCCATACATGAATTGGGCAAACTTGGCGGTGATAAAGGGCCAGCAAGCGCCGGCCCCCTCGCGCGTGCAGACGCTGCCGTCGGCGCCGGTAAAGGTCGCCGTCAGCAGTCCCCAGTGAATGAGCCCACTGACCACTTGATAGGTCAGATAGAGCCCGAGCACCGTCAACACTGCATTGGACCACGACGACAGCAGGTTGCTGCGGATCCACGCGATCGGCCCGACCGTGTTGCGGGGCGGAGCTTCGACCTCGGTGGCAACGTCGGTATCAGCGACCATGACCAGCCCCTAGCGCTCCACCAGCGCCATGCGCCGGTTGAACCAGTTCATGAATGCCGAGGTGATGAGACTGATGCTAAGGAACACGCCCATTGTCACCAGAATGACCTCGACCGCCTGCCCGGTCTGGTTCAGCACGGTTCCGGACCACACCGAAACCAGGTCGGGGTAACCAATGGCGACCGCCAGCGACGAATTCTTCGTAAGATTGAGGAACTGGCTGGTCAGCGGCGGAATAATGATGCGCATCGCCTGCGGTATGACCACCAGCCGCAGCGACTGGCCCTGCGTCAGGCCGATGGCGAGCGCCGCCTCCTTTTGCCCCTTGCTTACGCCCTGGATGCCGGCGCGCACGATCTCGGCGATGAAGCTCGCGGTATAAACCGAGAGCCCGAGCAGGAGGGCCAAGAATTCCGGCTGCAGCACCATCCCGCCCTGGAAGTTGAATCCCTTGAGCTCGGGATACTCGAACGCCAGCGGGCTGCCGAGCAGCACGTGCACCAGCAACGGCAGGGCCACGATCAGGGCCAGCGACGTCCAAAACACCGGGAACTGCTGCCCGGTCAGCCGTTGCCGCCAACGCGCCCACAGGCCGACCGCTAGGCTGGCGGCAACGCCGATCAGGATCGTCGCCAGCACGACCTCGAAGCCGGCTTCGGGCACCGGCGAGGGCAGGTAGAGCCCGCGCACGTTGAGGAAGCCGCCGCCCGGCACGGTCAGGCTCTGACGCGGCGGTGGCAGCGCCTTCAGCACCGCGAAATACCAAAAGAACAGCTGCAGCAGCAGCGGAATGTTGCGAATCACTTCGACATAGACCGTGGCCAGACGGGCGATCAGCCAATTGTGGGAAAGACGGGCGATGCCGATGACGAAACCCAGCACGGTCGCCGCCACAATACCAAGCCCGGCCACCACCAGCGTGTTGACGAGCCCGACCAGGAACGCCCGGCCGTAGGTCATCGAGCTGTTGTAGTCGATCAAGGTCTGGGAAATGTCGAAGCCGGCGGTGCGGTCGACGAAGCCGAATCCCGAGGCGATGTTCTGCTTGCGCAGGTTGGCTGCGGTGTTGTCGATGAGCGCGTAGAAGAGGCCCACCAGCACTACGACGAGCACCACCTGATAGATCACCTGGCGCACCTCGGGGCGATAGAAAAACGGCGCCCGCGCCTGTTGCGCTCGCGTGCGTCCCTCCTCGCCCGTGATGACAGCCATGCAACTCTCCCAGCGCTTCCCGACCCTCACCAAAGCAGAGCGCCGGCGATCGGCCGGCGCTCTGTTGCCTGCTACCTCAGCGGCGGCGCATATTGGATGCCGCCCTTGTTCCAAAGTTTGTTGAGGCCGCGGTCGATCTTGAGGCGCGAGCCGGAGCCGACGTTGCGCTCAAACAGCTCGCCGTAGTTGCCGACCGCCTTCACGATATTGACCACGAAGTCATTGCCGACGCCGATACCCTTGCCGAGTTCGCCGTCCTTGCCGAGCAGCCGCCTGATATCCGGATTGGTGGAATTCTGCATCTCGCCGACGTTGGCCTGGGTGACCCCGGCTTCTTCGGCATTGATCAGGGCAAAGTGCACCCATTTGACGATGGTGAACCACTGGTCGTCGCCCTGGCGCACCGATGGTCCCAGCGGCTCCTTGGAGATGATCTCGGGCAGCACCACGTGGTCCTCGGGTTTCGGCTGCTGCACGCGGATCGAGTAGAGCCCCGATTGGTCGGTGGTATAGACGTCGCAGCGGCCTGCCAGATAGGCCTGCACGGTCTCGTCGAGCTTCTCGAACACGACCGGCTTGTAGGTCATGTTGTTGGCCTTGAAGTAGTCGGCAAGGTTGAGCTCGGTGGTGGTGCCGGTCTGCACGCACACGGTAGCGCCGTTAAGCTCCTTGGCCGACTTCACGCCGATCGACTTCTTCACCATGAAGCCCTGACCGTCATAATAGTTGACGCCGGCAAACATCAAACCCAGCGAGCTGTCACGGGCGATGGTCCAGGTAGTGTTGCGGATCAGCACATCGACCTCGCCGGACTGCAAGGCCGTAAAGCGCTCCTTGGCGGTGGTCGGCACGTATTTCACTTTGTTGGGGTCGCCGAACACGGCCGCCGCGATCGCCTTGCAGTAGTCGACGTCGAGCCCGGTCCAATTGCCCTTGTCGTCGGGTTGGCTGAAGCCGGCGAGGCCGACGTTCACGCCGCAACTGAGGCTGCCGCGCTGCTTGACGGTATCGAGCGTCTTGGTTTGCGCGCTGGCGGCCCCGACGGCTCCGATGACGCCGACCGCGGCGGCGGCAATGAGCTTGGTTAGGTACGTCATGGTCTGAACTCTCCTCGCTTCGGCTCTTTCCAGTGGGTTGGGTTAGTGATTGAGAATCTGGGAAAGGAACAACTTGGTCCGCTCCGACTTCGGATTGGCAAAGAATTCCTTGGGCGTCCCCTGCTCGACGATCTCTCCCCGATCCATGAAAATAACCCGATCGGCAACCGAGCGCGCAAAGCCCATCTCGTGTGTTACGCACAGCATCGTCATGCCGCCGCGCGCCAGCTCGATCATGGTATCGAGCACCTCCTTCACCATCTCCGGATCAAGAGCGGAGGTGGGCTCATCAAACAGCATGATGTGCGGGTTCATGCACAACGCGCGCGCGATCGCCACGCGCTGCTGTTGACCACCGGACAGCTGGCCAGGATATTTGTTGGCCTGCTCGGGAATCTTGACGCGCTGCAGATACTTCGTGGCGATCTGCTCGGCCTCGCGCCGCGGCATCTTCTTTACCCACACCGGCGCCAGGCATAAATTGTCGAGCACGGTCAGATGCGGGAACAGGTTGAAGCTCTGGAACACCATGCCGACTTCGGAGCGGATCTTGTCGATTTGCCGCACGTCGTTGGTGAGCTCGATGCCCTCGACAATGATGCGGCCTTTCTGATGCTCCTCCAGGCGATTGATGCAGCGGATCAAAGTGGATTTGCCAGAGCCGGACGGGCCGCAAACCACGATCTTCTCGCCCTGATGCACGGTCAGGTCGATATTGCGCAGCACGTGAAACTCGCCAAACCACTTGTTGACGCCGATCATCTGTACGGCGGGAATTTCGTTTGCTGCCGACGCAGCGCTCGCGGCTTGAGCCATTGACGCTCCCAAACTCGACTACAGCAGTGACGCCAGAGATTGCTGTCCCTGGGTTCGCCACTGCCGAACGGATGCGCAAGTATGCCCGAGGCCGTTGGGTCGCGCAAATCGATCCTCCGGCGTCGCCAAGGGCAAATGGCCGATATTCGGGCGCAAATGCAACCTGTTGTCGGCTAGGCCGGACGCCGTCCGTGGGCTAGCCTTGTCGGCCCGGTCCGGCGCGCGCCGGTGCCGGGGGGTCAGCGGGGTTTGAGAGGAAGGAAGCGCCACCATGACGGCAAGCGAGCTCTACAGGAAAGGCGAGGCGGTGCGCAGGAGGCTGCGCGGCGAGGCTGATTTTGAGCGCAACAAGCGCGAATACGACCGCGATCCGGTCATGAAGAAGTTCATCGAGGTGGCCACCGAGACCGTATTCGGTGCGCTCTGGACCAGGCCCGGCCTCGACATCAAGACGCGCACGCTGATCTGCGTCATTTCCGACGCCGCCACCGGACGGCATCCCGAGCTCGATATCCACCTGCGTTTTGCCCTGAAGGAGGGGTGGACGGAGGAGGAACTCACCGAGGCACTGCTGCACCTTTCGGGTTACGTCGGGGTGCCGATCATCCGTGAGGCCATGCTGGTGGCCTCCAAGGTGTTCGCCGACGTCAGGGCCGAGCGCTCCGCTGCAGGTTAGCGCCACCCGGCTCTGCTCCAGCCCGGTGGCCCTGTTCGACGGGTCACCGACCCAGTTCGAAGGCGCGAGGCACAGACATGAAGTTCGGATTAAGCACCCTGACGCGTGGCCTGCTGACGACGCGGGAGGCCTACTTGACCGTGGCCAAGGCCGCCGAAACTGCGGGTTTCGACTTCCTGTCGGTCAACGACCACATCGTTGTGCCCCAGAACCTGCGCTCCGCCTATCCCTATGCGGCAGCGGGGGTGTTTGGCGCGGCCGAGCATGGCCACGCCTTCGACCAGCTTGCCACCATCGCATTCCTTGCCGGCTGCACCGAGCGGCTGCGCCTGCTGACCTCGGTGCTGGTGGTGCCGCATCGCCCACCGATCCAGACCGCAAAGA
The DNA here is from genome assembly GCA_035258605.1 of Hyphomicrobiaceae bacterium. Classification (GTDB taxonomy): domain Bacteria; phylum Pseudomonadota; class Alphaproteobacteria; order Rhizobiales; family Hyphomicrobiaceae; genus AWTP1-13. The sequence goes on along the minus strand of DATFXD010000216.1, from coordinate 5,074 downwards.
TGCTGGCAACAATCGACGTCCTATCCAATGGCCGATTGTTGGTCGGCGCTGGCGCTGGCTGGATGCAGGAAGAGTTCGAGCTCATGGGCCTGCCGTTTGCCGCCCGGGGCCGCGCTACCGACGAATATCTGGAGGCCTTTCGCGCGCTGTGGACGCAAGAGCGGCCCAGCTATCGCGGCGAGCACGTGCGTTTTGATGCGCATTTGTTCTACCCCAAGCCGGTGCAGCGGCCGCACCCACCGATCTGGATCGGCGGCGAAAGCGCCGCCGCGCGTCGCCGGGCGATCAGGCTCGCCGATGCCTGGTACCCCGGCAACAACAACCAGGGGCGGCCGCTCGATACCCCGGAGCGACTTGCCGCAGCCATTGCCCAGATTCGGGGGGAGTGTGAGAAAGAGGGCCGCGATCCGGCCGAACTCGGCATCGCCTTGCTGGTACAGGATCCTTTTGCCTGGCGCGCCGAGCCGACCCAAGACGGCAGCCGCCGTCGATTGTTTACCGGCTCGAGCGCGGAGATGGTGGCCGACGTCGGCGCGCTGGCAGCCATCGGCATTGACCACGTGGCGGTCCGGTTCGGAGGCACATCCCTGGCCGAGGCGCTGGCGCGCATCGAGCGGTTCGGCGGCGAGGTGATCGCCGCCTCGACGCCAGGCGCCGCTGGCTAGCCGTTGATTGCCGCCAGCAGCCGGGCCAGAAAGCCATCGACCGCGGCCTTGTCGATCCATCGCAAGACCACCACCAGATCGTGTTCGGGATCAATCCAGATGATGTTTGAACCCGCGCCCAGCGCGAACACGCTACTTGCGGGAACGCTCGGATGGCGCGTCGCCGTGCGGTTTAGCCACCACAGATAGCCATAGCCTGGATTGGTCGCCGACGGGGTCAGCATCGCCTCCAGCCAGGCCGAGGGGATGAGCCGCTGTTTGTGCCACGCCCCGCCGCGTGCCACGAGCAGCCCGAAGCGAGCGTGATCGCGCGCGCCGATGAACATGCCACCACCCCAGTGCGAGCCGCCCGACACCGACTGCAGCCGCCGGCCGCCGACCTCGGTCCATGACGTCGTGTAGCCATGCCATTGCCAGCTGGCAGAGGCGCCGATCGGGTCCATGATGCGCTCGCGCAAAACCTCAGGCAGCGGCCGGCCAAACCGCTTGAGCAGGCAGAATGCCAACAAGTTGACGCGCACGTCGTTGTACTCGAAATGGCTACCCGGTGGCTGCAGCTGGCGCCGCTGCCCCTTGCGGCTGTTGTCGGCGCCGACGCCGATCTGGCGATGGTGATCGACCTGGTCGGACTTGCCCCACAGCTCGCCCTGCCATTCGCTGGTTTGCTGCAGCAGGTGACGCCAGCTAATGGCTTGATTGTGGGGGCTTGCGAACCAGGGTCCATCGACGCTGGCGCCGACCGGCTCATCCACCGCCGCGATCAGCCCGTCGGCAACGGCGAGCCCCGCGAGCACCGCCAGATAGCTCTTGGCGACGCTGAACGTCATGTCCTCACGCCCGGTGTCGCCCCACTCTGCAACAATGCGGCCGGCCTTGAGAACGAGGCCGGAGGGGCCGCCGCGCGCGGCAACGGGTCCCGCCACCTCGCTCCAGGGCCCAGTCTCATTCCATTCGACGATGCCGACATAGCGACCATCGTCGTAGTAGAGGCTCGGCGGCCAGGGGCTGTCGCTGGCCCTGGCAAAGTCGACCGCCGCCCGCAACTTGCCAGCATCGAAGCCGGCTTCTGACGGTGTCACCCGCTGCCAATCACCGCCCTCGGGATCGGGGAAGTAGGGCGCGCTTTCAGTCGTTGTTGGCGGCATTCGGCGCGGCCTCCTTTTGCTCGCGTGTGGCCGGCGGGCTTATCACGGCTATCCGCGGACCGGGAAGGGCTTATGCTAGTTTAAAGCCAGCGCCGGCGCGGTCCACCCGCGCCGCGTCCGCCTTGGGGGTCACAGCATGCAACACCGCATCAATCGCGCCATCGAGCTGTTGGCACAGGACCAGGCCATCTACTACGTCGGCCACCACAGCGGCCACGTACTCAGCTTTGCGCAAGGCAGAGAAGACGCCAACACCTGGGCCGACTACATCAACGTCGGCATGGAGCACGGCGCCTTTGATCTGGCAGGCCTTGCCGAATACATGCGTGGCCTTGTCGCTGGCGGCCCAACCAACTCCGGCCATCGCACGCCCGCGGTGATCGTCGAAGTTCCCGTGCGCGGCACCGACGCCGCCGGGGTCAGCGCCAACACCTGGCAGGTCCGGCAAATACTAGCCCGCGGCGTGCACGGTCTGTTGCTGTGCCAGGCTGAATCGGCCGCGGCGGTGCGCCACTTTGTCGAGGCAGCTCGTTACCCCGTGCACCGGATCGGCGTCGATCCCCGGCTGCCCACGCCGCTGGAACGGATGCGCGGCGCCAAACTCGCGGTTCACAACGGTGACGACGCGCAGGGTCTCGGCGTCGGTAGCCGTGGCCTTGGTTCGGAAGCGACGGCCGCCGCCATTTGGGACCTATCGGCGGCGGACTACATCGAGCGTTGCGACCCCTGGCCGCTCAATCGCGCCGGCGAGCTGCTGCTGGGCGTCAAGATCGAAAGCCCGGAAGGGATCGCCAATTGTGAGGCAATCCTGGCGGTACCCGGTCTGGGCTTTGCCGAAATGGGACCCGGCGACCTGGGCTTGGCGCTCGGCTACCGCAGTGTCCCCCGTGATCCCTATCCGCCCGAGATGCAAGAGGCCCGCGCGCGCGTGTTTGCCGCCGCACGGCGTAATGGCCTGGCCTATCTCGAGGTATGCACGCTCGCCAACATCAAGCGAAAACTCGACGAGGGCGTGCGTATCGTGGCCGGTCAGCATGAGGAAACCGCAATCCTCGGGCGCGCGCACCAGAAGCGCGTAATGCCAGCCTAGCCGTCCCCTCCACGGCGTCGGTCGCCTTCACGGCGACCGAGCCATGGTCATGGCGAGACCGGGAGGAGGCCTGCGCCGCCACGCCAGGTAAGATCCCCTTCAGCGTCCCCTCCATAGCCACAGCACAACGAATGCGCCGATAGCGGCCAAAATGTAATGCATGAGCGGCGACGGCAGCAAACCGAGGATCACGCTCAGATGGAAGCCGATGAAGGCGCCGGCGATGCCGACCAGGGCCGTGGTGACGTCGCTCCGGCCCGTCGTGCCGAGCCGCCCCAGCCAGCCGCGAGCTTGCCGATTGAAGAGAATGCCGGCGACAATGCCGATCACTAGAATAATGAGGAGATTGATAAGCGCCGTGCTGCCAATGGCCATAAGGACTCCCTCCAATGGTCAAGGTGCTGGTTCCTGGGATCGCCTCACCTCAACCCTGTGCATGGTCTTGGCCCGTCGCCCCCGCGCTGAGCCGTCTGTTGCCATGGCAGACCCTCCGCGAGGCCCGGACCCGGCGACTGTGACCTTAGCGGTGCCGAGCCAGCGCACAAGCACGTGGGCGAGACCTGACCTAATCGCATAGGCCCTCCCCCCGCTCGCTCCCATCAGCACCGGCGCATGGCGTTAGCTCCCGTGGCGCTGGTCCGCGTCGAGGTTGAGCCAGCTGGTCGAGCCATCGCCACACGTGGGGACGGTCTAGGGGTTAGTTCCGAGATGGCCTCGCAGCGTTCACAAAATCGTGATCAAACAGTCGCTCGACATGGGAAGGTCGGTACAGGCCACCTAGTTGACAACTCACTGTTATCAATAGGGTTTTTATCCAGGTTAGCGGCGACCCGGGGCCCGGCTTAAGCCTGACAATCGGGGAAAATTTGTAGATTTGGCGGGAACCAACCCTGAAGCGGCTGCGTTTATGATGGTGCCGATTTGGACGCTAAGAATGCGCCTGGCCATTGGGCGCGGCCCTGGTATCCCTGACGGCATCTTGTCGTTGAGGACGCTAAGAACGCGCCTGCCAAAGGCGCTGCCCTGGTATCCAGGCGGGAAGTTTGGAAGGCAGGGCCCCCACCCGCACCGGGCGCCCTGCCTTTCTTATTTTCTGGTCGCCCGCTGCACGTCATCCGCGGGAGCCTGCCCGTCCTCATCTCCGAACCCCCGAGCCACATCCGCTCGAGCGAGCTCGGCACGCCAAAGCCCCGCAGCCGTTGGCTTAAGGCTCGGTGCGCGAACGTCGACTTCGTCGGCGCCGAGGGCGCACCGATCGCCCCCAATAGTTGTCCACAGGACACAGCTCCGTCAAAATTTCTCCGCGAACCACTTCTAGGGTGTTTGGTGTTGGTTGCGTAAGTGAGTGGCGTCGAAGGGTTGTTGCGTAGGCGTCCCGAGTAACCGAGTTCCAACGATTGTCGGCCTGGGCCTGCACGCGCTCGGGCCGTCATCGTTTTTTGATGGGCGTGGCCAGCCCCGCTTCCCTATTTTCTCAATGATTACAGTATCCCAAGCCGGTCGAAATTTCGGGTGCCGCGCCAGCCCACAGGCTTGTGAAGTTAAGGGGGGCACGTCTTCCGGGCAGGGGTCGATGACACGGCGAGAACTTCGCGGTTCGATTGCGAACCCGGGGTGAGGTTAGAGATCGTCTCCTCGCGTTGTCTTTTAGCCCCTGCACGACCCATGACGATCGGCGGCTCGCAACATTCCTGCTCGCGTGGCGCCGCCATACTTGCCCAGGTACTGCACGCCTCTGCTGGCCCTGTTGAAGGCTGGCTTCGCCAAACGACTCCGCCCGCCAACGGGTGTGGCGGGCGAAGTTAGAGAGGCGTCAAACAGCGAACAATGCCAAGGACTGGGAGTTCCCGACCGCACGGGTAAACCGGCGGTAGAGTCTGGTGCCCTTCTTATTGGGCGCAATCCAACGCGAGACCGCAGGGAGATGCTCGCCGAACGCAGTCTCCTAAACGGGGTGTTGCAGGTTTGAAGCCTTGCATTACCACCAGCGGCACACGCGCCCCTTTGGGCCCCACCAGCAATGACGCCGGGGGCCCCAGCCCCATCGCCGACCTCTTCGCCAATGCGGACCGCGGTGCCGGGGGGGCGGCCCCCGCCAGGGCTGCGCTTCGCTCTCCTTTGTGGACAGCGCCAGGCCCACGCCGAGCGCCACTGCCCAGCACGACGCATCGCGG
>DATFXD010000215.1:0-2147 GCA_035258605.1 Hyphomicrobiaceae bacterium | reverse complement strand
CGCAACACTGGCGCCACGTGGATCATGGGCGACCCGAACAATCCCGATGGCTACGAGGTCAAACACACCGACCTTTCAGGCATCATTTTCGACATTGCCGCCCATGGCTGGGCGGGGTCGCAAAAGGACCCTGGGCAACCGGGCAATGTCGTGCACGCAAATCCGAAGCGGCGCCTCGCCAAATTCGATGAGCGCCGCACAGTAGCTCGCGCGAACATCGAGGCGCGCAAGGCGAGGCAGGCGGCTGAGTGAACGGCCATGCGACCGGATGGGTGGTCCGGTCACTCGTCGACCTCAAACCAATGGAGACACGCGTCATGAAGGTCGTCACCCTTAAGAACATCCCTACAGTTCCGGCCGAAGGTGCGGCCGAGCGGACCGCCGGCTGGACGGGCCCGGTAGCTAGGACACGCCAGACCATCATCGAGCCCGGCGACTCCAAGAACTACAACTGCTCCGTGGTGAACTTCAGCCAGGGCTGCAACACGGGATGGCATATCCACGATTGCGACCAGATCCTGATCGTGACTTCTGGCGCCGGCATCGTGGCAACGGAGCATGAGCAGCGCGAGATCAACGTCGGCGATGTGGCACACATCAAGGCCGGCGAGCGCCATTGGCATGGCGCCAAGGCCGATACGACGATGGGGCATATTACGATCACACTCGTTGGCAGTCAGGCCAAGTGGGGATAAGTTGAGCTGAACGGCTGCCACCATGGGTCGCTGATCGCGGTGGTGATTGCCTCGCGCGGTTGTGCGCACGACGCCCACACGCCCTCTCGCGCGTCAGTATGGAGCTGCCTACTGATCTCTTTACAATATATGGCCGCGACCAAGGCTAGACGCTTGCCTTCGGCCCAAGGTGGCGCGGAGATCCTCGCGCTACCGTCAAAGACTGGATCTAGTAGCGGCTATACCAAGCCGACGTTCGTCCCGCATTAGCAACGTCCGCAATGCAGGATATGCGACCGTGGTTCACCGCGCATTTGCTTGCCTTGCCCCAGGGCCAACGAAACTCGACCTCAGCGCGTGGGATCGAAGATCGAGGAAACCTCGGCTGAGCGGAGATGATCCCTGCGCAAGCGTTTTGCCATGGCGATCGCCCACGGGGCAACCGCGACGAGCTCCTCCAATTGCTCCGCTGGCAGCCGCAGCCCCGCCCGGATAGCTGCATTCTCAGCGAACGCCCGTACGGCGGGTCCGACCTGGCTCGTGTCGGGGCGCCAGGGCTTCGGATCAAGCGCCGCGGGTGCCGCACCAGGCGTTAGACTCGGCTCGCGCTTGAAGAATCCTGTTGCCATCTCGTAGGCATGGCCCGCGCGCAGGACAAGGGCATCCTCGTGCGGCCGGCCGGCGATCTGTAGTCCCAGCGGCAGGCCGTCCTTCGAGAAGCCGCACAGCAATGCAAGCGCTGGGCCGCCAGTGCAGTTGAACGGCGAGGTAAAGTTCGGTCGCTGCCAGAAGGCCAGCGGATCGTGCGAGTCTAGCCGCGGCGCCGGTGCCCCGTTTGCGGTCACAAGAAGGTCGAAGCGGCGATAAAGCGGTTGCATCTCCTCGATCATGGCGCGGCGCTCGCGGCTTGCGCGCACGTAGTCCTCGGACGTGAATAGGCAGGCGGCCAGGCTGCGCGCGCGGAAGTCTTGCCCGAAGGCGCCGGTCCGCGCGATCAGCTCAGGCAGATGCAGCGAGAACAGCTCCGTCTCGGCCATCACAATCTTGACATCGGAATAGGTCTGCAGCGGCCGCATCGTCACGTCCTCGGTGCGGGCCCCCAGCTCGCGCAGCACCTCCAGCGCCTGCTCGAGGCTGCCCGCCAGCTCGGCGTTGACGCGCAGGTCGTTCTCCCAGAAGTGCCTGACGACGCCGATGCGCAATCCTTGGACGCCGCCATCGATGCCTTTGGCGAAATCCTCGACCGGCCGCGAGGACGAAGCGGGATCGGCCCCATCGTGCCCGGCAATCGCATTCAGCAGTAGCGCACAGTCTTGTGACGTCCGCGCCATCGGCCCGCAATGATCGTAGGAGTAGGAGTTGGGCAGCACGCCGGCGCGGCTGACGAGACCATAGGTTGGTTTCAGCCCGGCGATACCGCATAGCCCAGCCGGGCCGCGGATCGAGCCGCCCGTGTCGGAGCCGAGGCTCGCC
>DATFXD010000214.1:0-14215 GCA_035258605.1 Hyphomicrobiaceae bacterium | reverse complement strand
CGCCTCGACCACGCCGGCGGCGCCGAGCCCAACCCCGCCAACCGTGGCGCCGAAGGTTGAGAGCAAGGATCCCCGCGCGCTGCCACGGGCACTGCAGACCGAACTCAAGCGGGTTGGCTGCGATCCCGGCACCATCGACGGCCAATGGGGTCACAAGGCCGAGGAAGCGCTCGCCGCCTTTGGCCGGCAGACCCAGCTGGTGCTCGGCCGCAACGCCTCCGAGGCGGCTCTGCAAGCGGTGGCAGCGCAGCAAAATCGCGTGTGCACCGGGCCGATCTGCGGTGCCGATGAAATGCAACGGGACGGCAAGTGCGTGGCACGTGCGCCCTCGCGGCCACGGCCCCACGTCGTCGAGACGGCGCCGAAGCGCAAGAAGGAGGGCAGCAGCGCCGGGCAAATGTGCTGGTCGAACGACCGCCGCAACATGGCGATCGTTTCGTGCAGTGACGCCTCCTCCTCCGGCCAGCGCGCCTATTGAGGGGCGCTTACCGGGCTTGGGCTTGTTCAAGCTTTGCCGGTCGGCGGCAGCTCTGGAAAAGCGCTATTGTGCTGGCCCAGTTTGGGCGCCCGCGTCGCCATCGTCGGGCGCTCGCCGTTGAACGATAGCGGCAGGCCGACGAGGGTGAGATCGAGTTCGGGCACGGTCTGCAGAATGTTGAGCGCCGCCGTCTGCGGGTGCGCCCGCATCACGGTGATGTCGTTGATCGGGGCGCACGGCACACCGACCTTCTCCAACCGTTCGACCCACTCCGCGCTGGTCCGTTGCCGCATGATGTCGGCGACGGCGCCGATCAGCGCGGTCTTGTTGGCGAGCCGGTCGGCGTTGGTTTTGTAGCGCGGGTCACTGGCCCATTCGGGATGGCCGAGTTCGGCGCCGAGCTTGGCAAACAGTCGGTCATTGGCGGCGGCGACGATCACCTGGCCGTCGGCGGTTTGAAAGCCCTCGAAGATCACCACGTTGAGGCTGCCGGTCGGGTGCCGTTCGGGCAATTCACCGCTGGCCTGGTAACGGGCGAAGTGCACGGTCAAAAGGCCGAGCGCGGTCTCGAACAGGGACGCATCGACCACGCAGCCAACCCCGGATTTCTCGCGGTTGAGAAGGCCGGCGATGGTGCCCAGTGCCGCCCATACCCCGCTGCCGAGGTCGAGCACCGAGGTGCCGATGCGCACCCCCGGCCGATCGGGATAACCGTTGATGGAGAACAGGCCGGCAAAGGCCTGCACCATCGGCTCGTAGCCGGGATTGCGCTGCATCGGGCCCGTCGGCCCGAACGCCGACAGGTTACAGTAGACGAGGCGCGGATTGAGCAACCCGACGGCGGCGCTGCCGAGACCCAGATCGTCCATCACGCCCGGGCGCAGATTGTGTACCAGCACGTCGCTGTCCTTAAGGTAGGCCTTGAGCCAGGCGATCGCGGCCGGCTGCTTCAGGTCGAGGGTGACGCCGCGCTTGTTGACGTTGAGGGCATGGAACGTCGCCGAGGTATCGAGCCGGGTCGGCGGGCCCCAGCCGCGCGCGTCATCGCCTTCGGGCCGCTCGACCTTGAGCACCTCGGCCCCGAGCATCGCCAGGATGAAGCCGGCGTAGGGACCGGCGATGTTGTTGGTGATCTCAACGACCTTCACGCCCGTCAAAGGGTGCATGGTTTCGCGCCTTGGCTGCCGGTGTGGCTGTTGGGGATGGCATCAGTGAAGCATCAGCGCCCCGTGAAATTCGGCGGGCGTTTCTCCAGGAAGTGCGCCACGCCCTCGCGGAAATCTTCGCTGTCGCGGCAGGCTTCCTGCTCGCGGTTGGCGACCGCGGTCGCCTCCGCCAGCGATTGCAGCAGGCCTTCGTAGACCTGCCGCTTGATGATGCGCACCGAGCGCGGCGAGGAGAGATTGGCGAGCTCGACGGCTCGCTGCTGCACGGCCTTGGCAAAGTCGGCCTCCGGCAACACGCGCACCAAGCCCATTGCTTCCGCCTCCTCCGCCGTTGTGATCCGCGCCGAGAGCAACAGGTCGAGCGCATTCATGGGGCCGATCAGGCGCGGCAGCATCCAGGCCATGCCGTGCTCGGCGATCAGGCCGCGCCGGGCGAAGGCGGTGGTGAGCTTGGCTCCAGCCGCCATGTAGCGGATGTCGCAGTAGAGCGCGAGCACCAGGCCGACGCCGGCCACGGCGCCGTTGATGCCGGCGATGATCGGTTTGTTGATGCCGAGCAGGTAGCTGTTGCGCTGTGCGAAATTGGCGGCCAAGCCCTCGGTCGGCGCCGGCTCCGGCACCTTGAGGTTCATCTTGCCGGCCACCGCGGCGGAAAGCCGGGCCATATCGGCGCCAGCGCAAAAGCCGCGCCCGGCGCCGGTCAGCACGATGGCGCGTACCTCGGTATCCGCCTCGGCGCGGGTGAATGCCGCCCGCAGTTCCTCGGCCATGGTGTGGGTGTAGGCGTTGAGACGGTCGGGGCGGTTGAGGGTGATGGTCGCCACCCGGTCCGCGACGGCGTAGAGGATTTCTTGCCAACTTTCGCGCATCACGCTCCCCTGTTGGTCGGTGCCGGCGCTGGGCGGCACCCGCTAACCGGCATTGCAGCACGTTCAGGGCCGGCCTGCCAGCGGGGCGCTCAGACTTTCATGCGCGGGTCGAGCCAGTCGCGCAGGGCATCGCCGAACAAGTTGAAACCGAATACCGCGAGCGAGATGGCGATCCCGGGGTAGATCGCCACCCAGGGCGCGCTTTCGGCATACTCCTGCGCGCCGCCACGCAGCATCAAACCCCACGCCGGCGTCGGCTCCTGCACGCCGAGGCCCAGAAACGACAGCGAAGCCTCGATCAGGATCGCCTGGCCGACGGCCGCCGTCATCATCACGATGTAGGGTGCCATCACGTTTGGCACCATGTGGCGCAGAACAATGCGGGTGTGGGAGAAGCCGCAGGCGCGGGCGGCGTCGATGAAGGGCGTCTCGCGCACCGCCAACGCGCTCGATCGCACCACCCGGGCACAGCGTGGGATGAAGGGAATGGTGATGGCAAAGATCACGTTGTGGGCGCCGGTGCCGAAGATCGACACCACCGCCAGCGCCAGGATGACCAGGGGAAAGGCCATCACCACGTCCATCACCCGCTGGAAGATGAGGTCGAACAGGCCACCGAAATAGGCGCTGGCGACCCCCAGCACGAGGCCGATGGTGGCGCCGGCGAAGGCCGACACGAAGCCGACCAGCAGCGCCGTGCGCGCGCCGAACACGATGCGCGTATAAAGATCGCGGCCGAACTGATCGGTGCCCAGCCAGTACTCGAGGTTGGGCGCGGTCAGCATGTCGCCAAAATTGTTCGCGGTCGGATCAAAGCGGGTGATCTCTTCGGCGAAGATCGCCATCACGATCATCACCACCACCACCAGTCCGCCGCCGGCGCCCAGCGGGTTCTGGCGCGCGAACTGCCACAACAGCCGCCAGCGCGAAGGACGCGACGGCGCCTCATCCAATGCGGCACCGCTGCCTCGATGCGAAAGGGTTGCCATGCCGGGCCAGCCTCACCTGTGGTAGCGGATGCGGGGGTCGAGCCACGCGTAGAACACATCGACGATCAGATTGGTCAAGGCGAAAATGGCCACCACCAGCATCACCAGCGCTTGCGTCATGGTGTAGTCTTGGTTGGAGACGGATTCGACGAACAGTTTGCCGAGGCCGTTGAGATTGAACACCTGCTCGGTGACGACCAGGCCGCCCATCAGGAAAGCAAACTCGATGCCGATGATGGTGATGACGGGGAGCAGGGCGTTGCGCAGCGCGTGCCGGCGCACGATCAAGGAGCGGAACACTCCCTTGGCGCGGGCGGTGCGCACATAGTCCTCGCGCAGCACCTCCAGCATGGCTGAGCGGGTCATGCGCGTGGCTACTGCCGAGTAGCGGTAGCCGGTGGCCAGCGCCGGCCAGATTAACATCTTGAGGTTATAGAGCGGGTCGACCCAGATCGGCACATACTTGATGGGCGGCATCCAGGGCGAACCAAACAAGGCTTTGGAGGTGATCAGGATGGCCAGAATGATGAGGATGCCCAGCCAGAACGACGGCATGGCGACGCCCGCGATCGAGAAGGCGCGGACCAGATAGTCGATCCAGGTATTCTGCTTGACCGCCGAAATGGTGCCGAGCGGGATGGCGATCAGCACCGCGGTGAAGGTTGCCATAATGGCGACTTGCAGCGACAGCTGGAAGCGGAGGGCGACTTCCTCGACGATCGGGCGACCGGTCCACATCGAGCGGCCAAAGTCGAAGCTGAGGAGGCCTTTGATGAACAGCCAGAACTGCACCAGCAGCGGCTGGTCCATGCCGAGTTCCAGGCGGCAGGCCTTGACCACCCCCGGATTGATGCTGCCGCCGCCGGTCGCCAGCCGCAAGGTACAGATGTCACCCGGGATCAGCCGCATCAGGAAGAACACCAACGCCGCCGCCCCGAGCAGCGTTGGGATCATGAGCGCCAGTCGCTTGACTATATAAAAGTACATGCTGCGGGACATGACGCTTGTCGTCCCGGCCGAGACTGAGGCCGGGACGCCAGGGGCGCGGTCAACGGGTTACTTGTCGAGCCACACCATCGACAAGTCCTGGTTTAAGTAGTGGCTGGGGGAAATCTTCCAGCCCTTGACGTAGGAGCGGTGGGGAATGATGCGATACCACCAGAAGGTGATGAAGTTGTGCACCTCCTCATCGATCACCCGCTTCTCATAGGCGCGCATCAGGTGTCGTTGCTCGGCGACGTCGCCGGTCCGGTTCATGGCATCGTAGATCTTGTTCAGCTCCGGGTCCTTGAAGCCACCGTATTGATCGCCGGCATTGGGTAGGAACTTCGAAGTGTCGCCCAGCGGATTGACCACCGACTGGCAGTTGAATTCGAGGGCGACATCGAAGGCACCGTTTTCCAGGGTGGCATAGAACGGCGCCGTCGGCTCCATCTTCTGGTCGACGGCAAGGCCAACCTGCTTCCACTGATCGATCAACCAGGTGCCGACGATGGTGTAGGGCTGGTCGACGGCGCGGTTGGCGAGCGTGAATTTGAGATCGGGGACGCCTGCCTCTTTCAACAGCCGCTTGGCCTCCTCGCGGGACGCCTTGATGTCAGTGGCGTAGCCCGCAAGCTTTGCCAGTTCCTCCTTGGTCGCCGCCAGCGGATGGTTCGGGAACACGATGCCGCCGACGGATTTGACCACCGCGATCTTGGACAGGTCGCGCGAACCGCTCCAGCGGTCGAGCGCCAGGGTCAGGGCCTTGCGCACGCGGACATCGTCGAACGGCTTCTTGCGGCTATTGGGGGTGACGATCAAAAGGCAGTTCCAGTCGCTTTCCTGCACCGTGATGTCCTTGCCCAGCGCGGCAACCAGATCGTCACGGCTCTTTGGCGGCAGGCCGCGGAATTCCATCGCCGCCTGGTCGCCGCGGATCGCCTGCACGCGCAACGACTGGGTTTTGGCAAAGATCGCCTCGAAGCCGTCAAGGTAGGGCAGCCCCGCGTGGTAGTAGTTCGGATTGCGCTTGCCGCGCACCGCGGCCCCCGCCTCCCGCGCTTCGAATACGAACGGACCCGAACCCATCACATTGTTTTCATACCAGTGCGGGTCCTTGTCCAAGATCGCCTTCGAGTAGATGAAATGGAAGGGCGACGCCAGCGCCGGCAGGAACGCGCCCGAGGGATACTTGAGCTTGATGACGAACGTCTCATCGTCGGGTGCCGCCACGCTCTCGACCATTTGGAAATGTTCTTTGCGCGGGCTCTGCACGCCGTCGGGTGGGAAAATGATGTGCTTGAAGGAGGCCTCAACGTCTTTAGCCGAGAGGCTCGAGCCATCGTGGAATTTGACGCCCTTGCGGATCTTGAAAGTGTAGGTCTTGCCTCCGTCGGCCGGCTTGGGCATGTCGGTGCACAAGTCGCAGACAAAATCGGTGGTCGAGGCGGGATTGTTGGGGTCGACCCTGACCAGCACGCTGTAAAACGGCGCGATCGGATGAATGAGCGCAAAGGTGGTCTCGCGGTGGCCGTCGAAGCTCGGCGGCTCATCGGGCACCACGAACTTCAGGATGCCGCCGCGCTTGGGGGCTTCCGCCTGCGCCAGCCCGGCCAGGGATGACAACGCCATCAGCGCCGCCGTTGTAAGCAAGGTGAGCGTGCGATGCCGACGTTTCATGCGCTTCCTCCGGTCACTATCGATTGCTTATTTTGGCATTGGCAGCGGCGCGAGGCCGGTGCGGCAGCGGCCTCAAGCATGTCTCAATTCGGCCAGCAATTCAAACGCCAAGCCGAACCGGCATTGCCTACGTCGGAAGTCTAAGTGGGCTCGTGCTGGCGCTGAAAAACAAGGCGCAAACGCTGCCGCGGCCGGCCGCGGTGCGCCGGTTATCGAACTGGGGCGCGTTGCCGCGCCGCGGCGCAACGCGCGGCTTGCCTGGCCAGGACGTGCCGGCGGCAGCGGGCAACGGCCGCGGGGTGATGGGGCCAGAGCGCGGGGTGTGATCCGGCTTCCCGTGACTGGGGCGGTCTCCGCCGTCGATCTTGCGGCCGGCCCCTCAGCTCGCCTCGAACAGGTCGTCCGGGCGCTTCAGAATTGCCGTTGCCTTGGAGGCGGGGATCTTGAATTCCCAACCCTTGGTGCGGTTGGTGATGGTTTCGGCGGCTTTCTTGCCGTCGCCGTCGCCCTTGGCGGTGGCCGCGATCGACACCCAAGTATCCTCGCCCTGCTTGCGCAGGCGCAAGGTCACCTCCAGGCCACCGTCGGCTTCGAAGCGGGCGGTGCCGACCTCGCCGCTCGCCGCCTCATCGAGTTTGCGCACGTCGTCGAGTTCGATACCGGCAACGGCGCGCACAACCGCATCGACGTCGGCGCCTTGTTTCAGTTTTTTGCCCTGCGGGATGCTGACGAGCTTGTGCTTGCCACCCTCGCTGCCGTCCCGCTCGATGCGCAGCGGCGCCTCGTTGGGAATCTCGACGGTGAGCGAGGTGATTTTTGGGGCCTCGACTTCGAGCACGGCCGGGACCACCCAGTCGCGCGGCGCCGCCGAAACCACGATATCGCTGCTGGTCAGCCAGGCCTGTGCGTCTTCCGGCCAACGTACATAAGTTCCGGCCTGGTTGGCGCCGAAGGCGTCGTAGCGCTTTTTACCGATGATCGCCTGCGCCAGCACGCTGCCCTGCTGGTCCAGCAGGCGCACCTCACGCGACTTGGTATCCTTAGCGCCGGCGTCTTCCAGCTCCAGCATCGCGAACCGGTCGCTCTTGCGAGTTTTGGGTTCGACCAGTTCCGCCTCGCCAAGCCGCACCAGCAGCGTGCGGACGGCGTCGGCCTTGGCGGGATAGCCGCCCCGGTCGGCGACCACCCAGCCCTGATCCTTGCGTTCGAGCGCCAGCTTCTTATCGCCCTGGCGCAGCTCGATCCTGGCAATTTTTGCGCTCTGCGCCGTCAGTCCAGGAAACAGCGGAGCCCCGGTGACCTTGGCCTGCGACCAGCGATTCTGCGAGACATAGGAGGCCGCGGCCACAACCACCGCCACCAAGGCGATAATGGCAAGCTCGGCGATCGTCCTGGGTTTCATGCGGCGCCTCCCTGATCCCCCGCCTGATGGTTGTTGCTATCGTCGGCGCGGCGCCGCCGGTTGAGCGTCGCCCAACCGATGCCGCCGACGCCAATCAACAGCGGCACCAGCGCAATGTTGGCAAATTTGAGCCAGCCGTCGAGCCGGTCGATGTCCTCCCGCAGCGCACGCTTGACCTCGCGCAGCTCGCGGCGGATTGACAGCATGTCGGAGCGGAACTTCTCGACCGTCTGCTTCTCGCTTTCGGTGAGCAGCGTGGCCCCACCCTCACCGGCGCTCTCCAGCTTCGCCAGTTGACCTTGCACGTCTTTCAGCTTGTTGGTGAGCAACTGCTCCTTTTCGCGATAGCGCTGTTCGGCATCGCGGCGCAGTTCATTCACGAGCTTGAAGGGGCGCTCCTCGACCCCGCGCGCGCGCAAACTGATGAGCGAGTCCGAGCCCGACAGATTGTCGAGCGCATTGACGACCAGCGCAGCGTTGCTGGCATTGGGGATCGCCACCTGCTGGCCGAGGAACTCGCGCGTATCGACCCAGAACTGATCCGACAACAGATCAGTATCGGCGACCACGATGACATTGATGCGGCCGCTGCTGTGTGCCGGCTTGCCAGTCGTCGCCGCCTCGGCTTTCGCCTCGGGTTTGGTAGCGGCAGCTTTGCCGTCGCCGGCGGGGGCGTCGGGCTTTGCCGCGTCCTTTTCCGCAGCCGGCTTGTCTCCGGCTGGCTTGTCCGCGGCCGGCTTGTCCCCGGCCGGCTTGTCCTTGTCTACCACCGGCTTGGTGGCGATACCATCGGGGAAGGCCGTGTTGGCTTCGCCGGTGACGCGGGCCGCCAGCATCAGCGCCTTGCCCTCCGGCTTGTAATTCCGCAGCAGGCCAACCGGATCGGGCATGGCGGCAAATTTTTCGGCGGGGACCTGCATCGCCCGGTCGCTGGTCATGAGGATCGGCGACACTTGCGTCTTGCCGCCGTCGGCCTTGCTCAGGAAACCCGGTGTCGACAGGTTGATGCGCTCGATGCCGCCGGAGAGGACGTCTTTCTCGTCAAGCCGCGTGCGGTCAAGCGTCAGCCATGACACGTATTCGGTGACCACCGGCCGCGCGCCGCCGCCGAATTGCACACGGCGAGCGCTGGCGATGTCGGCGGCGGTCTTGCCGGGATCGAAGTCCAAGCCCCAGGCTTTGAGGACCTTGATGAAGTCGGCGGTTGGCGCACCCGGTCCCATTCCCATGGGGCCCATGCGCCCGAGCTCTGCCACCGGATCCACGAACACCAGTGCCTTGCCGCCGCCGAGCACGAATTGATCGACGGCAAGCGCCGCCTCCGCCGTCAACTTGTCGGGTTGAGCGATCATCAGGACGTCGACATCGGCGGGAATTTCCTTGACGTCCTGGCCGATCGACTTGACCTCGAAGAACTCGCGGATCTGCTCCATGACCATCTGCGGCGGCTGCGGTCGGCCGCCGCCCATCATCGCCATCGGCGGCATGCCGCCATCGAGCGGCAGTCCGGTCATCAGCCCGACCACGCGCTTCTTGGGATTGGCCAGGGTGTAGATCAGTTTGGTGACATCGTATTCGAGGAACGGCTCGCGATCGTTGCTGAAGAAGGCAATCGAGGCGTCGTTATCGGTGGAATTGTTGCCGGTTAGACCGAAATAGCCAGTCTCACCTTCGGTGTTGAGGCGAATGCCGCGCAAGCCGGCGGCGACGGCACGGTCCTCGGCGTCGGAAAACGGCTCCGGATCAAACACCGAAACTTCGAGCTGACCGCGAGAAATGTCGCGATACTGTTCAAGAAGCGAGCGTACCCGCTCAAAATAGCGCGCATACGACGGGGCCGCCTCCCCGAGCCGCTTGGAAAAGTACAGCCGAATGCTGATCGGCTCGTCGATGCTGCGCAGCACCGAGCGCGTTCCATCGGAAATTGTAAACAACCGCTGCTCGGTCAGGTCCGCCTTGACCGTGCGAAACGCGGTCGCCGCGAACAGGTTGGCGGCCAGGAGAATGACGGCGGCCAGCGCCAGCCCGATCCAGGCCAGCGTATGGCGGGGAAGGCCCGCGACATAGGCCGTCAGTCGGTCGAAGCCAGCACGCACAGAGGCGAGGATGCGATCCATGGGGACTTCCTCAGTCAGCTTTCTTCATCTCGACGATCACCCTGTTGGCAAACAGAGCGAACACGATCAGCGACACGTAGAAAATGATGCTCGACAACTGCACCACACCCTTGGTGATGCGGTCGAAATGCGACAGGAAGCTCAGCGAGGAGATCGCCGAGATCAGGAACTCCGGTGCCCAGGCGCGCATGCTGCCCAGCACCAGTTCAAGCCCGCTCATTACCAACAGAAAACAGATCGTGGCCGCGACGATGAAGGCGATGACCTGGTTCTTGGTCAGGGCTGAGATGCACGAGCCGATGGCAAGGAACGCTCCCGCCATCAGAAAGCTGCCAATATAGCTGGCAACGATGACGCCATTGTCGGGATCACCCAGCAGGTTGACGGTGATCCACATCGGCATGGTGGCGATTAGCGCCACCCCGATGAAGGCCCATGCCGCCAAAAACTTGCCGAGAATTGCTTCCCACGGCGAAATCGGCAAGGTCATCAACAATTCGATGGTGCCCGACTTGCGCTCCTCGGCCCACAGCCGCATGGCAACCGCCGGCACCAACAACAGATAGAGCCAGGGATGATACTGGAAGAACGGAGCGAGATCGGCCTGTCCGCGCTCGAAAAAGCCGCCAACGTAGAATGCAAACGCGCCCGTCAGGGCCACGAAGATGATGAGAAACACGGTGGCAAGCGGGGTACTGAAATAGGCCGCGAACTCGCGCTTGGTGATGGCCCAGGTCTTGCGTAGCAGCTCAGCCATGGCGCGCCCCATCGTCGGAGGTGGTGATCTGGCGGAAAACTTCATCGAGACTGCCGCGCTGTACCACCACTTCCTCCGCCTCGATCAATCGCGTGCGGATCAGGGTGGCAAGCTGGGGTGCCGCGGGGGCACCATCGCGGGCCGCCGCCTGCAGGCGGACCTTGCCGTTGGCGCTACCGATGGTTTCGACGCTGGCAATCGCCGAGAAGTCCAGCAGCGCCTTCTTGACAGCTTCAACGCGGCTCGAGGGAACGTGCATGGCCACGGTACCGTGATAGGACAGGCGCCGCATCAGGGATTCCGCCGTACCGTCGGCCACGATCCTGCCCTTGTTGATGATGACGGCGCGCGAGCATACCGCCTCCACTTCCTCCAGAATGTGCGTTGATACGATGATGGCCTTGTCCTTTGCCATTTCGGCTATCAACTTGCGCACGTGGTGCTTTTGATTGGGATCGAGGCCGTCGGTTGGTTCATCCATGATCAGCACTTGCGGGTCATGCAGGATCGCCTGTGCCATGCCGACGCGGCGCTTGAACCCCTTTGAGAGAGTGTCGATCTTCTGATCCAGGACTGATTGCAGCGCTGCCTTCTCGACCGCAGCCTCGACGCGGCGGTTGGCTTCGGCGCCGTCGAAGCCGCGCACCTCGGCGATAAATTGCAGGAAGCGGCGCGTGTTCATATCGCCATAAGCGGGCGCACCTTCCGGCATGTAGCCGAGCTTCGCCTTGGCGATAATGGGCTGGTCGGCAACGCTGATACCGCCGATCCAGGCACTGCCCGAGTCCGGCTCCAGGAAGCCCGTCAGCATTTTCATCGTTGTCGATTTGCCGGCGCCATTGGGCCCGAGGAAGCCCAGCACTTCGCCCTTCGTCACCGCAAGGGAGATGCCATCGACTGCATTGATCGCACCAAAGCGTTTGCGCAATTCGCGCGCTTCGATCAGGACCGCCATGAGTTCTACTCCCCAGTATCGCGCGGACCGCTACCCCACGTTGTTTTTATGGCCCGGGCGCGGCCAACAGTTTGGCAGTTTGGCTAGAAAGGATGTGACAGCGTCTAGGCGGGCAAGCCCCGCGACGCGTCTGCTTTTCGCCTTGATAAGAAAGTGTGAGACGGTGTCAAGAGGTTGAATGGTCACCCCTTTCGTGGTTGACCGGCGCGCCGCAAGGGGTGGCGCAAGTCTCCCCCAAACTTCTGTTGCGCGGCTCGCCGCCTAGCGTCTCGAGGCCCGGGGTCGGCAGAATGGTGAGTATTGGCCAGGCGCGCGGCAAGGCGAGATGCCGGCCGGCGAGCGACGCTCTCCCCCTTTGGTGAGCGGGAGGCCGGGGGCTTGGCGAGCGGGCAGGTCTCCCCTCCCCCGCGGCAATTGCGCCGGCAGGCTCACCCTTGGCCTCGGGCGGAGTTCTACATTAAAGTGCCCGCAAAATTCGACTTTGGCGTTGGGAGGAACACGCGATGGTAAGGGAATGGAGACGTTGGCGCCGGGCAGTTTTACTGGGCGCCGGCATGGCGCTGTTGGCGATGTTCGGGGCGCTCTCGGCGGTTAAGGCGCAGGAGCCGATCAAGGTCGGCTTTTCGATGGCGCTGACGGGTCCGCTGGCGGCCAACGGCAAGCAGGCGCTCCTCGGCATGAAGATTTGGGAGGAGGAGACCAACGCCAAGGGTGGTTTGCTCGGCCGGCCCGTCAAGCTCGTCTACTATGATGATCAGTCGAACTCATCGACGGTACCGGGCATCTACACGAAGCTGCTCGACGTTGACAAAGTGGACCTCGTACTTGGCCCCTATGCCACGGCCATGGCGGCGCCGGCGATGCCCGTCATCATGCAGAAGGGCAAGACTTTCATCATTCTCTTTGGGTTGGCGGTCAACAGCGAGTTCAACTACCCCAAGTTCTTCGCCATGATCCCGACCGGACAGGACACCAAGCCGTCCTTCACCAAGGGCTTTTTCGATGTCGCGGTCAAACAGTCGCCGAAACCGGAGACGGTGGCGCTGATCGCGGCAGATCAGGAGTTTTCGCGCAACGCCTGCGAGGGGGCGCGGACCAACGTCAAGGCGCACAACCTCAAGATCGTCTACGACAAGACCTATCCACCTACCACCACCGATTTTGCTCCGATTGTGCGTGCCATCCAGGGGGCAAATCCCGACATCGTGACGATCTGCTCCTATCCGCTCGACTCGGTCGGCATGGTCAAGGCGGTGAACGAGCTCAACTACCGGCCGAAGCTGATTGGCGGCGCCATGGTGGGGTTGCAGGCAACCGTGTTCAAGAACCAGCTCGGGCCGCTGCTCAATGGCTTCGTGAACTACGAGACCTGGGTGCCTGACAAGAAGATGATGTACGAAGGCACCGAGGAATTCTTCAAAAAGTATCAGGATCGGGCCAAGGCCGAGGGCGTCGATCCCCTCGGCTACTACCTGGGCGGCTGGGGCTACGCCTACATCCAGGTACTTGGCGATGCGGTGCGGGGGGCCAACACGCTCAACGACGACAAGCTCGCCGAGTACATCAAGAAGACTACGTTCAAGACCATCCACGGCAGCATCAAGTTCGCCGACAACGGCGAATGGGCCGAGGGCCGGATGCTGCAGGTGCAGTACCACGGCATCAAGCAGGGTGACGGCATCGACGTCTACCGCGGCATGTCCTACCAGACCGTCCTGACACCGGATGATTTGAAGACCGGCGAGTTGGTCTACCCCTACGAGAAAGCAAAATAGTCCTCGCTAAGGCCAGGGTAGCCTCCGGCAGGCGGCCAACCTGGCCGCCGCCGATAGTGGCACCGAAGGCATGCGAGACCGTCCGTTGCCGCTCACAAACTCTTGCGTCCCCGTCAGGGGACGCGCTACATGACCCGCCGGATTGGCGGTCATCCGCGGTGCTGACCGGAGCACAAAGGCGGAAGCGTCACGCGGCCGATCCTCTCGTGTTAGAACCTGATATTTGCCCCAGTGGCGGAACCGGTAGACGCGCCAGACTCAAAATCTGGTACTCGCAAGGGTGTGGGGGTTCGAGTCCCTCCTGGGGCACCATTGCCGAATTCACCCATTGATTATCCTCACCTTTTTTCCACTTTTTCCCTCACCGGGGGTGGTGAGGCTTCCAAGGTGAGGGATGTTTCATCCTGATTTGTTCCAAGGAGGTGGGCGTTTTCGCGAGTCAGTCGCTTGCGCTCGGCCTCGCGCGTGTAACGCTCAGCCTGCTTGATATCGAGCCAGCCGAATGTCGCCATCAACGTGTGCGTGCTGGCTCCGCGCTCCGCCATTCGAGTGCGGCGGCCTTGCGCACGCCATGCGAGTTCTTGCCCGCAATGCCGGCGTTACTGCACCAATCCGCCATCTTGTTGCCGAACCCCTCGGCGGTGAAGGCGCGTCCGTATTGTGTGACCAGGTAAGTGGTGGCGCCGACCTGGGGCGTCGCATCGATGGTGACGCAGGTCCGGAATGATCGGAATGCTCACCTCCACTTGATCCTCGTGGTTGCGTCCCTTGTGCGGCTAAAACTAGTCTCGTGATGTCATATGCCATTACCGCTCCGCACGTACGCGCCCGTTACAAAACTGCGCATGGTTTCCTCACGGAGCAGGGCTAACAGAAGAGAGAGCGCGAGTAATGTTCGAGCCTTAGGTACACGCGGCTCAATTGAGACCCGAAAGGACCGCCTCCCATGGATCGGCTTGGAGGAAAAACTGCGTTTGTCTTTGCTGGTGGAGGGAGCCTTGGAGCGATACAGGTCGGCATGTTGCGCGTCCTGTTATCGTCCGGAG
>DATFXD010000213.1:0-5114 GCA_035258605.1 Hyphomicrobiaceae bacterium | reverse complement strand
CGCTGCGAGCAGATGCGCAAGTGCTATAACGACAACGCCATCAAGTAAGGCGAAAGCTCTGACGCGATAAAGCGGTGCCAACAAAAGTGCCGCCAACGCCAGCATGCCGGCGCGTGCGTCTGCCTCGCCCCCACCAGCCCCCTCCCTTGACGGCGACGCGCCGGCTGGCGTTAAAAGGCAATTGCAACCCCCTCACCGAGGCCCACCCCGTCATAGGGGTGCCAAGGTGCGCGCCGCCTGCAATACGTTGAGGCGCCGCCAAAGGGGAGGACATTGCTGGCCGCCGGGCGCCACCTGGCGCGGAGGAGCGAGATGGAAAAGTTCACGACCGTAACGGGCGTTGCCGCGCCCATGCCGATGATCAACATCGACACCGATGCCATCATTCCAAAGCAGTTCCTGAAAACCATCAAGCGCACCGGGCTCGGCCAAAACCTCTTCCACGAACTGCGTTTCGACGAGGCGGGCAACGAGCGGCCCGAGTTCGTGCTCAACAAGCCGGCTTACCGCAACGCCAAGATTTTGGTTGCCGGAGAGAACTTCGGCTGCGGCTCCTCGCGCGAGCACGCGCCGTGGGCGCTGCTCGATTTCGGCATTCGCTGCGTGATCTCGACATCGTTCGCCGACATCTTTCACAACAACTGCTTTCAGAACGGCATCTTGCCGATCAAGGTGTCGCCGCAGGATCTCGACAAGCTGATGGATGACGCCAATCGCGGCGCCAATGCCACCATCACCGTCGACCTCGACCAGCAGGAGATCCGTGGGCCCGATGGCGGCGTGGTGCGGTTCGAGATCGATCCCTTCCGCAAGCGCTGCCTGATCGAGGGGCTCGACAACATCGGGCTGACGCTCAAGGACGAGCCGGCGATCAGCGCCTTCGAGGCCAAGGCCAGCGCCGATCGGCCCTGGGCCTGAGGCGAGCGCTTTAGCCCACCCCGACGGTGTGGGCTAAGGCGTTGTATGGCGGCACCCGGATCGTGCGGGGCGCAACCGGTCCCTGGCGCGATGTTCCGCCAAAGTTCTTCCGTAAACGTTGTAAAGCTGCACACTTAAAGCTGCACACTTGGCGCGGCGGCGCTGACCGTGCGCTGGCGCCGGTCGGCTGGCAACCCCAGCGGCCGCAACGGCAACAGCCGCCAACCGCGCCCCGTTGGGGCGCGGCGCCGACCCTGCCGGGCCGTGTTTGGACCGGCTTTACCAGCGCTGGCGACCTGAATACAGTATTTCGCAAGTTTCAAGCACAAAGACGTCCGCGTGCGGTGAACGGACGCCGGAGACTCGCGTGGAGGGTGCAAGCAAAGAAGCCGGCGAGATGTTGCCGGAGGTGGTTGACGAAGGTGCCAGTGGCCAGAACGGGATCGCCGTCGCCGTGCCTGCGACCGCCTTCGCCGCCAAAAGCCACGCCCCGCCGACGCCGCGCACGCGCTATCGACGCGCCTATGCCGCGCTCGACCTCGGCACCAACAATTGCCGCTTGCTGGTGGCGCATCCGCGTCCGCGCGGCTTCAAGGTGATCGGCGCCTTCTCGCGCATCATCCGCTTGGGCGAGGGCGTCTCGATCAGCGGCCGGCTGTCGGAGCCGGCGATCGCACGCACCATCGACGCGCTGCACGCCTGTGCCAACAAGATGCAGGCGCTCAAGGTGGAACGCTCCGGCCTGATCGCCACCGAAGCCTGTCGCGTTGCCATCAATGCTCCGGAGTTCCTGCAACGCGTGCGCCAGGAGACCGGTCTCGACATCAAGATCGTCAGCCGCGAGGCGGAGGCGCGCCTGGCGGTGTCGGGCTGCGCATCCTTGATCGATCCGGACTCGGATCTTGTCCTGGTGTTCGACATCGGCGGCGGTTCCTCCGAGCTGATCTGGCTCGATCTCTCCCGGCGCACGGCGTTCGACCGCTCGGCGCCGGCCGACCGCATCGAGCTGCAGACCTGCATCGCCGCCTGGACGTCGCTGCCGGTCGGCGTCGTGACTTTGGCCGAGCGCTTCGGTGGGGTGTTCGTCTGCCCCGACGTGTTTGGGGCCATGGTTGACCATGTCGGCACCTTGCTCGCCCCGTTCGAGGCGGTGCACAAGTTCCGCGCCCGGCTCGACAGCAGCCGCACCCACCTGCTCGGCACCTCGGGCACGGTCACGACCATCGCTGGCGTGCACCTGGGGCTGCCGCGCTACGATCGCAATCGCGTCGACGGCTGTTGGCTGAAGACGGCGCAGGCCCGCGCCGTGACGCAACGTCTGCTGGCGGCCACCTACCAGGAGCGGGTTGCCGAACCGTGCATCGGCAAGGAGCGGGCCGACCTGGTGCTCGCCGGCTGCGCCATTCTCGAGGCCATGCTCAAGATGTGGCCGTGCGATCGCCTGCGGGTGGCCGACCGCGGCCTGCGCGAAGGCATCCTCGCCACCTTGATGGCGGAGGATGGGGTGCACCGCGGCGGCGGCCGCCGCGGCTATTGGCGGCGCTGATTGCGCGCTTTAGGCGGCCACGGCGGCCGCTAACGGACTCGCCTGACCCCGGTTTGCACCCGGTTTCCAGCGCCGGTCCCGCTCAGCGCCGGGCGCCAGCGCCCTCAGGGGCCGCGCCCTCGCGCGCCACGTCGGGGGGCGCAAACCGCGCCTCCATTTCGCGCCGCGCCTTGACCGCGGGCGCATCCCGATCGAGGGCAACGTCTGACCATTTGAGCGCCTGGCCCTCGGCGATGTCGGCGGTAAGCGTCACGTCGTGGGCCAGCCCCAACGGCAGGTAGCCTGCAGTCAGCGACAGCTCGGCGGGGGTTTGCCGGCCCCACACCAGGAAGCCGCCCTCGCCGTCGAGCCGCTCGCCCTTTTTGAGCGCCCGCTTGGCGGTGGCGACCACGTCGGCATGAAACCCAATCGGCGCGCCGGTCGGCTCGCCGCGCAACACGGCGGCGGCAACCGAGACGCCGAGTTCCAAGCCGATCATATGCGTTGGCCGGTAAAGGGCCGCGTACTGACCACTGCTGTCCGGCAACAGATGATATTCCCGGAAGCATTGCTTGGCGTAGGGGCTCTGGCTCTCGACCACGACGTAGGTCCCCATGGCGAGGTGATGCGCCACGTCGTTGGCCTCGCGGTCGACCGAGGACACGACCTCGGTCACACCCTTCTTCTCGAGCGTGCCGCCGTCGCTCCTGGGTTTGCAGACTTGAGCCAGTTCGAAGCGCGAGGAGGGCGGGAAGCCGAGCCCGCCCGCTTGCGGCACCAGACCGGTGGCGTTGCACACCGCCGTCATCTCGATCCCCGACTTGCTGCCATCGATGAAGGAGTTGAACATCTTGGGATTGATGTGGCTGCGATCCTTGATCACCAGGTACTTGTCGAGAATGTCCCACACCGTCTCAGGCGTCGAGCGGTGGTAGCTTGGGTGGTAGCGCGTGCCCTTGCCCGCGGCCACCACCTCGAAGCCGCAGGTGCGGGCCCAGTCGACGTGCTCGCAGATCAACGCCGGCTGGTCGCCCCAGGCCAGCGAGTAGACGAGCCCGGCGGCGCGTGCTTGCTCGGCCAACAGCGGGCCGGCCAAGGCGTCGGCCTCGACATTGACCATGATGATGTGCTTGCCGTGCGCAATGGCGGCCTGGCACAGCCGAATACCGGTGGCAGGGTCGCCGGTGGCCTCGATCACCACCTCGATCTCCGGATGGCTGATCACCGCCATGGCATCCTCGGTGATGCAGGTCCTGCCGGTCTTGCTCGCCTCCCCCATCGAGCCTGCGGCGATCTGCGGCGCCGGCCAGCCGACCTCGGTCAGCCGCGCCTTGGCGCGCGCTAAATTGAGATCGGCAAGGCCGACCAGGTGCATGCCGGGCGTGAGCCGCACCTGCGCCAGGAACATGGTGCCGAATTTGCCGGCGCCGATCTGGCCGATGCGAATGGGCTTGGCGGCGGCGGCGCGTCGCTGGAGCATGGCAGAAAGGTTCATGGGCGGGGCGCTACCTTACAAAGTTGGCGGCTCTCGGGGCGGTGGCTCAGAGCTTAGCGCATCCGATCGCGATCCGCCGCAAAATGGTGCATGATGGGCGCCATCGGAGGTGACCCATGCAGGACAAGCCGGACCGGTCGACGCCGCGCACCTTGCGGCTCAGTCAGCGGGACAACATCATCGTCGCCATCGATCCGATCGAACCGGGTTCGAACATCGACGGCGTGACGGCGACGGCGCGCATCATGCGCGGCCACAAGCTCGCCGCCGGGCCGATCGCCCAGGGCGAACCGGTGTTCAAGTTCGGCCAGATCATCGGCTTTGCCAGCGAAGCCATCGCCCCGGGCGCGCATGTGCATACCCACAATTGCTCGTTTGCCGAGTTCGAGCGCGACTATGCCTTTGCCCAGGATGCGCGGGCGGAGACGTTACTGCCGCCGGCATCGCGCGCCACCTTCGAGGGCTATCGGCGCAGCAACGGCCGGGCGGGGACGCGCAACTACATCGGCGTGTTGACCAGCGTCAACTGTTCCGCCTCCGTCGCCCGCTTCATGGTCGAGGCCGTCAACCGCTCGGGCATGCTGGCCGACTATCCACAGGTCGACGGCGTGGTCGCGTTCGTGCATGGCACCGGCTGCGGCCTCGCGGCCAAGGGCGAGGGCTACGATGCGTTGGAGCGCACGCAGTGGGGCTATGCCGCCCATCCCAATCTGGCCGCCGCCCTGGTGGTGGGGCTCGGCTGCGAAGTGTTCCAGATCGCCCGCCTCAAGCAGAAGTACGGACTGATCGAGGCCGACAACTTTGCCACCATGACCATCCAGGATACCGGCGGCACCAAAAAGACCATCGAGGCCGGCGTCGCGCGCATCAAAGACATGCTGCCGCACGCCAATCGCGCGCGGCGTCAGACCATAGCGGCGAGCGAGCTCACCTTGGCGCTGCAGTGCGGCGGCTCCGATGGCTATTCCGGGATCACTGCCAATCCGGCGCTCGGCGCCGCCGCCGACCTGCTGGTGCGCCATGGCGGTACCGCGGTGCTGTCCGAGACCCCGGAAATCTACGGTGCCGAGCACCTCTTGACCCGTCGTGCGCGCAATCGCCAGGTGGGCGAGAAGCTGGTCGAGATCATTCGCTGGTGGCAGGACTATTGCGCCCGCAACGATGGCTCGATGGACA
>DATFXD010000212.1:0-19735 GCA_035258605.1 Hyphomicrobiaceae bacterium | reverse complement strand
GACCTCGTTGCCGCGGTCAAAGGCCGCAAAATCGGCCCCGACGATGTCCCCGCCGTGCACGACGCCTGCCAGAAGCGCCTGTCGCACCTGGGCCACGAAGGTCTGGCGCAGATGGCCATCTCGATGTTCGACATGGCGCTGTGGGAGGCGCTTGCCCGCGCCGCCGGGGTCCCGCTCTACCGGCTGCTCGGCGGCAGCAACGCAGCGCTTGCGACCTATCACAGTTGCGGCCTGGGTCTCGCCGAACCGCACGAGCTGGCGCGCGAAGCCTTGGAGATGCTGGGCGAGCATGGCGGCTTCGGGCACATGAAGCTGCGCATGGGGCGTCAACGGGCCGCCGAGGAGCTCGCCGCCTACCGGGCGGTGCGCGAGGCGATCGGCCCAGATGTGCTGCTGTCGGTCGATTTCAACCAGGGTCTGGCGGTGGCGACCGCGCTCGACACCTGCCGGGCCATTGATGGCCTGGGGCTGGCTTGGATCGAGGAGCCCGTCAGCTACGATGATTACGACACCCAGGCGCGGCTGGCGCGCAAGCTCGCGACCCCGGTCCAGATCGGCGAAAACTGGTGGAGCTGGCGCGTCGGCAAGGCTGCCATCGAGATCGGCGCCTGCGATTACATCATGCCGGATCTGTTGCGCATCGGTGGCGTCACCGGCTGGATGCGGCTGGCGCGCGTGGCCGAGGCGCGCAGCATTCCCTTCTCCTCGCATCTGTCGTTCGATTTCTCTGCCCACGTGCTGGCCGCCACGCCGACCAAGCATTGGCTGGAGTTCATGGACTGGGGGCAGGACCTCACCATGGACCCGCTGCTGCCGGTCAAGGGCTTGACCACGCCCGGCGATCGGCCCGGCACCGGCGTCGAATGGAACGAGAAGGCCATCGCCGCGGTCCTCATCACGCCCTGAGGCCAACACCACACCCACCCGGTGGCGGGCTCCAGTGCGGCCGGGAAGGCGTGCCGTTTCTCCATCACTGCAGCTGTGGGACCAGGCGCCGGAGGAGGACGATCAATGCTCCAGCAATGCCCACCCACCGATGACGGTGCGGCCCGCCACCTCAAACGCGGCCGGCGCATGCCCGACCTCGACCTGCCGGCAACCATCGCGGGACCGGTCAATCTCGCCCGGCGACCGGGCCGCGTCATTGTGTACTGCTATCCCTGGACCGGCCGGCCCGGGCGCGCCAATCCCAAAGGCTGGGACGAGATCCCGGGCGCGCATGGATCAACGCCGCAGACCGAAGGCTTCCGCGACCTCTACGCCGGCTTTCTGCAGGTGGGCGCTGAGGTGTTCGGCCTGTCAACGCAAGCGCAGGACGAGCAGCGCGAGCTGGCGCAACGCTTGCGGCTCCCGTTCGCCTTGTTGAGCGATGCGACATTTGCCCTGCAGCGGGCGCTGGCGCTTCCCACCTTCAAGACCGACGGCACCACCTATCTGAAGCGTCTCACGCTTGCCCTCAACGACGGCGCCATCGAACGCGTCTACTATCCCGTCCACCCGCCCGCCGCGCATGCGCGCGAAGTGTGCGCCTGGCTCGGCATGATCGACCGGTCGCATTGAGCGTCCCCTCATCGCCAAGCGCGATCGCCTCGCGGGAGGGCGTTGCGGGCTGTTGACACCACAGTGGCGGGGTCTTTCCGCTTACGTCTGAACGCGGCGCGCCGCTGGGTGCTTGCTGGGTGGCATCGGCTTGCGCGCGACGGCGCGCTGGCGGAGACGTCCTCTGCCCCACGCCCCTTCAGGCCAGGTAGGTCTTGATGTCGCGCACCACGGTGCGCAGCATCTCGGGCGTGAGCCGCCCGGTGTTGGTGTTGTAGCGCGAGCAGTGATAGCTATCGAACAGCGCCACGCCGTTTGCCGGCTGATGCTGGGCCCCGTGCCGGAACGGGAACGGCGCCTTGGCCACACCCAGGGCCGTCAATGTGCTGTCATGGGCGATACGTCCGAGCGCCAGAATCGCGGCGAGGCGGGGAACGGCAGCGATGCGCGCGGCCAGAAATCGGCGGCAGGTGCCGATCTCCGCCGGCGTCGGCCGGTTTTCCGGCGGCACGCAGCGCACGGCGTTGGTAATCATGCAGTCGACGAGGGTGAAGCCATCGTCAGGCCGCGCCAAATAGGTGCCGCGGGCAAAGCCGAAGGCAAGCAAAGTGGCATAGAGAAGGTCGCCGGCATAGTCGCCGGTAAAGGGTCGTCCGGTGCGATTGGCGCCGCGCAGACCGGGCGCCAGGCCGACGATCAGCAGGCGCGCGCTCGGCTCCCCGAAGGAGGGGACGGCCCCATTGTGCCAGTCGGGTTGCTGGGCGCGATTCTGCGCGCGAAACGCCACCAGGCGCGGACAGAGCGC
Source organism: Hyphomicrobiaceae bacterium (assembly GCA_035258605.1). GTDB lineage: Bacteria > Pseudomonadota > Alphaproteobacteria > Rhizobiales > Hyphomicrobiaceae > AWTP1-13. The sequence goes on along the minus strand of DATFXD010000212.1, from coordinate 17,391 downwards.
GCAGTCGGCCTTGGCTTCGGCTGGGGCTTCGCTTGGAGCTTGCGGCATCGCCGTGCCGAGTGTGCCTGGCCGCGTTAGGGCCGATCGTCGTCCTCGTCGTCGGGATAGTTCAAGGTCGCCGGCGCCGGAGCCTGCTGACGCCGCGCCAGGCTTGGCCGCGAGCCGCCCTCGCGCGTCTCGCGCACCGGACGCGAGGCGGGATCACGGCACACCTGGTCCTCAAGGTCGGCAAGATCAATGAACTGGTCGGCCTGCCGGCGCAACTCGTCGGCCACCATCGGCGGCTGCGTTTGCAGGGTCGACACGACGCTGACCCGGCGCCCGGATTGCTGCAGGGCGGCGACCAGGGCCCGGAAATCGCCATCGCCGGTGAACAACACGATATGGTCCAGCCGATCCACCAGCCGCATGGCATCGACGGTCAGCTCGATGTCCATGTTGCCCTTGATCTTGCGCCGGCCGAGGGCGTCGGTGAACTCCTTGGTCGGCTTGGTCACCATCGTATAGCCGTTGTAGTCGAGCCAATCGACCAGCGGCCTGATCGAGGAATATTCCTGGTCCTCGGCCAGGGCGGTGTAGTAGAGGGCGCGAACCAACTGGCCCTTGGTGCGGAACAGGGCGAGCAGCCGCTTATAATCGATGTCGAAGCCGAGCGCTTTGGCGGTGGCATAGAGGTTGGCGCCGTCGATAAAGAGGGCAATTCGCTCGGTCTCGTAAAAATGCATTGCATGCATTTGAGCTCGTTCCTCTGAAAAAGCGTACGCTCCAGCGATCCGAAAAGCAGCGCAGGGAGCATCCGAGGCCGTGACGTAAGCTCATTCAAGAGCAATGCCAAGGCGACAAATAGCCATGATCAAGAATTCTCTAAATGTCTACTCGAATAGACTTAAATTTTTGCAATCAGCGCGAAGGTGTGTACCGAATCGCCTGTTGCTCGGTCTTGGCGCCAATATTTCGGGCACTTGGGGCACACCGCCGCAGACACTCGAGCGGGCGATGGCGGAGCTGGCCGCGGCCGGGCTGCGCCCGCTGTGCCGATCGCGCCTGTTTCAGACCAAGCCGCTGGGTCCAGGCCACCAGCCGAGCTTTGTCAATGCCGCCCTGTTGGTCGCGGCGACGCTGCCGCCGGCGGCGCTGCTGCGTTTGGTTAAGGGCTTGGAAAGAAAGGCCGGCCGCCGCCTTGGCCAAACCTGGGGCCCGCGTCCCCTCGATATCGATATCTTGGACTTTGGTGGCCGGCGGCTGGGCTGGCCGCCGCCACGGCAGCGCCGCGGGCGGCTCATTCTGCCGCACCCGGAGGCGCACCGGCGCGCGTTTGTACTGTTGCCGCTGGCGGACATCGCCCCAGCTTGGCGCCATCCGGTGCTCGGCGCCACGCCGGCGCGCCTCATCCGCCGCCTGGGCGTGAGGCTGGCACCCGAGATTACGGCCAAACCCTTGATTTCGTGTCCAGCGCATGCGAAAAACCACGAAAGATGAGACATCTTGGGACCGCCGTGTTCCGGGCTCGTTTCCATTCGCATTGTGGCTAGAGGGATCATCGCATGGCGCGCGTGACCGTCGAAGACTGCGTCGACAAAGTTCCGAACCGATTTGAGCTCGTGCTGCTGGCGTCGCATCGCGCCAGAGCCATCGCCAACGGCTCGCACATCACAGTTGACACCGAGAATGACAAGAACCCCGTCATCGCCTTGCGCGAGATCGCCGAAAAGACCATCCCGGCCGATGACATGCGCGAGGGCTTGATCCACTCGATCCAACGCAACGTCGAGGTCGACGAACCCGAGCCCGGCGCCGCTCCGACCTTGCCGCAAGAGCGTCGACCGATTCTCGGCCGGGACGATCAGAGCACCGATACCCAGGTCGACGTCATCACCGAGGAACAGCTGTTGCGCGGCATGGAAAGCCTGACCCCCACCGAGCCCTCCGCCAACGGCGGCGGCAGTGGCGGCGGCGGCTCCGGCCGCGGTGGCCTCTAGGCTCGGTGCGCCGCGCGCCAGCGCGTAACTCAGCTCGCGGGCGCGCTTCGGCCAACAGAGGAGCAAGATCACCGCCTGCCCGAACGGCGGGCGCGCGAGGCGTGGCATGATGCGCCAATACGAACTGGTGGAACGGGTCCAGAAGTACGACCCCAGCGCCAACGAGGCGCTGCTCAACCGCGCCTACGTCTATGCCATGCGCGCGCACGGCCACCAGAAGCGGTTGTCGGGGGATCCCTACTTCTCGCATCCCCTGGAGGTCGCCGCGATCCTGACCGAGCTCAGGCTCGACGACGCCACCATTGCCGCGGCGCTGTTGCACGACGTCATCGAGGATACCGACGTCACCCGCACCGAGATCGACCAGAAGTTCGGGAAAGAAATCGGGGCGCTGGTCGACGGCCTCACCAAAATCAAGAAGCTCGACCTCGTCACCAAGAAGGCGGAGCAGGCGGAAAATTTCCGCAAGCTGCTGGTGGCGATTTCCAGCGACATCCGGGTGCTGTTGATCAAGCTGGCCGATCGGCTGCACAACATGCGCACGCTCGAGCACATGCGCCCGGACCGGCGCCGGCAGATGTCGGAGGAGACGCTCGAGATCTATGCCCCGCTTGCCGGCCGCATGGGCATGCAGGGCATGCGCGATGAGCTCGAAGAGTTGGCCTTCAAGTGGGGCTACCCGGAGGCGCATGAGGCGGTGGTGGGCAAGCTGATTGAGCTCAGGGCCCGCAACCAGGGCCTGGTCGAGGAGATCAGCGCCGCATTGAAGGCGCGCCTGGCCAGCGCCGGTCTCGAGGCCGAGGTCAAGGGCCGCGAAAAGAAGCCGTTCTCGATCTGGCGCAAGATGGAGAACCGCGGCATCTCGCTCGAGCAATTGTCCGACATCTACGGCTTTCGCGTCGTGGTCGACAGCATCGACGCCTGCTACCGCGCGCTGGGCGTCATTCACTCGGCCTGGCGCGCCGTGCCGGACCGCTTCAAGGACTACATCTCGACGCCGAAGCAGAACAACTACCAGTCGATCCACACCACCATCGTCGGTCCGCGGCACCAGCGCGTCGAGCTGCAGATCCGCACCGCCGACATGCACCACGTCGCCGAGTATGGCGTGGCCGCCCACGCCCTCTACAAGGACGGTATTGCCGGCGCCGAGCATGGCGGCGGCAACGGCAGCCAGCCGCGCGAGAACCCCTATATGTGGCTGCGCCGGCTGGTCGATACCTTGCTCGAGGGCGACAACCCGGAGGAGTTTCTCGAACACACCAAGCTCGAGCTGTTCCAGGATCAGGTGTTCTGCTTCACGCCCAAAGGGCGGCTGATCGCGCTACCGCGTGGCGCCACGCCGATCGACTTTGCCTACGCGGTGCACACCGACATCGGCAATGCCTGTACCGGTGCCGTCATCAACGGCCGGCACCTGCCGCTGACCACGCAGCTCAGGAATGGCGATGAGGTGGAAGTGCTGGTGTCGAAAGGGCAGACGCCGCCGGCCGCCTGGGAGAAGATCGCCATCACCGGCAAGGCCAAATCCGCCATTCGCCGCGCCGCTCGCGATGCCTTGCGGCGGCAATATTCCGAGCTCGGCCGGCATTTGTTGATGACCGCGTTCCAGCGTTCCGGCTACGACTATTCCGACGACAAGCTGAAGAAGGCCTTGATGCGCCTGTCGCAGAAGTCGGTCGAGGAAGTCTATGCCACGGTCGGGCGCGGCGAGCTGCCGGTGCGCGATGTCATTCGCGCCGTCGTTCCCGATGCCGATCTGGCGACCACGCCGGCACCGCGTAAGAGGAACCGGCGCGAGCGCGGCCAGGGCGAAGAGGGCTGGTTCAACCTGTCCAAGGTGTTCAACTTGAAGTTTCGCTGGCCGGGCAGCGGCGGCGCCGAGGCGCGGCAGACGCAGGTGTTGCCGATCCGCGGACTGCGCAATGACGTGCCGGTCAAATTCGAGGAGGGCGGCGCGGTGCCCGGCGATCGCATCGTCGGCGTGCTGTCGGAAGGCGACGGCATCCGCATCTTCCAGATCCATTCGCCAAAGCTCAAGGAGTACGAGAACGAGCGCTGGATCGATGTCACCTGGGACGTCGATCCCGAGCGCCCGGAGCGGTTCCCGGCCAAGATTCTGGTGACCGCCCTCAACGAGCCCGGCACCTTGGCCCAAATCGCCCAGGTGATCGGGGAAGCCGACGGCAACATCGACAATGTGCGCATGATCCGACGCGCCAAGGACTTCACGGAAATGGTGATCGAGGTCGAAGTCTGGGACCTCGACCACCTCACCCACATCATGAATGGGGTCAAAGGCAAGCCGGTGGTAAGCAGCGTCGAGCGCGTCTTCATCTGACGCGGGGCCGCAGCTGCTTTGCCGAACATTCCGCGCTATATCAGGGCGCGCCGGCCGCCGCCTTGGGCGCCAGCAGCATGGAGCCAACCTGCAATGCAGCGCTCACCATCACCGCCTGCATCAAGTCACCTGCGGCTCGGGGTCAACATCGACCACGTCGCCACCATCCGCAACGCCCGCGGCGGCCGCCATCCCGATCCGTTGCGCGCCGCGCATTTGGCGGTCGCGGCCGGCGCCGACGGCATCACGGCCCACCTGCGCGAGGATCGCCGGCACATCTCCGATGCCGACATTGCCCGCCTCAAGCAGGAGCTGACGCTGCCGCTCAACCTGGAGATGGCCACCACCGAGGAGATGCTGGCGATCGCGCTCAGGCACGTGCCGCACGCCTGCTGCCTGGTGCCGGAAAAGCGCGAAGAACGCACCACCGAAGGCGGTCTCGACGTTGCCGGCGGCGAAGCACGCCTGGCCGGCACCGTCGATCAGCTCAAGGCGCAGGGCATCCGAGTGTCGCTGTTCATCGAGCCGGAGCTGACGGCGGTGGCGGCGGCGGCGCGGCTCGGCGCCGATATCGTGGAGCTGCACACCGGTGCCTACTGCGAACGGGCGCTCGGGGACGATGCCGGCGGCCTCGCCGGTGAGCTGGCGCGGCTCAAACGGGCGGCGGCGGCCGCCGCCGCCGCCGGCCTCGAAGTGCACGCCGGTCATGGCCTCACCTTCAACACGGTGGCGGCGGTCGCCCGCATTCCCGAGGTGGTGGAGCTCAACATCGGCCATTTCCTGGTCGGGGAGGCGATCTTCAGCGGTCTCGGCCCGGCAATTCGCCGCATGCGCACCCTGATGGACGAGGCCCGCTTCCCCGCCCAGGTGCCGAACGCGGCCCCGGCGACGCCATGATTCTGGGCCTCGGCAACGACATCATCGACATCCGGCGCATCGAGCGCACCATCCAACGCTACGGCGAGCGCTTCCTCGATCGTGTCTTTACCGACACGGAGCGCCGGAAATCCGATCCAAGGGCCACGCGGGCCGCCTCCTACGCCAAGCGTTTTGCGGCCAAGGAAGCCTGTGCAAAGGCGTTGGGAACGGGCTTGCGCGCCGGCGTGTTCTGGCGCGACATGGGCGTGATCAATTTGCCATCGGGGCGGCCGACCATGGTGCTGACCGGTGGGGCGGCGGCCCAGCTCAAGCGCATCACCCCGGCCGGCTTTGCGGCCCGGATCGATGTGACATTAACCGATGACTTTCCCCAGGCTCAGGCGGTGGTGTTAATTTCCGGTATAGCCGTTAGCAGCGGCGAAAATGACGCGGACCAAGGCGCTTGAAACTAGCCAGTCCGTGAATTGCCGCGTGCGCAACAAACCGCTATACGGGGTCCGGTAAGAAGGGGACGGGCATGCTTCTTCGCTGCGGCAAGAAGCAGCAGAGAGAGAGAGCATGAGTTCCGAGACCGAAGCTGGCAAGGTGAGGGAATCCGGCTGGCGCGAAACGATCAAAATCGTCGTTCATGCCCTGATTCTGGCGATGATCGTTCGCATCTTCTTCTATCAGCCCTTCAACATCCCGTCCGGATCGATGAAGCAAACGTTGCTGGTTGGGGATTACTTATTCGTCTCCAAGCTGGCCTACGGCTATAGCCGCTATTCCTTTCCCTGGGGCCTGGTACCGATCAGCGGCCGTATTTTTGGCGCCGAACCCAAGCGCGGCGACGTCGCGGTGTTCAAGCTGCCGCGCGACAATTCCACCGATTTCATCAAACGGGTGATTGGCCTGCCCGGCGATGAAATTTCGATGCGCAATGGCGTGCTCTATATCAATGGCCAGGCGGTACCAAAGGTGCGCAAGGGCGATTTCATTTCGCCGGAGGAGGACCGGCCGATCGCGCGCTATGAGGAAACGCTGCCCAACGGCGTCAAATATTACGTGCTCGATTCAACGCCCAATGGCCAATTCGATAATGTCGGCCCCTACAAGGTGCCGCCCGGGCACTATTTCATGATGGGCGACAATCGCGACAATTCCACCGACAGCCGCGAACAGTCGCCGCGCTTCGGCGTCGGCTATGTCCCATTCGAGAATTTGGTCGGACGGGCGGAGATTATTTTCTTTTCTGCCGCCGTCGATGATCCCAACGCATTCCGGCTGACGCAGCCCTGGCACTGGCCCATGGACATTCGCTGGAGCCGGATCTTCAGCCTCGTGCGCTAGGCCCGTGGCGCCGGCCCGCAAGCTCAAGGATCTTGAGACGCGCGTCGGCTATCATTTCAAGGATCGTGCCCTGTTGCGACGGGCGCTGACGCACGCCAGCGTCCGCCAGGCGTCGGCCAAGCGGCGCGACAACGAGCGGCTGGAATTTCTCGGCGACCGCGTGCTGGGGCTCGCCGTCGCCGAACTTTTGAACGAGGCCTATCCGGCCGCCAGCGAGGGTGAGCTGGCCCGCCTCTACAATCGGCTGGTGCGCGGGGGAACCTGCGCCGAGATCGCCCGCGAACTCAATCTGGGCGCGGCGCTGGTGTTGAGCGAATCGGAGGAGGGCAGCGGCGGTCGCGACAAGGAAACCATCCTGGCCGATGCCTGCGAGGCGTTGCTGGGCGCGATCTTCCTGGAGGCGGGCTTCGACAAGGTGCGCAACGTGGTGCGCGCGCACTGGAGCGGTCGCCTCACCCAAACCCCGGCCGAGGTGGCCGATGCCAAGTCGGCGCTGCAGGAATGGGCGCAAGGCCAAGGTCTCGATTTGCCGCGCTACGTGGAGGTTGAGCGGCTGGGACCCGACCACGCACCGCGCTTCACCGCCGAGGTCAGCATCAAGGGCAAGAAGGCGGCGCGCGGCGAAGGGGCCAGCAAGCGCGCGGCCGAGCAGGCCGCGGCCGCCGCGCTGTTGTCGCGCGAAGGTGTGTGGAGGGCGGACCGGTGAGTAGAGATCCGGATCCGTCAGCCGCGGACCGCCGCTGCGGCTTCATCGCCGTGATCGGTGCCCCCAACGCCGGCAAATCGACCTTGGTCAATACCCTGGTCGGCACCAAGGTCAGCATCGTCAGCCACAAGGCGCAGACGACGCGCACGGCGTTACGCGGCATCGCCATTGCCGGCGCCAGCCAGCTGGTGTTCATCGACACGCCCGGCATGTTTCAGCCGCGGCGCCGGCTCGACCGGGCGATGCTGGAGGCGGCCTGGGGCGGCGTCGGTGACGCCGATCTCGTGCTGCTGCTGATCGATGCCAGCAAGGGGCTCGACGCGGAGAGCGAGCGCATCCTCGCCAAGCTCGAGACGGTGGCGGCGCCGCTCATCCTGGTGCTGAACAAGATCGATCGCGTCGCCAAACAGCGCCTGCTCACGCTCGCCGCCGATCTCAATGGCCGGCTCCAGTTCGCCGCCACGTTCATGGTGTCGGCCCTCGACGGCAGCGGGGTTGAGGATCTCAAGGGCTATGTCGCGCGCCAGGTCCCGGCCGGGCCCTGGCATTTTCCGCCCGACGAGGTGTCCGATGCGCCGATGCGGCTGCTGGCGGCCGAGATCACCCGTGAGAAGGTGTATCAGCGATTGCACGACGAGCTTCCCTACCAGATCGCGGTGGCAACCACGGCCTGGCAGGAGAAGAAGGGCGGCGTGCGCGTCGAGCAGACGATCTTCGTCGAGCGCGACAGCCAACGCATGATCGTGCTCGGCAAGGGCGGGCAGATGATCAAGCGCCTGTCGATTGAGGCGCGCACGGAACTGGCCGAGATCCTCGGTACGCCGGTGCACCTCTTTCTGCACGTCAAGGTGCGGGAATGGGAGAACGATCCGGAGCGCTACCAGGAGTTGGGCCTGACCTTTCCCAAGGCCTGAGCCGTTTGGCAAACGCTAAGCCGTTGAGCCCCCGGCGGCCTGGGCGCCACACTGGCTAGCGGCGCTGGCCGGCACCATTCGCGCGGGGCCTTGGCATTGCGCCGCCGCGCCGGTGGCGCTAGGGAACGGGCATGGAATGGTCGGATGAAGGTGTGGTCCTCAGCGTGCGGCCGCATGGCGAGACCAGCGCCGTGCTCGAACTGTTGACGCGCCACAACGGTCGCCACCTCGGCCTGGTGCATGGCGGCCGATCGCGCAAATTGCGTCCCATTCTGCAGATCGGCAACCACGTCGAGGCCAGCTGGAAGGCGCGCATCGCCGACAATCTCGGGCATTTCTCGCTCGAGTTGCGCACCAGTTATGCCGCGCATGTGCTCGATGATGCCGCCGCGCTCGCCGCGCTGACCTCGATTGCCGCGCTGGCCAGGTTGCTGCCCGAGCGCGACCCGCATCCCAACCTGTTCGAGGTGACCCTGTTCGTCCTGGGCTACCTCGAGGAACGCGAGGTGTGGCCGGCGTTGCTGGTGCGCTGGGAACTGGCGCTGCTGGACGAGCTCGGCATGGGCCTCGATTTGTCGACCTGCGCCGCCACCGGGGTCACGTCGGGGCTCATCTACGTGTCGCCCAAGTCGGGGCGTGCGGTGTCTGCCGCCGCCGGCGAGCCCTACAAAAGCCGGCTGCTGGCGCTGCCGCCATTCTTGCGCGGCAGCGCCGGTGACGGGGTGACGGGGGAGGACGTGGTCGCCGGGCTGGCGCTGACCGAGCACTTTCTGCTGGCGCGCGTGCTGCGGCCCCGCGATATGGTACTGCCGGAGGCGCGCAACCGCCTGTTGTCTTACCTTCGGCCGAATTTGCAGCTATCGACGCCCACCCGATAGCGTTTGCAAGGACGCCCATGCCCGTGCCGTACCTCAAGACCTGGCGTGAGCGCCCGGCGCCGGTTCTGGCGGCGCTGGGCCTCGTCTCGGGTGTCCTCTCTGCCGCCGTCGGCTTCGAGCACCGGATCGACTTCCTGGACTGGCCGGGGAGCCTATTTTTTCTCACCGCCGAGATGATGCCGATCGGCCTGCTGTTCGCCGCGGTGATGGCGATTGCCGTCGCCACCCACCCCGGGGCGCGCGGCTGGGCGCCGACGGTCAGCTTCATCGGCACGCTCTACGCCTGGAGTGCCGCCATCCAGACGGCGATTTGGATGCACAAGGTCGGCGGCGGCGATGCCAGCCACGCCGGGCCGCTCCTCGGCGGCGTGTTTGCCGGCCTGGTCGGGGCGGCGCTGACCTATCTGTCGGCGGCGCTGGTGGCCCCCGAGCTGCGCGATAAAGCCCACGCGCTGCGGACCTGCGCGGTCGGCGCGGTGGTGGGCGTGTTGTTCTATTTCGGCAGCCGCAACATCATCGACGCCCGCGTGCTGTTCTTGGTCTGGCAGCCGGCGGTGGCCTACAGCATCGGCCTCGGACTGGCCGGCAAGGCGGCGGTGGCGGCGGCGCCCACATCGCCCTGAGGCGCGTGCCGCCACCGGTGGCGCGCCTGCCGCCCGCTAGCGTCGGTGCCGCTCGACCCTGAGCGCGCCAAGCCGTCCCCGGCTCACGACGAAGCTGTCGCCATCCTTGGGCTCAAGCCGGCGCCAGGCGGGCTCGGCCTGGTCGAACACGAGCGCGGCCGCCTCGCAGCTCGTGTGCGTGGCGGTGGCGCCGGGCGGCAGCGCCTCACGCTCCTCGCCCAGGCTGTAGTTGACCGCCCCACCGCTGCGGTTCTCGATCGCGAACACGACCTTGAGCGACTCCGGCCGTCCGAACACCTGCACGGAGATGAATTTGGGGTTGCGATCGCGCGCCCGCGCCACCCCGACGCCGATCTCGGTGGCGCTGGCTTCCAGCATGTTGCTGCGATGCGACGGCGATGCCTTCCAGCCTTCGACGACGTCGCGCGCCAACTTGCGGGTCTCGAACCCGCGGCTATCGAGATTGAGGGCCAAATTCTCCGACACCAGGCAGGCGCGGTAGCCCATCGCCTCGGCGCGCGCCATCGGTTCGCGCCCATCGGCCTCGTGCGCAAACTTGCCGGTGTTGCCGAGGTATTCGGCAAAAGCGCGCGCCGCTGCCCGCAGCGCAGCGTTGGGTTTGAGCTCGCCCTGCCGCTGCTCCTTGCGAAAGGCGTTGGTCATCTCGATGATGGCGATCTCGGTCTGTGGCAGATCGGGGAGCGTGGGCATCGGGCAGCGGTTATGCGGGGGCGATAGAAGACTTAGGGCTTGCGCCCGGTTTAACGGCGCACCACGGCGCCGGGCGCCAGACCAGCGCCGCCGGATCTTGGCGGCGGGCGCTCACGGCCTTGGCCCCCAAGTTTCGGGCAAGCGTTCGCGTGAGCTTGGACCAGGCGTCGGTTGTTGCGCAAGCCCCGCCTCGCTTGAGCCGGCCGCCGTCCTGGGCTAACCCAATGGCCATGAGCAAAACGACGATTCTCGCCCCGCCGCCACCGCCGATCGAACCGATCAAGCTCAAGGATGCCCTGGAGGAGCGCTACCTCGCGTACGCGCTCTCCACCATTATGCATCGCGCCCTGCCCGACGTCCGCGACGGGCTGAAGCCGGTGCACCGGCGCATCCTTTACGCCATGCGCGAGCTCAAGCTTGATCCGACCGGCGGCTACAAGAAATGCGCCAAGATCGTCGGCGAGGTGATGGGCAACTACCATCCCCACGGCGATCAGGCCATCTATGATGCGCTGGTGCGCTTGGCGCAGGACTTTGCCGTGCGCTACCCGCTGGTCGATGGCCAGGGCAACTTCGGCAACGTCGACGGCGACAACGCCGCGGCCATGCGCTACACCGAAAGTCGGCTCACCGGCGTGGCCGGGTTGCTGCTTGAGGGCATCGACGAGAACACCGTCGACTTCCGCCCCACCTACGATGGCAGCAACCAGGAACCGGTGGTGCTGCCCGCCAATTTTCCCAACCTGCTCGCCAACGGCACCTCGGGCATCGCCGTCGGCATGGCCACCAGCGTTCCACCGCACAACGTCGAGGAGCTGTGCAATGCGCTCCTGCACCTGATCAAGCATCCGAACGCGCACGTCGAAAAGCTGGTCGAGTTCGTGCCGGGGCCCGATTTTCCCACCGGCGGCGTGATCGTCGAGCCACGCGAGGCCATTCTCGATGCCTATAAGAGCGGCCGCGGCGGCTTTCGCCTGCGCGCCCGCTGGCAGCGCGAGGACGGCGGCCGCGGCAGCTACCAGATCGTCGTCACCGAGGTCCCCTACCAGGTGCAAAAGGCCAAGCTGGTCGAGCGCATCGCCGAACTCATCAACGACAAGAAGCTGCCGCTGCTCGGGGATGTGCGCGATGAGTCGACGCACATCGTGCGCCTGGTGCTGGAACCCAAGAGCCGCAGCGTCGATCCGATGCTGCTGATGGAGAGCATGTTCCGCTTGACCGAGCTCGAGGTGCGGGTGTCTCTCAACATGAATGTGCTCTCCGGCGGGCAGGTTCCAGGTGTGCTGTCGCTGCGCGATGTGCTCAAGCGCTGGCTGGAGCACCGCCAGGTGGTGCTGGTGCGCCGCTCCAAGTTCCGGCTCGACCGGATCGAGCATCGTCTGGAAGTGCTCGACGGCTACCTGATCGCCTACCTCAACATCGACGAAGTGATCCGCATCGTGCGCTTCGAAGACGATCCCAAGGCCAAGCTGATCAAGGCCTTCAAGCTGACCGAGGTGCAGGCCGACGCCATTCTCAACTTGCGCTTGAAGTCGCTGTCCAAGCTGGAAGAGGTCGAGATTAAGGCCGAGCATGACAAACTGAGCAAAGAGCGGCGGGGCCTTAAGTCGCTCATCAAATCAGAGGACGAGCAGTGGCAGCGCATCACCGAGGAAGTGAAGGCGACGCGCGAGGCCTACTCGAAGAAGACCGAACTTGGCCGGCGTCGGTCGTCGTTTGCGGACGCGCCCAGCATCGACGTCGACCTCGATGAGGCCATGATCGAGAAGGAGCCGATCACGGTGATCCTGTCGGACAAAGGCTGGATCCGCGCTTTGAAGGGCCACCTCGAAGACACCTCCAAGCTCGAGTTCAAGCAGGGCGACGGCCTCAAGCGGGCGGTCAAGGCTTCGACCACGGACAAGCTGTTGCTGCTGGCCAGCAATGGCAAGGTGTTCACCTTGACCGGAGACCAGCTGCCCGGAGGTCGCGGCCACGGCGAGCCGGTGCGGCTGATGGTCGACCTGGAGGAGAACCACGATTTCGTCGAGATCTGGGTGCACGAGCCGGGCCGCAAGCTGATCATCGCCGCCACCTCGGGCCACGGCTTCATCGTGCCCGAGGACGAGATGGTGGCCATGACGCGCAAGGGCAAGCAGGTGATGAACGTCGAGGAGCCGGCCGAGGCCTGCTCGGTGGTGCCGGCCGAGGGCGATCTGGTGGCAACCATCGGCGAGAACCGAAAGATGCTGGTGTTTGCGCTCGATGAGGTCAACGAAATGACCCGCGGCAAGGGTGTGATCCTGCAGCGCTACAAGGACGGGGCGCTGTCCGACGTCCGCGTCTTCAAAAAGGCCGATGGCTTAAGTTGGCTCGATGCCGCCGGGCGTACCTTCACCTTGCCCAGCGCCGAGCTCAGGGATTGGTTGGGGCAGCGCGCACAGGCCGGCCGCCTGGCACCGAAGGGTTTCCCGCGCTCCAACAAGTTCGGCCCGGCCTTCTGAGCCGCCGCCTTGCGCGCGCCGGAAAGATGAACAAAGAGGCGTCAAATGCGGCGAGGTCTGGTTGGCTTGATCACGCTCCTGCTGGCGCTCGCCAGTCCACTGCAGGCGGTGGCCGAGGCTGCCTGCAGCCGGGCCGACTTCGAGGCCGTCGTCGATGAGGCGGCCGCCGCGCTCACCACGCTCAATCACGAGAATACGCCGCAATTCCAGGCCCGACTGCGCCAGCTCAAGGACAAGCGCGGCTGGAGCCACGAGCAGTTTCTCGTCGAAGCGGCGCCGTTCGTGCGCGACGATGCCATCGCCAGCTTCGATCAGAAGTCGGAGGATTTCCTCGCCCGCATCACCCAGGGCGGCCAGTCCCAGGCCACGGCGGTGTCCCTCAATTGCGCCCTGCTGGGCGAGCTGCGCGGCAGCCTGGCAGCGTTGGTGGCGACGCAAAAAGCCAAGTGGGCCTATATGTTCGACAAGCTCAACGCCGAGATCGGCAAATAGCGCGGTTCAAAAAACGCGCTGTGGCGCGCACCGGCGCGCGGCCGCGGCCCGGGCGCCGCTGCCATTAGCCCGAGCGCCGCAGGCAGGCCACGGCTTCAACCTCGGCCGAGAACAGGAACTGGTCGATCGGCAACACCCGGTCGACCCGATAGCCGCCGTCGACGAGAATGCGAACGTCGCGCGCCAGGGTGCCCGGATTGCAGGAGACGGCAACCACCACGGGTACTCGCGAGCGCGCCAGCTCGGCCGCTTGCGCCTTGGCGCCGGCGCGCGGCGGATCGAACACGGCGACGTCAAAGCCGACCAGCTCCTTGGCGGCGAGCGGCTCGCGCATCAAATCGCGCACGCGCGCCTCGATCGGCTTCACGCCCTGGGCATGCCGAGCCGCCGCGTTGAGCGCCGCGATCGCCTCCCCGTCGCTATCGAACGCCGCCACCGCCGCCCGGCGCGCCAGCCCGAAGGTCAAGCTGCCGACGCCGCAGAAAAGATCGCAGGCGCGCCGCGCGTTGCCGGCCGCCGCCATTACTTCGCCGGCGATGGCGTCTTCGGCGGCGGCCACGGCCTGCACGAAGCCACCGATCGGCGGCCGCACCTCGACCCCGGCAAAGGCCAGCGCGGGGATGGCGCGTTGCGCGATGGTGCGCGCATCAATCGTCAAGCGCGCCAGCCGATGCTCGGCGGCGATCCGCGCCAGCCGCGCCGCAGTTGCGGCATCGATGCGCGCTGCGGCCGAAACCGCGGCAACGTCGAGCCCGGCCGCCGTCGCCAGTACGGTGAAGCGCAGCTCGCGCGCGGCGATCAGCTCGGCAATGGCGCGTAGCGCCGCCAAGCCGGCGACGATGGCGGGCATCAGCACCGGGCATTCGGTAACCTCGAATACTTCGTCGCTGGCGCGCGGATGATAGCCGAGGACGATGCCGCGGTGCTGGCGCCGCGCCGTCAGCACGGCACGGCGGCGCGAGCCGGCGGCAATCGGTTGGATTGGCGCAACGTCGGGGTTGAGGCCACGCTGGCGAAACGCCTCGATGACGATGCCGCGCTTCCACGCACCATAGAGGCCCGCCGCCATGTGTTGCGCGCTGCAGCCGCCGCACACCCCGAAATGGCGACACAGCGGCGGCTGGCGCTCGGGGCTTGGCGCCGACAGCAACTCGGGCAACGCCGCCGTGCCCCGGCGCACGCGCTCGCCGGGTAAGGCAAAGGGCACATATGAGGGCCCGGCCGCCAGCTCGGCGATGCCATCGCCGCGGGCGCCGAGGCCAACGATATCGAGCGCGCCGTCATCGGCCATGGACGGCTCCGAGCAGAAATTCCTGATTGCCGGCGCCGCCGGTAATCGGCGAGGCGATCACCCCGGCAACGCGCCAGCCCGCGCCATCGAGCCAGGCGCGCACGCCATCAACCGCGCGCTGCCGCTGGGCCGCATCGCGGACGATGCCGCCCTTGCCCACCGCCTGGCGCCCGGCCTCGAATTGCGGCTTGATCAGCGCAATCAGCCAGGCGTCCCGGTCCGCCCGCGCCAACGCCGCCGGCAGCGCCTTGCTGAGCGAGATGAAGCTGACATCGGCGACGATGGCGCCGACCAGTTCGGGGATGTGGCGCGCATCGAGCGTGCGCGCATCGCAGCCCTCAAGCGACACCACCGCCGGCAGCCGCGCCAAACGCGGGTGCAATTGACCATGGCCGACGTCGACGGCGTAGACCCGGCGCGCGCCGGCTTCGAGCAACACCTGGGTGAAGCCGCCGGTCGAGGCGCCGACGTCGAGGGCGACAACGCCGGCGACGGGAAAGCCGAAATGCGCCAGCCCGGCCCTGAGTTTGAGAGCGCCGCGCGAGACGTGGTCCTGTCCGGCCGCGATCTCGACCGGGTCGTGGTCGGCGACCGCGGCCGCGGCCCGCCGTTGCGTGCGGCCCGCCACCGCCACCAGGCCGCGCTTGATCAAGTCGGCCGCCCGCGCGCGCGACGGCGCCAGGCCGCGCTTGACGAGGGCGAGATCGAGCCGGGTCCGCCCCGACTGGCGGCCGGTGGCGGTCACGCGGCTCGGCGCCCGACGCTCGATGCCGGCGCGCATAAAAAAAAGCCCTGGCGATGTGGCCAGGGCTTTTTCCCGCTGCCGGATGGGGGATACGAGGGCAAGCAGGAAAGTTGGTCTAGGGACCAGGTGTGCATAGGCGCATACGGAGGATGCGTCCACAACGATTCGGGTGTCGCTCCCGTGGGCACACAAAAAATCTGTGGACATCCTGTGGAAAAAGTAGCGATCAGGCTCGCTCCGCCAAATTTTTGGCCATGGTTTCGCGTCCGAGCGTTTGCACGACGGTGGCGACGATGCCGGAGGCGTTGAGCCCGGCGCGTTCGTACATCTTCTCGGGCTTATCGTGGTCGATAAAGGTGTCCGGCAGCACCATTTGGCGCACCTTGAGACCGCGGTCGAACACCCCCTCGCCGGCCAGATACTGCAGCACAAACGAGCCGAAGCCGCCGACCGAGCCCTCCTCGATCGTCAGCAGAACCTCGTGGTTCCTGGCCAAGCGGTCGATCAGCGCGGTGTCGAGCGGCTTGGCAAAACGCGCATCGGCCACCGTCGTCGACAGGCCGAGGGCGGCGAGCTGGTCGGCCGCCGCCATGCATTCCCTGAGCCGGCCGCCAAACGACAACAGCGCCACCGTCGACCCCTCACTGATAATGCGGCCCCTGCCGATCTCAAGCGGCCGGCCCTCGCCGGGGAGCTCGACGCCAAAACCCTCCCCGCGCGGGTAGCGCAGCGCCGAGGGTCGATCGTCGATGGCAACAGCGGTGGCCACCATGTGCTTGAGCTCGGCCTCGTCGGCGGCTGCCATCAGCACGAAGCCTGGCAGGCAGCCGAGGTAGGCGGTGTCGAAGGAGCCGGCGTGGGTTGGGCCGTCGGCGCCGACCAAACCGGCGCGATCGAGGGCGAAACGCACCGGCAGCCGCTGGATGGCGACATCGTGCACCACCTGATCGTAGGCGCGCTGCAGGAAGGTCGAGTAGATCGTGGCAAACGGCTTGAAACCCTCCGCCGCCAGGCCGGCGGCAAAGGTCACTCCATGTTGCTCGGCGATGCCGACGTCGAAGGTGCGCTCGGGAAACTCCTTGGCAAACAGATCAAGCCCGGTGCCTGCCGGCATCGCCGCCGTGATGGCCACGATCCGGTCATCCTTGCGCGCCGCCTCGATCAGGCTGTCGGCGAACACCCGCGTATAGCTGGGCGCGTTCGGCTTGGGTTTCACCTGGGCGCCGGTGATGACATTGAACTTGTTGACGCCGTGATACTTATCGGCCGAGGCTTCCGCCGGCGGATAGCCCTTGCCCTTCTTGGTGACGACATGGACCAGGATCGGCCCATGCTGGGCGTCACGCACGTTTCTCAGCACCGGGATCAGCACGCTGAGGTCGTGGCCATCGATCGGGCCCAGATAGTAAAAGCCCAGTTCCTCGAACAAGGTGCCGCCGGTCCAATAGGTGCGCGTCAGTTCCTCGGCCAAGGCGGCGCGCCGCTCCCAGTATTTCGGCAGCTTCTTGGCCAGTTGCTTGGCAATGTCGCGCAAATGCAGGTAGGTGCCGCTCGAAGTGATGCGCGCCAGATAGGTCGAGATGGCTCCGACCGGCGGCGCAATCGACATATCGTTGTCGTTGAGAATGACGATCAGGCGCTCGTTGCGGGCGCCGGCATTGTTCATGGCCTCGTAGGCCATGCCGGCACTCATGGCGCCGTCACCAATGACGCAGACCACATTGTGGCTGGCCCCGGCGAGATCGCGGGCCACGGCCATGCCGAGACCGGCCGACAGCGAGGTCGAGGAGTGCGCCGCCCCGAACGGGTCATAGTCGCTTTCCGCGCGCCTGGTGAAGCCCGACAGGCCGCCGCCCTGGCGCAGGGTGCGGATGCGGTCGCGGCGGCCGGTGAGGATCTTGTGCGGGTAGGCCTGATGGCCGACGTCCCAAATCAGCCGGTCGCGTGGCGTATCGAAGATCCAATGCAGCGCCACCGTCAGCTCGACGACGCCGAGACCGGCGCCGAGATGGCCGCCGGT
>DATFXD010000211.1:0-8080 GCA_035258605.1 Hyphomicrobiaceae bacterium | reverse complement strand
ATTGTGAAGGTAGGCGTTATGGCAACGCTGGTCGGAGATCTTATTCCGAAAATCAACCGGATGACGTGGCTCGGCGCGGCTCTGATCGTGCTCGGGCTGTTGGCGATTGTTGCGCCCCTGGTGGCCGGCAAAGCCACGGTCATTGTCGTCGGTCTGCTTTTGCTGCTGGCAGGGTTGGCGCAGCTCTTTGACGGCGTGTTGCGGGCCGAGCAGCCGGCCGGGGACCGTGTGTTGACCTTGGTGCTCGGCGCCATCACCACCGTTGCCGCCGTGTTTATGCTCATCCGTCCCTTGCTGGGTTTGCGCATCTTGACGTTTCTGCTCGTGGCCTATCTCGTCGGCGATGGCTTGTGGAAGCTGATCGTAGTCTTCCGCAACCGGCAGGCAGCGGGTGCCTGGTGGCTGTTGGCGAGCGGGGCGGTGTCGTTGCTCGTGGGGCTTCTGATCTGGCGGCAATGGCCGTTCGCCGGCACGTCGGCGCTCGGCATCCTGCTTGGCGCCAATCTGGTCGCGACCGGGATTGCGCTGCTGGCGCTGGCCGGGTCCCTACGCGAAACCCTGCGGCACGCCATTTTTACGCTGCAGACCAAGAGGTCCTGAGCGCCGCCATCACAGCGGGTTCGCCCGGAAGGTGTCGCAGCTTGCGACCTGCCCCGATCGCAACCCGGTCGTGAACCAGCGCGTGCGTTGTTCCGATGAGCCATGCGTGAAGGCATCGGGCACCACGTAGCCCTGGGTCCGCCGCTGCAGCCGATCATCGCCAATCGCCGACGCGGTCTGGACCGCCGCCTCGACGTCGCCCGGCTCGATGACGCCCCACTTCTCGGCGGCGTAGTGGCCCCACACGCCGGCAAAGCAGTCGGCCTGCAACTCAACGCGAACCTGCAGCTGATTGCTATCGGCCTGGCCGAGGCCCTGCTGCGCCTCCTGCACCTGGGGCAAGATCCCCAGCAGGTTCTGCACATGATGCCCGATCTCGTGGGTGATGACGTAGGCCTGCGCGAATTGACAACTCTTGCTGCCGAGATCGCAGCCATGGAAGCGGCGCGCGAGATCGTCAAAGAAACTGGTATCGAGATAGACCTTGCGATCATTCGGGCAATAAAACGGCCCCATCGCCGCCTGGGCATAGCCGCAGGCCGATGGCGTTGAGCCCGAGAACATCACCAAGGTCGGCGGCTCGTAGCGTCTCCCGCTCTGGGCAAAAATATCGGTCCACGTTACTTCCGTGCTTCCAAGCACCGCCGAGACGAATTCAGCGGTACGGTCGGATCCGGGCGTGCCGGCACTTGGTGCCGGCTGCGTCTGCTGCTGGCCACGCAAATTAGAGAGGAGCTCAGCCCCGCCAATCAGATAGATCGGATTGATGCCCAACGCCCAGCTGATGGCGGTGAGAAGCAAGAGTGTGCCAACGCCGACACCGCCGGCCCGGCCGAGGGGGAACCCGCGCGGGCTATCGCCTCGGCGATCCTCAACTTGATTGCTACGCGGCAATTGATCGAAACGCATGTTGCCTACAAAGCCTGGCGTGATGACGGGTCACATTCGCTAGCGCGTACGATCATCCATTTGCACGGTCGGCCGAAATCGAGACTAACCCTGAGACGTGACCGCCCGCGATTGCTGATCCTCAGGGCTTACCGTGACCCCAATCCGAGGACACGACGCAGGGCTCAGCCCCAAGCTCCACCGCTTAGCCGCCATGGCGCCTCTCTTAGCCCCTTTGCATGGGGCCTGGCTCAGCGTCCGCCACGATGCAACGCAGCAAAACGGGGGCCGATCGAGGTGATAGGGTTGCGAGCTCCGTTCGCGGTCGCGGGGTGCTGCCACGCCCCGCATCGCCCGATGACGGGGTGCAACCCGGCCGCGGGCGACGCCAACGCCCCTGCTCGTGCGCGGACCGCCGGGTTTTGGCTAACAACAACCGGCGATGCACCTGCCCTAGACCGGCCGCCCTAGACCGGCCAATCGGCTCCTCCCATGGAAACCACGGTTGGTTCTCAGGACTAACACCGAACGACGTGTCGGGTAGCGCCGTGGTACGTCAGCAACGACGAGCAGCGCCAGCCACAGACCCAGCAGCGCCAGCCAAAATTGTTTCCTCGCGGACGGTTCGGGCGAGCGCGCGCTGCGCACCCGTTGCCAGTCGGGACCACCGGTTTTCCGCGAGTGGAGGTACGCCATGAACCTCACTGCACTGATCATCCAGCTGATCGCCGGCGCACTTGGCGGCAACGCCGCCGGCAGCATGTCGAAGGACGTCAATCTCGGGCCCATGGGCAATAGCCTGGCGGGCGCCATCGGCGGCGGCCTCGGCGGGCAGATATTGAGCGCCATCTTGGGTTTGGGAGGAACCGCCGCCGCCTCCGGCCTGGATATGGGCTCGATCGTGTCGGCGTTCTTGACCGGCGGTGTCAGCGGCGGCGCCACCGCCCTGATCGTTGGCTTCCTGAAAGCCAAGTTGGCGGGCTGAAGCAACTGGCGCTGGACACCGGCGCAGACATGGGGCACACCGCCGGCGGCGGACCGCCGCCAGGCTCGACGATGACCTTTAGCTCCTCGATTGGAGAATCGCATGGCTGACGTTGCAATAAGGTCCCCGCTGCAATACCTGGACAAGGCCTCGACCGCGTTGCGCGACTTGGGGCTGATGCCGACAAAGTCCGAACCGGCGCCAATCAACGCCCTGCTCGAGAAGATTTCCGACCTCGATCAGGACAAGATTGCCTTGATCGCCCGCACCCTCGGGCAGACCGAAGTGTTCAACGAGGTGGTGCGCGACCAGACTGCCAAGATGGAGATCGGTGATCGCTACCAATCGATCACCAATGGCTTCAATTCGATACGCGACGACTCCAAGCGGCTGGTGGATCAGGTGGCCGACGGCAAGTTGGATCTTCTCGAGCGCGGCACCAACATGTGGATGAAGATCGCCCGTGGTGATATCGCCGATCGCTTCGACAAGATCCGCCACACCTATCTGTTGGTCTCCAAGGAAACCAAGAATCAGATCGAACGCGAGGGCAAGATCCTCGATGCCTATCAAGACTATCGCGGCGCCCTGAAGCACGCCGAGGTGATGGCGCTGGAGGTGCTGAAAAAGGCCAACGAGAAGCTCGAGGCGGTGAAGGCCGATCTCAAGGCGGCAACCGACAAGGTGGCGGAATTCAAGGGTTCGGATCCTTCCGAGCGCGCCAAGCTCGAGCTGGTCAGGGACGAACAGCTGCGGCGCACGCAGGAAGAGGACAAACGCTACCAGATCGCCAAGGACCTCTCCGACAATCTGACCATTGCCTACAATACCTCGGAGGTCATCATGGCGCGGCTGTTGCAGACGACCTCGGCCAAGGAGCGGGTCTATGCGCAGGCCGTTACCTTCTTTTCGACCAACGATAGCGTGCTGACGGCACTCAAGGCGTCGTTCACCGGCATGTTCGGGTTGCATGAGTCGACCAAAACGCTGGACGCCATGAAAGAGGGCATGTCGAAAAGTCTCGATACGCTGTCGGAGGTCGGCGACAAGGTGACCGAGGCGGCGGTGCGCAGCGGCTACGGACCGACGGTGCGGGCCGATGCCGTCAAGAAGCTGGTCGACAGCGTCGTCAACTTCCAGGAGCGCTCCACGGAGATCATTGCCGAGATGCGCAAGCTTGCCACGCAAAACTCCGCCGAGATTCGCGACGCTGTCGAGCAAGGCAAGAAGCGCATGGCCCGGCTGGTCGCCGCTGCCGACGAACTACCCGCCGCCGCGTGACGGTTGGGTCTGGACCATTGGTATGACCGAGGCCGCGGTAGCGCCGAGCCAGCCGCAGAAGCTCGACGACGTCATGATTGCGATGGACGTGGTGGACACCCTGCGCCATCGCGAGCACCTCGTCGAACGCGAGCTCAACGAGGACGGCCGCGAAAGCGAATTGATCGCGCGCCTGCGCCAGATTTACCGCGAGCAGGGCATCGAGGTCCCGGATCAGGTACTGGCGGAAGGTGTCAAGGCCCTCAAAGACAGTCGCTTCGTCTATACCCCGCCACCAGCGAGCTGGAAGCGCACCTTGCTGACGCTGTGGGTGAAGCGGCAGCTCTATGGCACGCGAACCGGCTTGGTCGCCGCCGTCCTCTTGCTGCTCGCCGGCAGCTACTACGCCTTCGTCAGCCGGCCGGCCAGGCTGGCCAAGGAGCAGGCGCGGATCGAGATCACGCAAACCCTCCCCAAGCAGTTGCGGCAGACGCACGCCGATATCATGGCCATTGCCACCGACGAAGCGGCCAAGGCCAAGGCGACCGCGCTTGAGACCGACGCCGAGCGCGCCATTCGCGCCGGCGACCGTGCCGCCATGGTGAAGGTCAACGGCGAGCTGGCGCAACTGCAACAAGACCTGCTCAGAGAATACACCCTCACCATCGTATCCCGCGCCGGCGAGAGCACCGGGATCTGGCGCCGCCCGCCGCAAGGCGGTCTGGCACGCAACTACTATCTGATCGTCGAGGCAATCGCACCCGATGGCCGGAAGCTCAGCTTGCCGATCCGCAACGAGGAAACCGGCATGGTGGAGACCGTGTCCAAGTTCGGCGTGCGGGTGCCGGAGGAGACCTTTCAAGCCGTCGCCCGCGACAAGCGCGACGACGGCATCGTGCAGAAGAACCGCTTCGGCGTGAAGCGGCGCGGCACCCTGACCGTCGACTACGAGATGCCGTTCGAAGGCGGTTTCATCACCAAGTGGTAGGGCGCCGGCAGCGTAGAGGTGGGTCAAATGTGGACCGGACGACAAACCCTTGGCTCAATCGAAAGCGCGATCTCGGCGCTGCACGTCGAGCAGGGTCAGCTCGACCAGGCGATGCGCTCGGCGATCGCCGACACCGAGCGGCTGCGCGCGGAGCGCAGCCAGGGCTTGCGCGAGCTGGCTCGCATCAAGCTCGACGAGATCGCGGCCGGTCGGTTGGTCGGCAACCTCGACGCCGGCGAGCGGCGGGCGCTGCAAATCCTCAATGACTATCGCTTGCGCATTACCACCGCTGCCCAACAGTGCGCGTTACTGCAGAAGGAGGTCACCGAGGCGGAGGCGGTACGGCATGCGGCCTCCGCCGATGTCGAGTCGGCGCTCAATGTGGTCGACCAGCTCAGGGCCGAGGCTGAAAACCGCGTGCAGATAACGCCGGCCTGGCGCGACGCCAAGACGGCGCGTGACACGGCCGAGGCGATCGCCGTCGAAGCGGAAAAGAAGGCGGCCGAGTCGCAAGCCGAGCTCGACGCCAAGAAGAAGCCCTACGATGATGATCCGCTGTTCGCCTATCTGTGGCGTCGCCGGTTCGGAACCGGCCAATACGTTGGCGGCAACATCGCCAACATGCTCGACCGCATGGTGGCGGACTTCATCGACTACACAAGTGTCAGGCCCAACTACGCGGCCCTGATCGAAATCCCCTTGCGCCTCAAGGAGCATGCCAGCGTGCAACGCCAGGCGGCGGTCGAGCCCCAGACGGCGCTGGCCGAGATCGAGCGGCATGCCATGCTCGAAGCCGGCGTTGAGGCCAAGGAAAAGATCCTGGCCGAGGCGCGTCACAAGCTGGCGGGGATCGACGACACGGTGGAGAAGAAGCGTGACATGCTGCGCAAGGCCGACGAGGCCCGGGCGGCGCTGGTCAGCGGCAACGCCGATGCCGGCTACAACGAAGCCCTCAACACCATCGCCAGCGCCGATGCCGCCGACAGCCTCGCCAACCTCTATGCCGAGGCCCGCCGCACGCCAACGGACGCCGACGAAGCCGTGGTCGGCCGGCTGCAGGGGATCGACCGCAAGATCGGCGACACCGAAGGCGAAATCGCCAAGCTGCGGGCGCAGGCGGCGGAACTGTCGCGGCGCCGATCGGAAATGGAAGGGGTGCGCGAGCAGTTCCGCAGGACCGGCTACGACCATCCCCAAAGTACGTTCAACAATGGCGGCGACATCGCCAACGTGCTCAACGGCATATTGGAGGGAGCGGTTCGCAGCGGTGCGCTATGGGAGCTGCTGCGGCAGGGGTACCGGTCACAGCCAACGCGGGGCAGCAGTGACTTTGGCTTTCCGGATTTTCCGCTGCCGTTTCCACTTCCCGGCGGCCGCAGCAACGATGCCACCGGCGGTGCCTGGCGCAATCCGTCGAGCAGCGGTCGCTGGGCCCCGGCACAACCGGGTCCCGCCCGCGACAGCGGCGACTTCAGCACGGGCGGATCGTTCTAAAGTTTCCGCACGCGGCGGCGAGCCACCTGCATCCAGGTTGGTCTCACCCAAGGCCTAAGCTCGCCGTCGCTTGCTGCCGCGCGGCCGGGCGCCAAGCTTGCCCCTCTGTCCCGATCCGGCGGTCGGCTCAACGATCGAGCCACACATCTTCGAGGCGCCAGCCGTTATAGATGCTGTTGACCATGAGGGTGAGGTTCTTGACCTCGGGCCGCCAGCAGGTGCCGCCGCGCATGTAATAGATCATCGGCCGCACCGCGTCCTCGGTCAGCTTTCGGTCGATCTCCCAGGCAATCTGCTTGCGCTGCTCCTGATTGGGTTCCATCGACTGCTTGGCGATCAGCGCATCGATGTCCTTGTTGCAATAGTCCATGTAGGTGCGCGACCCACAGGCGTAATTCTCCGGATAGTTCTGGTCGGGGTCATCGACGCCGTTGCCGATCTGGCTCACCGCCATCTGATACTCGCGTCGGATCAATTTCGGCACCCAAAGCGCGGTCTCGACCAGATCGAGCTCGGCGTCGATGTAGATCTCCTTCAGCTGATCGATCAGGATCACCGAGGCATCGCGATAGGTCGGCAGATTGCGGGTCGATAGTTTGAGTTTGAGGCGTTTGCTGGGACCAAAGCCGTTGGCCACCATGATCGCCCGCGCCTGCTGCCGGCTCTTGGCGACGTCGGGATCATACCCCGGCAGCTGTTGGCGCATGGCATCGGGCATGCCCCAACGTCCCTCGGGCAGCGGCTGCATGGCGGCGCCGATGTCGCCGCGTCCCTGCGTCAAAATATCGACGAAGCTCTTGCGATCGAGCGCCATGGCCACGGCGCGCCGCACCTCGACCTTGTCGAAGGGTGGCACCGGGTTCATCAGGATGTTGGCGGCGACGTTCATGGGCGAGATATCGCAGATCGCCGTCGGCACCTGGGTCTTGACATCGGCCACCAGCGGTACCGTCAGCTCATAGGGAAAAATCATGTCGAAGTTACCGGCCACAAACGCCAGGATGGCGGTCGAGCGGTTGGGGATGATGGTGTACTCGACGCCATCGAGATAGGGACGACCCGGCTTCCAGTAGTTGGGGTTGCGGGCCACCTTGATGCCCTGGTTGCCCTTGTACTCCACGAACTTGAAGGGCCCGGTGCCGATCGGCGCCCGGCGCATCTCGCGCGGCGACACATGGCAGGGGTAGACCGGCGTGAACCCCGAGGCCAGCAACGCCAGGATCGCCGGTTGCGGCATTTTCAGGTTGAACACCGCCTCGTGGTCGTTGTTGACCGTTACCGCCTCGACGTTGGCATACCAGCCCTTGCGGAAATTGACCTTGAATGTGTCCTCTCCCCGGTCGGCCAACAGATCCCAGGTACACTTGACGTCGGCCGCCGTGAACGGCTTGCCGTCGTGCCAGGTTACGCCTTGGCGCAAGGTGAACGTCAATTTCTTGCCGTCCTCGCTCCAGGCCCAACGGGTGGCGAGATCCGGCACGATGCCGTCGAGGCTGTTCTGCGCTTGATGGGGATCGAACACCACCAGATTGTTGAACACACCCATCATCGGCAAGACCACCGAGATGGTGCCTTCCTCGTGGATCGACATGCTGGCAGGACTGTCGCGGTGGGTGATGCGCAGCACGCCGCCCGCCTTTTGCGCCGAGGCACTGGTTGTGGCCAGAACTGCAATCGCCCCCACAATGGCTGCCAGTTTGTGCATCGTCTCACCCAGATGTCGTGCGGCCCTCAATCGGCAAAGTGTGCACCGGACCGGGCAAGTCAACAACGGCGAAAGCGCGCCTGATGCCAAAAAGAAACCGTGCACGGCCGGTTTTGTTTTCTGTGTGGGCCCAGCGGAACACGCCGCGCCTCGGCCTGGG
>DATFXD010000210.1:0-5194 GCA_035258605.1 Hyphomicrobiaceae bacterium | reverse complement strand
ACCATCACCCGAAAACTGTCGACGGTGAAGAATTGCGGCACTTGGCCGAGCAGCCGCCGCGCCAGCAGCTCGAAAGAAGCCTCGGCGGCTTCGTAGGCGTAACCCAGCGCCTCGCGTGACTTGACCTCCTCTAGCAGCCTGCCGACGCGATCGTCGCTCTTGCCGAGCGGGATGCCGAGCCGTTCCAATTCGTAGATCAAATTCGATTTGCCGGCCTGATCGGAGATCAACACGCGCCGACGATTGCCGACGCTCTCGGGCGGCACGTGCTCGTAGGTGGCGGGCTCCTTCAGGATGGCGGAGGCATGGATGCCCGCCTTGGTGGCGAACGCCGCTTCGCCGACGTAGGGGGCATGCCGATCGGGCGCGCGGTTCAGGATTTCGTCGAGCACCCGCGACACCTGCGTCAGCCGGCGCAGGCGTTCCGGCGTGACGCCGATCGTGAAGTGATCGGCAAACTCGCGTTTCAACAATAGGGTCGGGATCAGCGAGGTGAGATTGGCATTGCCGCAGCGCTCGCCAAGCCCGTTGAGCGTACCCTGGATCTGGCGGGCACCGGCGCGCACGGCGGCCAGCGAGTTGGCGACGGCATTGTCGGTATCGTTGTGGGTGTGAATGCCAAGCTGCGCGCCGGGAACGTCTTGTGCCACCTCGGCGACGATGGCAGCGATTTCGTGCGGCAGGGTACCGCCGTTGGTGTCGCACAGCACCACCCAGCGCGCTCCCGCCCTCAGCGCCGTGGTGGCAACCGCCAGCGCGTAGGCGCGATTGCTCTTGTAGCCATCGAAGAAATGCTCGCAGTCGATGATCGCTTCGCGGCCGGCTTGGCACATCGCCTCCACCGACTGGGCCAGGCCCTCGATATTCTCTTCGTTGCTGATGCCGAGCGCCACGCGCACGTGATAATCCCAGGCCTTGGCGACGAGGCAGATGGCGCCGGCTTTGGCGGCAAGCGTCGCGCGGAACCCCGGATCATTCGACACCGATCGCCCGGCGCGCTTGGTCATGCCAAAGGCGGTGAAGGTGGCTGTTGTGAGCGGCTGGTCGGAACCGAACAGCTCGGTGTCGGTGGGATTGGCACCGGGATAACCGCCCTCGATGTAGTCAAGCCCCAACTGATCGAGCGCCGCAACGATCAGCCGCTTGTCCTCGAGCGAAAAATCGACGCCGGTGGTCTGGGCCCCATCGCGCAGCGTTGTATCGAACAAATAGAGACGCTCTTTCGCCATAGGTACCTACCGCAAACCGTTGCCGCCGGCCGCAGCCGCCAACACCACCGCCCGACACCGCGCCGGTGGCTGCCGGTGGCGGCGCCGGCACCACGCCCCAGCGCGCCCGTCGCTGGCCTGGGGCATGGTCCGTTCACTGCCAACCATGCGGGCAGATGTTCCCCGCGGCGCCGCTGCCTTGCAACACAATCGCTGCCGGTCAGGGTTCGTCGTGAAAGCCATCGAAGCGCACTTCCCAGGTCGTTACGATATCACCGCTGACGGGATCCTTGGCATCTTTCAGTTGCACGCCCATGCTGGCCAGCCGATCGCGAATGCCATCAGCGGTCGCAAAGTCCCGTTGCTTGCGCGCCGCGCTGCGGGCGCTGATCAGTCGGCGGACAGTGTCCTGATCGACGGCGGTCTGGCCCGCCACTTTTGCCAGCATGGCGTTGGCATCAAAGTCGGTGAGGTCGTCGACGCCGATCAGCGCCAGCGCGTTGGCTACTCTGGCCCGGGCTTTTGCGATTGTCGGCTCGGCGGCAGCCGGGTCGTGGGCGGCGCGGGCCATGCGATGCAGCTCGGCGATTGCCCCCGGCGTGTTGAGATCGTCGTTGAGGGCAGCGATAAAGGCTTCGCCGTGTTCATCGGCCAAGCGAGGTCCGGCCAGGTACTGGCGCAAGCTGTTGAGCTCGAGCGCTGCCTCCACCATGCCCTTTCGGGTCCAGTTGATGGGCTGGCGATAGTGCGTCTTGAGCATGGTGAAGTGAAGGACGCGCCCATCCCAACCCGCATCCAATAGTTCGCGGATGGTGACGAAGTTGCCGACCGACTTCGACATCTTCTCGCCTTCGACCTGCAGGAAGCCATTGTGCATCCAGACGCTGGCCATGGCCTCGGTGTCATGGCTGCAGCGCGTCTGCGCGATCTCGTTCTCATGGTGCGGGAACACCAGATCGATGCCGCCGCCATGGATGTCGAACACATGCGGCTGCGCCAGGCCGTTGGCCGACAGCGTGCCCTTGGCCAGCTGCCACAGGAACTTGTCGGCCATCGCTGAGCATTCGATGTGCCACCCCGGCCGGCCCTTGGCGGCGATGCCGCACGGGGAATCCCAGGCTGGCACCCCGGCCGGCGACGGCTTCCACAGCACAAAATCCATGGGCCCCTTTTTGTAGGGCGCCACGTCCACCCGCGCCCCTGCCTCCATCTCCTCGAGCGAGCGGTTGGCGAGGCGGCCGTAGTCGGGCATGCTCGACACGTCGAACAGCACGTGCTCGTTGGCGACGTAGGCGTGGCCGCGTGCGACCAGCGCCTCGATCAGGGCGCGCATCTCGCCAATCGTTTCGGTGGCTCGCGGCTCCACCGTCGGCGGCAACACGCCGAGCGCGCCGATATCCTGGTGGAACTGCTCGGTCGTCTCCTGCGTCAGTCGGCGAATGGCCTCAATCGGCGGCAGATCCGGGTAGAGCTCGCCGGCGCGGGCATTGATCTTGTCATCCACGTCGGTGATGTTGCGCGCATAGGTGACGTGCTCCGGCCCATAGAGGTGGCGCAAAAGCCGAAACAGCAGATCGAACACGATAATCGGCCGCGCATTGCCGATGTGCGCGAAATTGTAAACCGTCGGCCCGCACACATACATGCGCACGTTGCCGGGATCGATCGGCACGAACGCCTGTTTCTTGCGCGTCAAGGTGTTGTACAGCGTGAGCATCATCTCACCCCTCGCCAGCGGGCGGACGTTTTCTCTGTCACGGATGGGCAAAGAAAGAGCCGCGCGCCAGCCTGTGGCTAGCTCGTTGTGTGAATGCCGCACAAAGTGACGGCGTCTGTGCGCAAGCTCGGCATGGGCGGCCTTATCCGCGCTTTCCCGTACAGCGTCAAGCGCCCCAAGGCGCGCGGCCGCAATTGCGCTGCATTGACCGGCTAGGGCAACCCACCCATAATCGAAGGGGGAGTTTCGAGGGAGAATCGGCTCCCCCAAGGGAATGGCTAGGCACGGGAATTTGGCACTCCAAGCCGTTCGGGGAACTGCGGAAAAGAGCCATGCTGAACGGGAAGCTCAGATCGCGCGCCTTGCGCCTCATGCTGCTTACCTGTGCCGTCCTGGTCGCGCTGGGATTGAGCCTTGCCGATGCCGTGGCACAGGGTTGGAACTGGTGGCCATTCGGCGGCCCGTCCGAGCCGCGCCCCATTCCACGTGAACCGCTCTACCGTGGACCGCCGGGACAGCCCCCCGCCGGCTATCCTCCGCCGCCGGGCGCGCCCCCTGCCCCCGGCGACCCGCCCCCGGGCCAGCCATTCTACGGCCAGCGCGGGGCTAACACTGTCTGCCTGCAGCTGGAGCAACGGTTGGTGGCGGAGACCCAAGGCAGCGGGCAAAATCGGGAGCAATTGCCCAAGATCGAGGCCGAGCTGCGCCAGACCGAACGCAGCCTGACGACGGCGCAGATCCAGCTCGACCGTGCCGACTGCTGGGATCAATTTCTGTTCTCCAAGACCCTGCGCCGGACCCCGCGCTGCGTCCAGCTCAACGCGGATGTGGAGGGTATGCGTCGGCACCTGGCCGAACTCGACGGCCAGCGCCGTCAGATCCTGGGCACGCGCGACCGCTCCTACCAGGACGACATCATCCGCGAGTTGGC
This sequence comes from Hyphomicrobiaceae bacterium, assembly GCA_035258605.1. Classification (GTDB taxonomy): domain Bacteria; phylum Pseudomonadota; class Alphaproteobacteria; order Rhizobiales; family Hyphomicrobiaceae; genus AWTP1-13. The sequence continues at coordinate 1,338 of DATFXD010000210.1, read as the reverse complement.
ACGCAACGGCTGCGGCCCGCAATACACCCAGGAGGCCCGGCGCCGGGACTCGGCCAGCAACCCCTTCTCGGCGCTGTGGTCCGACGAAGGTGATAGTTCACGCGGCCCCGGCAACCAGTTCGGCAACCTGCCGTTTGCCACCTATCGTACCTTGTGTGTGCGCCTGTGCGACGGCTACTACTTCCCGGTCAGCTTCTCGACGCTCCCCAACCACTTCCAGCGCGACGCGGAGGCGTGCCAGTCCCGCTGCGCGGCACCGGCCGAGCTCTACTACCATCAAAATCCCGGCGGTGCGGTGGAACAGGCCGTGTCTGTCACCACGCAACAGCCCTATACCAGCTTGAAATCGGCCTGGCGTTATCGCAAAGAGTTCGTGCAGGGCTGTTCGTGCAAAGAAGCCGAATACGTGCCCGCCCAGGGCGCTGGGGACAAAAAAGCCGAGGCTGCGCCGGCGCTGGGTCCTGAGCGGGCGGAGACACGCCTCGCGACCCCGCGCTAAGCCCGACGGTTCGGGCGCCCGGCGCAAACGGATGTTGCCGAGCGCATTGGGCATGGGTGTGCGTCAGATGCCGGGTCTAGAGCATCCCCCCCGCGGCTTCCCCCGCGGCGCCGAAATCAGACCGCTTGGCATCGACGACTTCCCGGCGGTGCGTTACCTGCATGCCAATGTGCTGCGCGCCCAGACCGCCGAAGCCCTGAGCGAGGGCGAGATCGGCGCCTTCGCCAACCTGGTACATTCGCCGGCCTATTCGGACCTGCTGCGTGAGGAAAACGAGATCTTCTCGGCCTGGCTCGGCGGCGAATTGCTGGGGACGGCGGCCTGGCGAATCAGCGCCGATGACGGCACCTCGGCGCGCATTGGCTTCGTGTTCGCACGCCATTCCGGTTTCGGCATCGGCAGCCGGCTGGTCCAGGAGGCCGAAGGACGGGCGATGACCTGGGGCTTCGAGCGCCTCACCTCGTTCACCACCTTGAATGCGGTCACCTTCTTTCAAAAGCTCGGCTATACCGTGGTCTCGCACGGCGTGAAGGTCCTCTCCCCCGACTGTGCGCTGCCGGTGGCGTTCCTGACAAAGCGTCTGGCCCGCCGGCACCGGCCCAACCCCTCGACGCAGGCGCATTAGGGGACCGGCCAAAGCGCCGGTTGCGACCCGCGCCGTTTCGCGGCGCCCCGCCTTGGCCCCACTGCCTAGGGCGGCTTGCCAGCGAGCCCCGGCATTGATCCGGACCTGGAGGCGCCAAACTCGGCCAAGCATCGGCACCAACGCGCCCCCCGCACGGCATTCCGGAGGGCATAACAAAATTTTTCGCAAAATTTGGGAATATGGTTTCCGCTCC
>DATFXD010000209.1:0-3643 GCA_035258605.1 Hyphomicrobiaceae bacterium | reverse complement strand
TTGAGTTCGATTACGCCAACCGCCAGCAGCTCGGGTGCGGGCCGGCGGCAGGCGCCCAGCCAGGCCCCCTACTATCATGTGCTGATCAAGGGCGAGCGGCTGCAGCCCAAGCCCGGGCGTGCCGACGATTTCGGTTGGCCGCGGGTCGACCCGGAACTCCCCGAACCGGCACCGGTGCGGCGGCCGCGCCCGACCTCGGCCAAGCCGCCGGCCGCGCCGCGCAGCTGACGGCAGCGCCTACGGGGGACATGCGACGCTGCGGGTGGTTTACGCCGGCACCAACCGGCGCGCGACGCTGCTCGGGCGTCGGCGGCCACGCTCAAGCTTGGTGCGCTGGCCCCGCCGGCTCGCCACCCCCTCCATCTTGCGCAACGTCGCTTCAAAGGCGTCGCGCAGCGCCACCACCAGCTCCTCGCCGGCATGGCTGCCGACCCGCTCATGGCTCACGACCACCGGCCGCCGGCGCGGAATATCGATCTCGATCTTGATGGTGTAAACCTTGGGCTTCTGGGCGTTGCGCTGAGTGGCCTCGAGCACCACGCGACAGCTGGTCATCCGACCGCAATGCTTCTCAAGCTTGGCAACCTTGTCGCGCACCCGCTGCTCGATGGTCTCACTCTTCTGGATCCCATGGAAATGCACCTCGACCGGAGCGTTCATGGCATACCTCCGAAGACCGGACATGCTCTATCTGAGCACGTGGGGCCGGCGCTGGCCAGATCAAGAGGGCGCCCGGGCGCCAAGATTTTTGGCCGCTGGCAGCGTCCTCAGCGCGCCAGATCGCTGCGGCCCATCAGCAAGCTGTCGATGGCGTGGGCGGCCTGGCGCCCCTCGCGGATCGCCCACACCACCAGGCTTTGGCCGCGCCGGATGTCGCCGGCGGCAAACAGCTTGGCGCTGCCCTTGACCCGGTAATCACGATCGTTGGCATCGAGGCCCTTGAAGCGGCCGCGCGGGACCACGGCAAGGCCGAGGTCGGCCACCACGTCGGTTTCAATCGGGCCTGAAAAGCCCATGGCAAACAGCACGAGCTCGGCGGCGAGCTCCCCCTCGCTCCCGGCGATCGGCTTCAGGCTCGAATCGACGCGGCTGAACAGCAATTTCTCGACCCTGCCGTTGCTGCCGGCAAAGCCCGTGGTCGAGATCGAATACTCGGTCCGCGCCCCCTCGGCCTGGCTGGTCGAGACCCGCAGCTTCAGCGGCCAGTGCGGCCAGGACAGCGCCTTGTTTTCCTTGTCCGGCGGCTGCGGCATGATCTCGAGCTGGGTCACCGACCTGGCACCTTGCCGGAACGAGGTGCCGATGCAGTCGCTGCCGGTATCGCCGCCGCCGATCACGATCACATGCTTGCCCTCGGCGCTGATCTGCGGCCCGGGCTGTTGCGCCTCGCCCGACACCCGCCGGTTCTGTTGCGGCAGAAACGTCATCGCATACACCAGGCCATCGAGCTCGCGACCCGGCGCGGCCGCAAAGAAATCGAACGGCAGCTCGGATCCACCCGCCAGCAGCAGCGCGTCGTGGCCCGCCTCGAGCTCGCGCGCGGACAGATCGCGGCCGACGTGGACGTTCAAATGAAACACCACGCCTTCGGCCTCCATCTGCTTGACGCGCCGCTCGATGATGCCCTTTTCCATCTTGAAGTCGGGAATGCCGTAGCGCAGCAGTCCACCGGGGGCCGCGTTCTTGTCGTAGACGTGCACCTCGTGGCCGGCACGCGCCAGCTGCTGCGCCGCCGCCAGGCCGGCGGGGCCCGAGCCCACGATCGCCACCCGCTTGCCGGTGCGCTTCTCCGGCGGCTCGGGTGCCACCCAGCCCTCGCCAAGCGCCTTGTCGGCGATGGCGCACTCGATGGTCTTGATCGTCACCGGCGTGTCGTCGATGTTGAGCGTGCAGGCGGCCTCGCACGGGGCCGGACAGACGCGACCGGTGATCTCGGGAAAATTGTTGGTCGAGTGCAGATTGCGGGCCGCGGTCTCCCACTGCTCGCGGTAGACCAGATCGTTCCAATCCGGGATCTGATTGTTCACGGGACAGCCGGTGTGGCAGTAGGGGATGCCGCAATCCATGCAGCGCGCCGCCTGCAGCTTGGTATCGCGCTCGGACAGCGGCACCACGAATTCGCGCCAATGCTTGAGGCGTTCCGTGACCGGCCGATAGCCGCGGTCTTGCCGCTCAAACTCCATGAAGCCGGTAACTTTGCCCATCGTCGTCGCCAGTTCTCACACCATCTGCCCGTGGTCAATCATTGTCCGCCCTGCGGCGCCGGCGTCGCCACCTTCGCCGTCGCGCCGACGCCGACCGGTTGCAACTTGAGCACCGCCTCTGAGCGGGCGATCCAGGCGCGCAGGTTGTGCCGCTGCGACAGATCAAACCCGCCCTCGGGCGCAAGGCGCGTATAGGGCAACAACACGATGTCGGCAATCGACAGCGCGTCGCCGCCAAGCCAGCGGCAGCCGACCAGGCGCCGCTCCAGGAAATCGAGCGCCCGCTCGCCACGCTCGACGCGCAGCGGCTCGCGCGCCTCCTTGCTGCGCCCGAGATAGCGCATATGGAACCGGCACACCGCCAGATAGGGCTCGTGGCTGTACTGCTCCCAGAACATGAGCTCATCGACCTTGGCGGCGAGGAAGCGGTCGGAGGGCACCAATGGGCTGCCGGCCGCCAGGTAGCGCACGATGGCGTTGGACTGCGCCAGCCGCCGTCCGTCATCAAACTCGACGGCCGGAATCTGGCCCATCGGAAAGGCGGCCAGAAATTCGGCCTTACCGGTCTCACCCTTGAGGATGTCGACGTCTACCCACTGATAGGCGAGGCCGAGATGGTCCGCCGTGTACTTGACCTTCAGGCAGTTGCCCGACCCCAGATCGCCGTAGATCTTCATGACCACCGCTCGTGACGAATAGAGTGCACCAGCCCCGTGGGCGGCCCCGCGCCGCCCGCCTCAGCCTTTGGCGGGCAGGCCGATCTCGAGCACATCGAAGCCGGTCTTGTCGGCCGCCTGATGTTTGCTCATCTCCTCCAGCGCCCGTCGGTATTCGACCGGCATCACCTTCTTGAACTTTGGCTGATAGGCCGGCCAATTCTCAAGAATGGTTTTGGCCTTCGCCGAATTGGTGTAATGGGCGTGCCGGGCAATGAGCTGATGCAGGCGTTCCGCATCCTGCTTGGTCATATCGCCCATGATGTCGACCAGGCCGTGGCTTTCGAGATCGCCGCCCTGGTTGGAGAGCTGGCGCATGACCTGGTCCTCCGCCTCCACCGGCTCGAGATCGATCATCGACAGGTTGCAGCGCCGTTCGAAGGTTTGGTCCTCGTCCAGGACATAGGCGATGCCGCCCGACATGCCGGCCGCGAAGTTGCGCCCGGTGGGCCCGATCACCACCACGATGCCGCCGGTCATATACTCGCAGCCATGGTCGCCGGTGCCCTCGACCACGGCCACGGCGCCGGAGTTGCGCACCGCAAACCGCTCGCCGGCGACGCCACGGAAATAACATTCGCCGCTGATGGCGCCGTAGAGCACGGTGTTGCCGACGATGATGCTTTCCTCCGGCGTAATGCCGGACTGAGCATCGGGACGCACGATCAGCTTGCCTCCCGATAGCCCCTTGCCGACGTAGTCATTGGCCTCGCCGACCAGATC
>DATFXD010000208.1:0-3690 GCA_035258605.1 Hyphomicrobiaceae bacterium | reverse complement strand
TACGGTTGTCCCGAACCCATCTCCAGCCGATCCCGCTGTCTGTTGCTCCAGTCCACCGACACACGCCGCCTGTTCGCTACCCGAGACTATCGCCGCCTGTGGGCGATCGGCGGCCTGACCGGCGTCGCGCGCTGGCTCGAGTTTGTCGCCATCGCCATCTTTGCCTTTGAGCTCACACGATCTCCAGCGCTGGTGGCCATGCTCGCCGTGCTGCGCATGGTGCCCTACGTACTGTTAGGATTCCTGGTGGGAGCCGTCGCGGATGCGCTTGACCGCAAGCGCTTGCTGCTGGTGGGGTTCGCCACCATGGTGCTCGCGTCCACGACCATGCTCGTGGTCACCGCCACAGGCGCTGCCACCTACGCGGCCGCAGCCGCGATCGTGATGGTGTCCGGGGCGTTCTGGACCACCGACATGCCGGTACGGCGCCGCCTCCTGGTTGATGCGGTTAGATCCGAGAACGTTTCGGCCGCGCTAGGCTTCGACAACGCCACCATGTACGCCACGCGTGCGCTTGGCCCGCTCATTGGCGGCGCCACCTACCAGGCATTGGGAATTAGCGGCATCTATGCACTGATCGCGGCCAGCTACCTCGTTTGCCTGGTGCTTGCAGCGCGCGTCGCCGTCTCTTCACCGGCTGCGGCGCCGGCGACCCGCGGCCGACTGGGTTTCCTGTTGCCACCACGCGAGCTCGTGCTTGATCGGCGTTTCCAGATCATCATGGGCGTGACTTTGGTCTACAATCTCTGGTGCTGGCCGTTCATTGGCATGGTGCCAGTGATAGGGCAGAAGGATTTCGCGCTGACACCGGCCCTGGTCGGCGCCCTGTCAGCGTGCGACGGATTTGGCGGCACCATCGGTGCCATGGCCGTTGGGTTGCTGGCCGCGCCGCGCACGCTGTTTCGCTTCTACTACTTTGGCACGCTCGCCTGTCTGATGCTGATACTGGCATTGGCGATGAGCTTCAGCGCCGGCTCCGCGGTCGTCATCCTGCTGATCAGCGGCCTTGCGGCGGCGGCGTTTTCATCGACCCAATATGCGCTGGTCCATAACATTGCTCCGCCGGACATGCGCGGCCGCGCCACCGGCGTGCTCTCGATCTTCATCGGCTCATCGATGCTCGGCCATTGGCATGCCGGTCTGTTGTTCGAGAGGCTCGGCTCGGTAACGGCAATGCAAGTGATGGGATCGGAAGGCTTGGCCGCGATGCTGGTGCTGGCAGCTCTGTGGTGGCGTACGCCCATGCTGGGCGGCGTGAAGCAGCCGGCGACTCGCACGTCTATCGGTGCCGAAGTCGATGCCCACGCCGATTGATGGGCCCCGAGCGCACGGCGCCGGCTGTCCGTTTGCGGCCTGCGCACCATCCCGCTGGGGGACACGGACTGCGATGCGGCGCTCAACTCGGCTTACGCTCAAGCGCGGGCTTAGCCCGCACGAGTTGCTCGTAGTCGCGTCCAGTTCGCGCTGCGTAGGCGATTGCAAATGACGCCAAGGCATCGTCAAAGACGGCGCGTTTGCCCATATATCCCGCGAGAACGGCCGGATCCGCAGAGCGCGCATGGGCGCGGGCGAGGGTGCGGCCGCACAGCCGCGCGTAGCTTGCGAGGGCTCGCTCCTCGACCAGCTCACCGATCGAGCCGAGGCGCCGATTCTTCAGATGGCGCACGTAGAAGTATCGGCGTGATGCGTTGTCTTCCGTCCAGCCCAGGAAAATGTCGCTCGCCGCCTGCATCATGCGCTGGCCCTCGACCACCCGCTGGCCCTGGTGGCCCTTGAACTTGGGCGCCAGGCGCTCCAGCACAGATTGGCCGGCCTCTTTGAGTTGCAGGAACAGCGGGGCGCCGTCGCCGCTGAGGTAGAGCCCGACGGCACAGAACGTGCCGACGCTACCGACGCCGACCACCTTGAAGGCAGTGTCCTTGAGGGCATAGCGATTGAAGAGACAACGCCGGTCAGGCGTCAGCCGGCTCTCATAGGCGCTGAGCACGCGCTTGGTATCAAGGTGATGAACTGCGTCGCCCTTAGCCGCGAAATGATAAATCAGCGGCGGCCGGTTGGCGATCCGCATCCGCTTTCCCTTGACCAGATGTGGGAAGTTGTCGTCTTCCGCCAGGTGGTCGCGCGCCTGGACCAGGATGCCACGCAGCTCGCGACGGAGCCCAGGGTGCTCGATGCGTTCGACCTCGCGGGCAAGATCGACCTTGCTTTGCCAGATTTCCAAGGGCGAAAGCTTTGCCAAGCTGCGCATCCGGCTGCGATAGGCCTCAACCGTGGTCGCCGCGGTGGCGCGCGCCACCTTCTTCGGCACCCCGGCGGCCAGGGCGGCGACAGCAACGCTGGCGACCAAGCGCTTGACGTCGGCGGTGAAATCAACGCCAGGCAGCGTCTCGTCGAAGTCGTTGATATCGAACAGAATGTTCTGCTCGGGCGTGGCAAACGCGCCGAAATTCATGAGATGACAGTCGCCGCAAGCCTGCACCGATATTCCGGTCGTCGGCTGATGCCGCAGATCCTCGGCCATCACCACAGCGGCGCCGCGCAGAAAGGCAAACGGATCGACCAGCATGCGCCGGTAGCGGACCGGGACCAGCTCCGGCACGCGGCAGCGATCGGTCGCTGCAAGGATCGCCACCGCGTCGCGATCTGCCGGCCCGCTGAGATCGGCATGCAGTTGGCGTGGGACCTTCTTGCGCAGACGCGCACCACGATCGTAACGGTCGGTCAGCGTGCCAGACGAGGGCTGGGCCATGGGTCATGTCCTTTTGCTGCGACAACCCGTGCGCGCGATGGTTGTTCGCGTCAGCCAGCCGACGGCAGCGTGCCGATCCGCCAACGGCGCTTAAGCCGCAGCGGTGGCGTGGCGCACTGGCGCGAGCTGGACTGGCCGATGCTTGGCGGCGTCAGATCCTCTAACGTGGCTCGCCCACTGCTGGTAGCCCACAATCGCGACGAGTGTCGTTGATGATTTGCAGGACGCGCCGACGGAACGGCGGGAATTGGATGGCAAACTCGGACAGGAGACGGCTGTTGTCGAGACGGTAGGTCGGGTTGGCCACTTGCGCACCCTGGTCGTGCTGAAAGCTGATGTTGGCGTCCGGCAGATAAGAACGGACGATATCGGCGATCTCACCCAGGCTGATCGGCGTGCCACCAGAATTGTAGACGCGATGCGCCGGCTTGTCGCTCATCGTCACGCGGGCAAAGACCTCCGCCATATCGTCCACATGGATGGCACAGACCATGGCATCCTTGTAGGGCAGCGTGACGGGGTTACCGCGCGCCGGCTCCGTGATGCAAGTCACATGATCGACGGTACCACGCACCTTGTCGGGCCCGGTCACGTAGGCCACGCGGATCCCGGTGATAGACATGCCGTACTTTTCCGCATAATCGAGCGCCTGCCACTCATTCATGATTTTGTGCCGGGCGTACTGATATTCGCCGTGGACCGGATCATCTTCGGTGACGGCCCGGTCGCCATAGTTGGACTGTTTGCCGTTCGGGGCAAAGGAGCCGGCATAGACCGTGTGCTTGACCCGGCACAAGCGCGCGGCTTCGAAGCAGTTGTCGGTGCCGAGGACGTTGATCCGCATCGCCAGATGCGGCGGATGATGACTGCCGATGAGATAGGCGAGATTGACCACACGGTCCGCCCTGGCTGCCGTCATCGTGGTCATCACGTCCTCGAAC
>DATFXD010000207.1:0-14813 GCA_035258605.1 Hyphomicrobiaceae bacterium | reverse complement strand
GAGTTCAGCGTTCGGTAGCACGAACTTACCGCAAGGGGCTAATCTCGTTTTTCTCATGTGGCTTGAGCATGGCGCGAAATCTATGGCCAGCGCAACGACCCATTTGCACCTCGCGTCAACCCGGCCGCGCGCAAACCGGTGGCGCCGGTCGGGTCTGGCGTCGATCGCTAGGTGATCTTGAGCCCCCGCATGTGCCCGAGTGGACAGATGCCGCAGCCGCGCAAAAAACCACCGACGAGGACGCCAACCGCGGTGGTGAAACCATGGAACTCGACGCCGTTGCCGCCGGCCCGAGCGGTTTTATGAACGGGCGATCTGGAGGCCGCGGCCAGCGCGCGCTCGAGGTGGTGAGCCGCCGCCCGGATCATATCGAGGCACTGCTCACGCTGGCACGCGCTGCGCGAGCTCGGCCAATTCGAGGACGCGCTCAAGGTTCTGGCGCGCATTGGCGCGCTTTCGCCGGGCGAGCGTAATGCCGGGGGCCGCCTCTGCCCTGACGCGGTTTCGTCAAGGTCGACTGACGGCGGCGTGGAAAGCCTTCGACGTCCGTTTCAAGTTTCCCAATACTGCCCAAGATACTTGCGCGACGGTGTGACGACACAACCCAGGCCTGCCTGCCCTGGAGCCAGGGCCGGGCCGCCGGCACCGCTGTTGGGGGTGGGAGCCACGGATCAGGCGACACCATCCCATTTCGCGGGCTTGCCGCCACAGCTTGCCGCCGTTGGCTCCACGTTCACCTGCCTGGTGCCAGCATCGCCGATCGGCCGCTCAAGAGTTTGCACCGGCATTGATTTTTGCGCTGCGCTGCGCCGCCGACAGCATCGGCAACTGAGCGGCTTTACCCCGCTCCTCAATCGGCGCGGCGGGGATGATTTCGTGGCGCGCGATCTACCTCGCCGGCGCCACCGGGTTCGCATCACCCACCCGCTCTCGTCGAGGAGCGGGCGACCACCACTATTCCGCCGCCTGTCGATCCTGACGCGCGAAGCTGATGAGGGCGTCGTCGGCGCACGCCTCGATGGGCGCGAAGTTGCGGTGGGCGATGAACTCCGGCCGCTTGAACTTGGTGATGTGATTGGAGACGGCGCACAACGTCAAATACACGATCTTGCGCGGATAAGGCGTAATGTTCGGCGGCGAGGCGTGTGCCAGATTGCCGTGGAACATGAGCACGGTGCCCGGTTTGCCGGTCGGTGCGACGATACCGCCTTCGGCCACCAGTTTTGTCACCATGGCCTTGTCGAGGGTCCACAGCGGATAGCTGGTGGTGGCCTTGTCATGGCCGGCCTCGAGCGTGCCGCGCTGGTGGCTCCTCGGGATGAACATCAGTGGCCCATTGTAGGCCATGACCTCATCGAGAAATACCGCGATGTTCATGGCCCGCGCCTCGGGCATGCCATCGTCGCGCTTCCAGGTGCCGTAGTCCTGGTGCCACTGCCAGACCTCGCCATCGAACGCCGCCTTGGCGTTGATTTTGAACTGGTGCATGTACACAGGCTCGCCAAAAAACTGCTCGAGCGGCTTGATCAGGCGGGGATGGCAACCGAGCAGGGCGAAGGCCTTGTTGTAGGTATGAGCGGCAAAGGCCGTGCGCGGTGCGCCGGATTTTTCGCGCCACACCTCCTCGCGATCGGTGTCAAAGATGTCTTCGGCTTCCGAGCGCAGGACCGCAACCTCCTCCTCGGTAAAGCAATCGGGAAACACGAGATAGCCGAGCTCGTTGAAGTCCTTGAGCTGCGTGGGTGTGAGCTGCATCGGCCCGCTCCTTGTTTGGTCTCCATCCCAATCAAAAACTTCTAGGCCAAAGTGACAGCGCTCACAACGGACGATGCGCTAACGGCAAGGCCGCCGGCATCCTCGGCGGCTGGCGCTGACGTGCCTTGCCTTGCGCCGGTGCCGGGCGACGGATTTCTTTTGCCGGTGGCGTTGAGGACAGGTGAGACGGAGGCGTGAGGTTAGGCGGCAATTGCTGAGTGACAGGCCCTTATTTCCGACACAGGATCAAGCGGCTTGGCCACATTGTCGGCCTATCCACGCCCAACTGACCTGCTTGGTTAAGGTGCGCCAAGGAGCCGGGTCGGTTGCGGAACCGGCTCCAAGCGCGGGAAGTGCGGGATGAGAGACATGTACGGGCATGTCAACAGAGCGACCCTGCATCGAGCAGCCGTCGACTTCGCCCTGGCGTTGCTCCTGTTTTGGGTGCTGACGTTCGCGCTCAGCACCCCTGACGGCAAAGCTCACGCCGTACCCCTCTCGCCCCCCAGCCAATTGCCGCAGGTGGGCCCGGACCGGGCCAACCACCTGGCACTTTTCACCTTGGAGCCGCGTGCCAATCGGCCCAGCCTGGCCAGCGAACGCCAGTCATTAGGCCTGCTCAGCCTGGCGTTTGCCTTCCTGGCCGCCCTCAATCTTGCCATTTGGCGTCATCTGCGCCGCGCCTATGCCTCCCCGCGGCGTGGTGTGTGGAGGAGGGGTTGACAGGTCAGGGTGGTCTTCTCCCCCACCCTCCTCCACACTTTCACAATGTTGCTGTAGTGTTTGGCCAAGCTAGCTGCAACACCACAGACCAAGGTCTCGGACGAAGGCAACGATGCAGCGCATTCTCTGGAAGACCCGCCTGACGATACTAACGGCTTGTGTGATCGCGGGCGCGGCCGGTGCTGCCGTGGTGCGCACCGATCTGCTGCTCGGTCGCGGCCTCGGTTCCGCGCTCAAGCAATCGCGCTCGGAGCTGTCCTTCGACACCCAAGTTGTGGCATCGAAGGCCGGTGCCGCGGTTGGCGATGAGGGCTATTGGCTGGCACGCACCAACGCCGACAGCCCGAGCCCGTTCGTCAAGCCGCTTTTGATCGGCGACAGGATCACCATCGCCACGGTCGGCAGCGAGGACCGCCAGTTCGAAGTGACCGCCCTGAAGGCGCTGGGCGCCGATGGTGCGGCCGCCACCGGCGGCAATCTGGCGCCCAGCCGTTTGATGCTCGTGGTCTGCCGCGCCGTCGACGGCGGCGGCCGCGACCAGCGCCTGGTCCGCTTCATTGTCGAAATGCCCGCGACCGACGCGGCGCCCGCGATGCAGCCGAAGGCCCTTTAGCACCGCTGGTCGGCTTCGAGCGCCGCCGTGTTTCCGGGCCCCGAGCCACCCCCGTCCTAGCGGCGGGCTTGCTCGACATTGATCGCCTCCTCCTTCCTGCACCAGATCCCCAGGAGTGCCTTTTGCCGTGCCGGCCGCGGCCCGGCCGCGCCCGCGCGCTTAAGAAGGGCCAAAGATCGCAAGGCTGCGATCGACCATGCGGGCATCGATCGGTCGGTGCGGCGTCCTGTTTGGGCGCGATGCCGTGACGCGCGATCATCAGGGTGCTGTTGGTGATCCCGTTTTCAGCCGTTGCATCGGCCGCCAGCGCCAGCAGCGGACTGACGAAGCTGACGATCCAAACAATCGTCGCGCAGGCGAGCAAGACCATGCGAACACGTTGGCCAACGACGCTGCCGGACAGATCGATCAGCGCGTGCTCGAGCCACCGACGGCCTGATCAACCGCCGGCCAACCAACGGCGCCGTCTGCGCGCCATGGTGCCGTTGGCCGCCGCCGGCCGCCAGCATCAGATTTGAGGAGGTCGCGGCGCTTGATCGCAGCCTCCCCCAAGCGCATGCATTGATGTAGAACCCCATGCAAGGTCCACGCATTGGGCTGAGGCGTCGGCCGCCTGGATCGAGGCCGAGGGGGTATGGGTAGCCGGCGACAATTCATCACCCCAATGTCACGCCTCAAAGCCGATCTCTTGCTGTTGTTCACGGCCGCCGTCTGGGGTGTAGCCTTCCTGTTCCAGAAATCGGCCACCGCACACATCGGGCCGTTGACCTTTCTCGCCATGCGCGGCCTGGTGGCCTTCCTCGCGCTGGCGCCGCTGGCGCTGGCCGAAGGCCGGCAGGCGCCAGCGGCGCGCCATGCCTTCTATCTGACATCGGTTGGCGGCGGTGGCGCCTTTTTGATCGCCGGCTGGCTGCAGCAAGCCGGACTGAAGACGGCCACCGTCACCAACACCGGCTTCCTGACGGCGCTTTACGTGGTCATCACGCCGCTGATCGTGCTGTGCTGGAGCGGCAAGATGCCCAACCCGCTGGTGTGGCCGGCGGTGGCAATGTCGGCGGTCGGCACCTGGCTGCTCGGCGGCGGCGAGCTCGGTGCGTTTTCGCTAGGCGACCTGTTGGTGGCGATTTCGGCGGTGTTCTGGGCCGTGCAGGTGGTGATCACGGCCAATGCCTCGCGCTATCGACGCCCGATCGGCTTTACCACCCTGCAGTTTGCCGTGGTCGCGGTGCTGGGCGGCCTCGCCGCCATCGCGCTCGAGCCGGTTGACCGTGCCGGCCTCAGTGCTGCGGCCGTCGAGATCGCCTTCGTCGGCTTGTTCTCCAGTGCGCTCACGTTCACGCTCCTCACCATCGCCATGCAGCACACCCCGCCGTCCGAGGCCGCCATCATTGTCGGCACCGAGACCTTGTTTGCCGCCGGTGCGGCCTATCTGTGGCTGGGTGAACGGCTGTCGGCATTGGGTTGGGTCGGGGCGATATTGATTCTGGCGGCGAGCCTGCTGGTGCAGCTCGGGGCGGTGGGCCATCGGCGTGGCGCCGGCCAATCCTAGTTGTCGCCGCAAATCCGTCGGGCGCCGCTTCCGCGACGGCCGGGCGCCGTGCTAGCCTGCCGCACAATGGGATAACCAAGCGAACGTTCGAGGCCTGGCGGGTGCTTGCCGTGCTGGCAGCGCTTGGCCTATCGTCATTGCCGATGGCCGCGGCCGAGGATCAACCCACGCCGGGCGCCGGCGGCGGGCCGGCGCCGGCCTGGCCGAGCTCGCCGTTCCATGGCGTGATCGATGGCGCCACCGGTCAGCCGATCCCGTGTCTGTGCCGCTACCAGGGTATCAGCTATCGTCTTGGTGATACGGTATGCATGAACACCCACCTCGGCCGACAGCTCACCCGGTGCGACCTGTTCCTTAACAACACCTCGTGGGTGCCGACCGGGGTACCATGCACGACCAGCGCGCGGCCGCAAAATTTTGCCGTACGCTGAGCGTCACCTTGTCATTTGAGGAGTTCGGCCACCGCCGCCTGCCCCGAGGCCTTGGCGATGTCGCTCGCGGTCTGTCGCCGCTTGTTGCGCAGGCCGCGGTCGGCGCCAGCTTCGAGCAGCGCCTTGACGACCTCGCTGTGGCCGCCGGCGCTGGCTAGCATGAGCGCGGTATAACCCTGCTCGTTGCGCAAATCCGCGCTGGCCCCCAATTGCAGGAGCCCGCGCACCACATCGGTGAGGCCGGACTTAGCGGCCAGCATCAGCAGGCCGTTGCCGGCGGAGGTGCGTCGATCGACGTCGATGCCCTTGACGAGCAGCAACAGGGCGGCATCCTTTTCACCGTTTTCGATGGCCCGCGCCAACGGTGTGACGCCTTGCTGGTCGGTCAGCTGGCTGTCCGCCGCCTTGGCCAGCAGCGCCTTGATGGCGGCGGCATTGCCGCGGTCGGCGGCGTACCACAGTGCGGTGCGGCCGCGATCGTCAACGGCATTGACCGGTGGCGCACTGCCGCCATCCAGGCTGGCGATGGCATCGGCGCAAAAGGCTGCGGCCAGCATCAACACCGTGGTGCCGCCGGCCACGGTCACGGCGCTCCGGGCACCATTGCCGACCAGCGTCTTGACCACATCGACTTTGCAGGCGCGAACCGCCTTGCTCAACGCCGTTTCCCCGGTGGCGCTGCGCGTACCAACCGCGGCTTTGCGCGCCAGCAATAGGGCGACGCTATCGGTATGGCCCTTGGCCGCAGCCAGCATCAGGGCGGTTTCGCCGGCACGATTGACGGCGTTCACATCGGCGCCGGCATCAAGCAGGATCTCGAGGCTGGGGCGGTGACCGCCCGCGGCCGCAAGCGCCAAGGCGGCGTTGCCATCCTCGTTGCTGGCGCGCACGTCGGCACCCCCGGCGATGAGCTGGCGCAGGGCCTCGGTCTGGCCGCGCCAGGCGGCATCGAGCACGGCGGGGAGACCGTTGCGGCCGGCGGTGTCCTTGAGCGGCGGGCGCGGCGCCGCAGCCGCCACGGTCGTCGACCAGTCCGGCTTGTCGCGCGTCGGCTCGCGCCGAGCGATCTCGGCCAACAGCTCGGCGGCCTCGCCGCGGCCGCCGGCGGCCGCCTTGGCCAACCACAGACGTGCCTGCGCCACATCGACGGCGACCCCACGCCCCGCCAGGTACATGCGGGCGAGATTGAGTTGTGCATCGGCGTGGCCTTGTCCGGCGGCGAGCTTCATCCAGCGGAACGCCGCCGCATCGTCTTGCTCGACGCCGCGACCGAGGCGATAGAGCGAGGCCAGCCGATATTGCGCCTCGGCGTCGCCGGCCTTGGCTTGCTGCTCGAACAGCGCTGCCGCGCGCTGGAACTGCCCAGCCCGCAAGGCGGATTCGGCACTGGCCGGCACCTCTTGCGCCGAGCCGACCGCGATCGTCGTCAGCAGCACGACAATGACGAGGCCCGCAATCGCCGCGGGCCGCCACCCGCCCCAGCTATTCGGTGCCATATTTGGTCTGCACGTCGATGCCGGAGGCTTTCAGAAATGCGGTCGGCAGGATACCTCCCGCGCACACAATGACGCCATCATTCTTGAGGGTGTGCTTCTTGCCATCGTGATCGATGACGATATCCTTCTCGCCGATGGATTTGATTTTCGATTTGAGCATCACCGTCAGCGAACCGGCCTTTACCGCCGCGTCGACCCGGATCCGGTTCTTCTGCTTGGCGCGTCCAAACGCCTCGCTGCGATAGGACAGCGTCACCGTGGTCCCTTCCTCCTCGGCGATGCAGGCCGCCGCCTCGAGCGCACTATCGCCGCCGCCAACGACGACGACATGCTGGCCGCGGTACTGCTGGGGGTCGACCATGCGGTAGACGACCTTGCACTGCTCCTCGCCGGGCACGTCGAGCTTGCGCGGGGTGCCCCGCCGACCGATCGCCAGCAGTACGGTGCGGGTCTTGTGCGTGCCGCCCGTGCTCTTGACGACAAATCCCGCCCCTTGCTTCTCGATCGATTCGACGCGCTCACCGTAGCGGATCTCCAATCCCGTCTTCTTGAGCACATCGTTCCAGAACGCCATCAAGGTTTCTTTTTGCACTTCTCGAAACTGCATTTGACCGACGATCGGCAGCATGGCGGGCGCGGTCATCACGAGCTTGCCGCGCGGGAAGTGTCCGACCGTGCCACCAAAGCTGTCCTGCTCGAGGGTGACGAATTTGAGCTTGTGGGACATGGCGCCGAGGCTGGCGCAGAAGCCGGCCGGACCGGCCCCGACGATCACCACGTCAAGCATGTCGGACGCCGGCGAGCCGCCGCTGCACGCGGCCTTGATCGAATCCATGGCCTGACGACCCTGCGCGATGGCATTTTTGATCAAACCCATGCCGCCGAGCTCGCCGGCGATGAACAGTCCGGGCACATTGGTTTGAAAGTCTGGCTTGACGATCGGCAATTCGATGCCGCGCGTCTCGGTGCCGAACACCAAGGTGATGGCGTCGGTCGGACACGCCGCCTTACAGGCACCGTGGCCGATGCAGCTCGCCGGCTCGAGCAGCTCCGCCTTATCGTCGATAATGCCGAGAACATGGTGTCCCGACATCACCTCCGGGCAGGCGCGCACGCAGGCGCCGCACCCCAAGCACTTTACCGGATCGATCAGGGGATGCAGCGAGGCGGGCTCGGTAAGGCCGGCTTCCTTCGCCTCGGCCTGCGTGGAGCGGCTGTGCGTATCAACCTTTTTGCGCATGCCGAGGTAGATGGTCCACACCACGATCAGCGGCACCGCGTAGAAGGCCAGCATGGGATCGAAAGCAGACGACACGCACCAAGCTCCGCAAACGCCTAGTTGTTGGAAAGGCCCAATTCCTTGGCGGCTGCCGCGATCCGCCCACCCGCCGAGGCATCATCGGCGAACTCGGCGAGCGCCCGCGCCAGCGCCTCGCGCGCGGCGCCCTCTTCGCCGAGCGCAACCCGCGAATGGATAAGACGTAGCCAACCTTCCTCGTCACGCGGCTTCATTTGCAGACGAGTGGCGAGCCCCTCCACCATGCTGCGGATCATGGCCTGGCGTTGATCGGGGGTCAGCGCGCTCGCTGCCTCCATCTCCTGCGCCGTCAGTGCGCGAGGACCTGGACCGCTTTTGCCGCTCGGTTTGACAGCGGCGGTGAGACCGAGAGCATCGCCACTGCCTGCAGTCTGAGCCGGTGCTGCGATGTTCACCACATCGACGTTGAGCTCACGCCCCAAGTCTTGCGTCCGTTGCCGCAGGTCGCCCACCCACGGTTCATCACCGAGCGGCTCCGTCAGCAGCGCGACCCAGGCATCGAGTGCCTCTTTTTTGCGGCCGCTTTGTTGCATGGCGAGCGCCTGGAAGAAGCGGGCTTTGGCGTTTGCGGTCTCAACCGCTAGCGCCGCATTGAAGGCTTCGAGCGCCGATGGCGTCACGATGCCGTTCTCGGCCGCCACCATTGCCTCACCCAAAGCCACTTTGTGGGCCGCCACCTGCGGCTGGAGTTGCACGGCGCGGGCGTAAGCGTCGACCGCCTTCGACGGCCGCTGCACATTGAAGTAGGACCAGCCCAGCATGCGCCAGCCATCGGCATCATCCGGCTTGGTTTGCAGGCGGGCGGCAAGCCGCTCGATCATGGTGTCGACATCGGGCAGCTCCGCCGGCTTGCTCATCGGCCCAGCGGCCACGACCCGCGGCGACTTCGCCTTGGCGTAGAGCTCCAGGCGGGCGAGATCCGGGTCCTGCGGCGCGAAGCTTGCAGCCTGCGCCGGGCGCAGCGCGGGCACCGGCTCTTCGATCAAGCTCAAGAGGGTGACGCCACACAAGGCGAGCGCAATCAGGCTGGCGGCGGCGAGCAATGTCGGCTTGCTGCGCAACGGCAAGCGCCAGGCGCGCGAGGCGCGGGCCTCTTCGAGCAGCTGGCGCAGCAATTCGATGCGCGCTTCATCGGTCCGGCCACGCCAGGAGCGCTCCAGCTCCTTCAGGCGGACCACCCCCAATTGCGCCAAAGCATAGGACAGCTGATTGCTAGGCCCGCTGATCAATCGGACCAGGACTATAACGAGACCGGCAACACCAGCGAGGATTGCCACCATGGCCAATGCGAGCGAGGGCGTCATGTTGCCGGCTCCGAAAGCTTTGGTGTCATAGTTAACGCCATCGGCGTCAAGATTGTGAAGGTCTCTATTGTGCGCGATTTCTTCAGCAGGCGCATCGATCTCGTGTCGCGCGGCGCGCCGATATTGTCGGCATAACGATGGAAGTCGGCGACTATTCCATTGGATTGCCGCGAAATTCGCGCCGGCGTCAAAATTTCTCAACCGCGGCGACCGATAGCCGCCGATGCGGCCGGGACCGCGATCCTTCTCGACAACCTTCGGCCACAAAAGCGCCTGTTTGTGCCAAGTAGTGTGGGGGTCTCGATTAGCACGCCGAAATCGAGCGAGTCGCGGATGTGCTGCCGCATTCACCTTCTCGAGCACATGATTTGCGCCTGGCGTGGGTGGGGGTTTGATGACTGCTTCTGCCTCCTTGCCGACGGCTGGCCGCCGAGGCGACGCTGGCGCGCCACCCGCTCAAGGGGCAAAGCCCGCCGCCAAGGACGGTGCCCAGAAGACTGACAGCAGCGAGGCGAAACCCGCCGACAGCAGGGACCGCGGCAAGCCCGATGGCGGCGACAAGAAATCGACCGCCAAGCCAGCGCCGAAGCGCCCGCCCGCGCGCCCGGTGCGCAAGCTCTCGGCCCGGCGCAGGCTGCAGCTGGCACTGCCGCCGCTGGCCTTCGCCACGGTGGTGACGGCCGGGTTGCTGTACGGCTGGCACAACAGCGATGAGGGCTATCTGACGCCCGAGTCGGGGATCGGCTACGCGCTCGGCATCATCGGCGGCAGTGCCATGCTTGTGCTGCTCGGTTATCCCCTGCGCAAGCGGCTGGCGAGCCTGAAGATCATCGGCAGCGTCACCGGCTGGTTCCGCCTCCACATGATGCTGGGGGTCATTGGCCCGGCGCTCATTCTGCTGCATGCAAATTTCAAGCTGGGCTCGCTCAATAGCAACGTTGCCCTATTCGCGATGTTAATCGTGGCCGGCAGTGGCTTGGTTGGGCGTTACCTCTACGGTCGCATTCATATGGGGCTCTACGGCCGCCGCGCGCAAATCAGCGAGTTGCAAGCCGAAGCGGAAAGCCTGAAGGGCGCCATCGAAGGCACCCTGTCGCTGCCCGAAGCGCTGTTCGCCGAGCTCGATGTCCACGCCAAGCGCGCGGTCGGCGGGCAAGGCAGCGCCGCCAAATCGCTCTTGATCCTGATCGGTCTGCGCCTGCGCTCGGCGCGACTGAGGCAGCGGCTGCTCATGGCGGCGCAGGCGCATATCAAGGTAGAGGGCAAGCGGCTGGGATCATCGTGGCTCGCACGGCGACGGCATCTTGGCCGCGTGCGCCGGCTGCTGCGGCAATACTTCGTCGCGGTCAACAAGACCGCGGCGTTCGCGTTCTATGAGCGCGTGTTTGCGCTGTGGCACGTCCTGCACCTGCCGCTATTTGCGATTTTGGTGTTCGCTGCCGTCATCCATGTGGTTGCCGTTCACCTCTACTGATCGGAACGCCGGTGCAACTGCGCGGGACATTGATACTGCTGGGTGTTTTGCTCTTATCGGCGACCTTTTCGATGATGGCACGGGCACAGGGCATCTTTGAAAAACTGGTGATGCCAGGTCCACTGATCGGCGCCCATGCCGACCTGGAGAAGACCTGCAAGAGCTGTCATGAGCCGTTCTCGCAAAAATCCCAGACCGGCCTGTGCGTGGCCTGCCATAAGCCGATCGCGGCGGATCGGCAGGCGACGCGCAACTACCATGGTCGTCACCCGGAAGCCCTGAAAAGCGAGTGCAAGACCTGCCACACCGAGCACAAGGGGCGTACTGCCGACATCGTCCAGCTCAACCGCGAAACCTTCAATCACGGCTTTACCAATTTCACCCTGGCCGGATCGCATAAGCGTGCAAGCTGCGACGGCTGCCATGTAAAGAACACGAAATACCGCGAGACGCCCGGGCGCTGCGTCGATTGCCACCGCGCCAGCGATCCGCACAAGGGTCGGCTGGGCGACAAGTGCGACGGCTGTCACAGCGAGGAGGCCTGGAAGCGCGTGAAGCCCTTCGACCACGCCAAGACGCGGTTTGCGCTGGTCGGCGCCCACAAGGAGGTGGCCTGCGCCAAGTGCCACGCCGGGGAACGCTACGCCGGGCTCGCCACCACCTGCATTTCCTGCCATGCGCTGCAGGACAAGCACGCCGGGCGCAACGGCAGTGCCTGCGAATCCTGCCACGCCCCCAGCAAGTGGGCCAATGTCAGCTTCGACCACAACAAGGCGACGCGATTCCCCCTGCGGGGCGGCCATGCCAAGCTTGCCTGCGAGCGCTGCCACACCTCCGATCCCCGGCGCGACCGGTTGGCGACCACCTGCGTCTCCTGCCATCGCAAGAACGACCCGCACAAGGGCCAGCTTGGGCCGGCCTGCGAGACCTGTCACAAGGAGACCGGTTGGCGCCAGGCGGTGGCCTTCGACCACGACCTGACCCATTTCCCCCTGATCGGACTGCACGCCGCCGTGCCCTGCGAAGGCTGCCACCGGACCCAGTCCTACAAGGATACCTCGCGCGCCTGCGGCAGCTGCCACAAGGACGTCCACCATGCCGGCCGGCTGGGGGGCAACTGCGCCGCCTGCCACAACCCAAATGGCTGGGCGCGCTGGCGCTTTGATCACGACAAGCAGACCCATTACCCCCTGACCGGGGCGCACCGCGCCTTACAGTGTCATGCATGCCACAAGGCCGCGCAGGTCGCCAAAGTCACGGCGCCCACGAATTGTTACGCCTGTCACGGCCAAGACGACGTACATGATGGCGCTTTTGGCCGGGCGTGCGAAAAATGTCACACGACCGTTTCTTTTAGGCAGGGACTTGGCAGGCAATGAAATTGACCACGGGCGGAAAGGCTTCGCCAGCCACTGCAAAGGACCGGGCCGGCACCCGCAAGGGAATAGGGGGCCCGTCCGCGCGTTATGTGGCAGACCCGCAAGGCGAAGCCGGTGGCGACGATTTTCGCGAGAGAATGATCGCCTTCCTGCCGCGTCTTTCCGGGTTTGCATATGCCCTAACGGGAAATGCAGATCAACGTGACGATCTTGTGCAGGAGACCTGTGCGCGTGCTTTGGCCAATAGGGATAAGTGGCAACCGGGAACGCGCCTGGACAGCTGGATGTTTCGGATCGCGCAGAACCTTTGGCTCGACCGTAAGCGGGCGGACAAGTTCCGCGGTGAGTCGGTCGATGTCGATGCCGTCGACATGTTGGTCGGTAGCGACGGACGCGCGGTCATGGAAAACCGGCTGGAGCTTGCCGAAGTGCTTCGGGGCCTCGAGCAGCTTTCGCCGGAGCATCGCGTGTTGATCGCTTTGGTATGTGTGGACGGCCTCACCTATCAGGAGGCGGCCGAAGTTCTGAGGGTACCGGTCGGCACTGTCATGAGCCGATTGGCCCGGGCTCGGCTGGCGATCCACGAGGCAATCAATGGGGCGCCCGCTAAGGCGACCGCGACAATGGAGACCCGTCGTGTCCGTAGTGTCCGATGAAGTGTTGATGGCGTATGCGGATGGTGCCCTGAGCCCAAGCGAGCGGGAAGCCGTCGAGGTCATTCTTCAGAGATACCCAGAGTGCCGCTACAAAGTGGAAAAGTTCCGTGCCACTCTGGCGCCGATCCAAAGCCTGTTCCAGGCGGCGATCCGCACCGATCATCTTGAGCCGTTGATCGACCAGATTCGCCGCGCCGAGCTGGCGCCGCAGCCGACACCGTTGCGGCCTGCGGAGGTGGTGCGCGCGCTGCCGCGCCAGCCCTCCACCGTACGGCGAGCCCCCTTGGCGCGCTATTATCCGACGGCGATCGCCGCTTCCGTTGCCTTGCTGCTCGGCGTCAGTTGCGGCTGGCTGCTGCAGGCGGGGAACAGCTCGACCCCGCCGACCGCGGGCTTCATTCGGGTCAGCGATGGCAGCGTGATGGCACAAGGCCCGCTGCGCGATGTTCTGGAGACCACCGCGCGCGGCGTGCCGGTCACCGCCGAGATGGAGAGCGGCAAGACCTGGGAGCTCGAGGCCTCGTTCAGCTTCCGTTCCGCCGGCCAGGAGCCGTGCCGGCGCTATGAGCTGCGCAGTTCCGCGCAGGACCACTTTGCCGGCTACGCCTGCCGCAGCGGTGACGGCGAGTGGATCGTGCGCACACACGCCAAACTCGATGCGCCGGCGGCCAATGCGCCGGGTAACTTTGCGCCGGCGTCCGGCCCCGGCGCAGGCGATGCCGATGCGGCACTCGATGCGGCCATTAGCGCCGTCAGCGATGGCCATGTCTATCAGGATGCAGAGGAAAAGGCTCTGATCGCGCGCCACTGGAAATAGCGGCGGACCGTTACCACCTCATTTCGGCCACAATTGGCGCCGGGTGCCCAGCACCCGGCGCCTTTGTTTTTGCGGGCCGCGTGGGCCGACGCAGGCTGTGGACAAGCTGGGTGCTGCCGGCCCATCGGCCACACCGCCCGCCGCTTCGGCCGCAAAACTCCATGGGGTGAAGATTTGTCTGCAAACTTTTCCGATCCGTCGACGGAATAGTAGACGGCAGTGGGCGTTGTGGTTGCAAGATGTGGTGGTGCGCATCGGGCGAACGCGTGCCCCGACAACAAGGTGCTTCCGGCCAACGGACCGGGTGGCACAGTCGACAGGGTCTGACGGTCGATTGCGACCGGAACGCGCGTAGATGCCGTTATTTCAGCAACTGAGCGCGTGTCGACAGGTCGGGGTCACGACCGTTCTAGCCTAGTCCGGCAACGGCATAGCCGTGCCGACAAATCGCTCGTGCAAAGCCACCAAGACAGGAGAGTTGCGTCCATTGCGAAAATAAATGGACAATAGGCTTTGAGCTGATGCACAGACTGCTGAGGGCGATAGCGATCTTGCTCTGCACCAGTGCTGCCGCTGCAGTACTGCTGTCGACGTGCGCCGAAGCTCAGCAGCGATCATTCGACCATTTCGCCACCGGCTTCCCGCTTACCGGCGGTCATTTCAGCGTCGATTGCACGTCCTGTCACGTTAACGGCCGCTTCAAGGGCACGCCGCGGAATTGTATTGGCTGTCACAATGGCAGCATCGCCGCCGGGCAGCGCGGCACGCATGGGCCGACCACGGCCAATTGCGAAGCCTGCCACACCACGGCGACCTGGGTGCAGGTGCGCTTCAACCACAACCAAATTCTCGGTGCCTGCGCCAGCTGCCACAATGGCACGCATGCCCGCGCCAAGCCGCCCACGCATATCGCCACGACCGCTGCATGTGAGACCTGCCACAAGAGCACCTTTTCATTTCTCGCGGTCCGCTGGGATCACGTTGGCGTAACTGGCAACTGCGCCTCCTGTCACAACGGCACCAATGCGATCGGCAAGCCGGCCACCCACATCGTGACCTCAGCCGCCTGCGAGACCTGCCACAAGAGCACCGCCTCGTTCACCGGGGCCAAGATGGACCACACCGGCGTTACGGCGGGCTGCGCCAACTGCCACAACGGCGCGACGGCGCCAGGCAAGCCCACCACGCACATTGCCACCACGGCGGCCTGCGAGTTCTGCCACAAGAGCACCGCCTCGTTCGCCGGGGCCAAGATGGACCACACCGGCGTTACGGCGGGCTGCGCCAGTTGTCACAAC
>DATFXD010000206.1:0-8674 GCA_035258605.1 Hyphomicrobiaceae bacterium | reverse complement strand
TGCCATTCACGCTGGCCGCGGTGGCTTGGATCGCTGGCGTCACCGCCGGCACGCAGCTGCGGCGCGCCGTGGTTTGGTCGCGATCGCGATGGTTCGAGGTGCCATGATCGTTTTGCGCTTTGCCGGCCGGCCTCGATCCGCGCCCAGCCGCGGCCCCGCGCTGCTGGCAGTGCCGGATCGGAGCAACCATCACTCCCCACCCGTTATCTTCGTGTTCGCGAGAGGAGCGCGCGCCCCATGCTTTCAACCCTCGTCCTGGTTTCGATGTTGGCCGGCGTTGCCGAGCAACCCACGCCGGCATCCTTCGAGGCGGGCTTCGGCAACGCACCGTCGCGGTCCGACCAGCCTGAGTTGCTGGCGCAACGCCAACCGGGTGGGCTTCCGGGCATGCGCGACGGGGACGAGGAATCGAGTGGGGCGGCCAGAGAGCTGCCGCACAAGGTGAAGCCGGCGGCGCCGGCCACGCGCTCGGTGCCTGCCCCCAAGGTTCAGGGCCGACCGGACGGCGCGACGGACGCCGACAAGAAGGCCGCCAAGGACAAGAAATCACCCGACGGGGCGAAATAGTCCATCGCGCGGGCCAGCGTGTGACTATGCCCGGCGCTGGACGCCGCCGCCGCGGCCCGGTGGCGGCACGCCGCCGCGCCGCGTCAATTCCAGACTAGCCCCCATGAGCGCCCAGGTCACAACCGCGCCCCCGCGACGGCGCCGTTGGCTGCTGCCGCTCAGCCGGGCGCGCCGTTGGCGTAGGGTTTCAAGGCCGCGTACATCACCTCGAAGGTCGGCGTCGGCACCGAAAGCTCGCGTCCCAACTGCACCACCTTGCCGGCCAGCCACGGCAACTCCAATCGGTTGCCGCGCATCAGATCGACGGCCATCGAGGGCAGCATGTCTGCTGGAAAATTGCGGGTCGATTGCAGCGCCTTGGTCTCGGTCTCCGGCGGCAGGGCAATGCCGCGGGCACGGCCGACAGCGGCCACCTCGGCCACCGCCTTCGCGAACAGCGCGAACACGTCCGGATCCTCGCGCAGTTTGCCGAACGGCAGCCGCGTCAAGGCCACGACCGAGCTGTTGGTCGCCAGCAGCACGAATTTCTCCCACAAGGCGGTAAGCACGCTTTGACTGTTGACGGCTTCAAACTTGGCGGCCTCGCACAGGGAACGGAAGGCCTCGCCGCGTTGGCTGGGACGCCCGTCCAATTCGCCGAACACGAGGCGCATGAAGGTGCCGGTCTGACGGATCACGCCCGGCTCGGCAATGGTGGCGCTGATCTGCGCCACGCCACCCATGACCGCATCCTTGCCCAAAATCGGGATCAGTCGCTCGCTGGCGTCGATCCCGTTCTGCAAGGGAATGACCGCCGTCTGGCGGCCCACCATCGGCCGGATGGCAGCGCCGGCACTCTCGACGTCCCACAGCTTGACGCAGAACAACACCACGTCCACTTCGCCAATACTGCCGGGTGCGTCGGTGGCACGGATCGGATTGAGATGGAGATCACCGCGCGGGCTGACGAGGCTGAGACCGCGGGCCTGCATCGCGGCAAGATGCGCCCCGCGCGCCAGGAAGCTGACATCGCCTCCGGCCGCGGCCAGCGCCGCCCCGAACGCACCACCAACGCCGCCAGCACCAATCACTGCGATGCGCATGGTGCGAGTTCCTTCTTGCTAGATCAGGCGCGAGGCGGGCAGCCGCCCGCGCGAGGTTGTCGCGGCCTTGAGCCTCGGGTCAAGTGCGATCTCGTTCGACCGGGCTGCGCTTTTGAAAAAAACACCGGTGGCGTCGCTCGCCGCGGCCGGTCTTGGCGCCGCCTCGCGTGCGGCGACCGGCGACTATTCGGCCGCGATCTGGTGACGCACGGGCTCGCCCACCACCTCCTCGGCCGTGCGCCGGCTCAGGCGCTGCGACAGTCGGTCGAGATAGACGTAGATCACCGGCGTCGTGAACAGGGTCAGCGCCTGGCTGACGAGCAGGCCACCGACCATGGCATAGCCGAGCGGTTGGCGAATTTCGGCCCCGCTGCCGGCGCCGAGCATCAGCGGCACCCCGCCCAACAGCGCGGCGGCGGTCGTCATCATGATCGGACGAAATCGCAACAGCGCGGCCCGGCGAATGGCCACGACCGGCGAGACGTGTTCATCCCGCTCGGTGGTGATGGCGAAGTCGACCATCATAATGCCGTTCTTCTTGACGATGCCGATCAGCAGGATCACGCCGATCATCGCCACCAAGCTGAAGTCGAACCCGAACAACATCAAAGTGGCGATGGCACCGGCACCGGCCGAAGGCAAGGTCGACAGGATGGTCAGGGGGTGAATGTAGCTTTCATAGAGCACGCCAAGCACCAGATAGACGACGAACAAGGCGGCCAGGATCAGCATTGGCACGGTGCGCAGTGAGGCCTGGAATGCCTGCGCGTTGCCTTGGAAGGTGCCGATCAGCGACGCCGGCATCAGCATTTCCTGTTCCGCCCGCTGGATGGCGGCGGTGGCGGTCCCGAGCGAACCGCCTGCGGCGAGATTGAAGCTGATGGTAACCGCTGGAAACTGGCCCTGGTGACTGATCGACAGCGGCTTGGTCTCGCGCGTCGACCAGCTGGCGAAGCTTGCGAGCGGCACCTGTTGCCCGGTGAGCGGCGATTTGAGGTAAATGTGGTCGAGGCTATCCACCTTGCCCTGCAGTTCGGGCAATATCTCCATGACCACGTGGTAGCTATTCTGCTGCGTGAAGTATTGCGCCACCTGGCGCTGGCCGAAGGCATCGTAAAGCGTGGCATCAATCAGCTGCGGAGTGATGCCGTAGCGCGACGCCTGATCGCGATCGATGGTCAACGACAGCGCCGTGCCCGACATCTGCTGATCGGTGGCGACGTCGGCCAGCTCGGGAATGCTCTTGAGCTTGGCCAACACCTTTGGCGCCCATTCGTTGAGCTCATCGATGTTGGCATCCTGCAGGGTATATTGGAATTGGGTGCGCGACAGCCTGCCGCCGATGTTGACGTCCTGCGAGGCCTGCAGGAACAGCCTGGCGCCCTCCACCTTTTCCAGCTGTGGCCTGAGCCTGGCAATGACTTGCCCGGCCGATACGTCGCGCTCGCGGCGCGGCTTCAGGGAGATGAAGAAGCGCCCGTTGTTCAAGGTCGAAGTCGAGCCACCGACGCCGAGCGACATGGCATAGGTCGCCACCGCCGGATCCTTGGCGATAATGTCGCCCAGGGCTTGCTGGCGGCGCATCATCTCGGCGAAGGAAACGTCCTGGCCGGCCTCCGAAATGCCGGTGATCATGCCGACGTCCTGCTGCGGGAAGAAGCCCTTGGGGATGGCGATGAACAGGGCCACGGTGCCGGCCACCGTCAACAGGAATACGCACAAGGTCACGAATTGATGTCGCAGCACGGCGTCGAGCCCGATTTCGTAAGCCCGCAGCATCTTGGCAAAGCCGCGCTCGGTGATCGTATAGAAGCGACCATGGCGCGTTTCCCGCTCACTCTTCAGGAAGCGCGAGGCCATCATTGGCGTCAAGGTGAGGGCGACGAAGGCTGAAGCGGCTATGCACAGCGTGGTGGTGACGGCAAATTCGCGGAACAAGCGCCCGATGATGCCACCCAACAGCAGCAGCGGAATGAAAACGGCGACCAACGACAGGCTGATCGAGACGATGGTAAAAGCGATCTCACCGGCACCCTGCATCGCTGCCTGGTAGGGCTTCATGCCCCCCTCGACATGGCGCACGATGTTCTCGAGCATGACGATGGCATCATCGACGATGAACCCAACCGAGATCGTCAGCGCCATCAGCGAAATATTGTCGAGACTGTAGCCGAGCAGGAACATGAAGCCGCAGGCGCCGAACAACGACAGCGGCACCGTCACGCTCGGGATCACCGTCGCCCAAAAGGTGCGCAGAAAGACGAAGATGACGGCGACCACCAAGCCGATGGTCAACAGCAGCGTCAGCTCTACGTCTTCGACCGAGGCCCGGATGGTCTGGGTGCGATCGCTCAAGATGTCGACGTGAAGGGTGGGCGGCATCGAGGCGCGCAGCCGTGGCAGTTCGCCCTTGATACGCTCCACGGTGTCGATGACATTGGCGCCTGGCTGCTTGAATACCACCAGAAAGACGCCGCGCTTGCCCTGCGACCATGCCGCCTTCTTGGCATCTTCCGGTCCGGCCACCGCCTGGCCGATGTCGCGCACGCGCAGCGGCGCGCCGTTGCGGTAGGCGATGATGACGTCGTTCCAGGCCTGCGCCGCGGTCAGCTGGTCATTGGCGTAAATGGTATAGCTGCGCAGCTCCCCGTCGATGCTGCCTTTTGGCGAATTGACGGTCGACAGGGCGAGCTGCGCCCGCACGTCCTCAAGCGAAAGGTTCTTGGCCACCAACTTTGCCGGATCGAGCTGAATGCGCACCGCTGGCTTCTGTTCGCCGCCGATCGTGACCTGGCCAACGCCGGAGATCTGGCTGATCTGCTGGGCGAGCTTGGTATCGGCATTGTCGTCGACGTCGATCAGCGGCATGGTGTCGGAGGTTACCGACAGGATCAGGATCGGCGAATCGGCCGGGTTCACCTTGCGATAGGTCGGAGGTGACGGCAGGTCCTGCGGCAACTGTCCGCTGGCGGCGTTGATCGCCGCCTGAATATCGTTGGCGGCGGCATCAATATTGCGGTCGAGATCGAACTGCACGGTAACGCTGGTGGTGCCGAGGCCGCTGGCGGAGGTGACCTGGCTGACACCAGGGATCTGCGCGAAGGTGCGCTCCAGGGGCTGCGCCACCGAAGAGGCCATGGTTTCGGCGCTGGCACCTGGCAGCTGGGCGGACACCTGGATGGTGGGGAAATCCACCTTCGGCAACGGCGCCACCGGCAAGTTTTGGTAGGCGACGAGCCCTATCACCAGCATCCCCACCATGATCAGTGAGGTAGCGATAGGATAGCGGATGAATGGGGTTGAGATGCCGCCCTGCATGGCTATTCGAGCCTGTTCTGCAAGGGCTGATCGGTGGTGCGGTCTTGCGCATCGACGATCCGCAGAGCCCCGCCCGGTTGTACGCGATAATGGCCGGAGGTGACGATCTGTTCGCCGGGAGCAAGTCCCTGTTCCACCAGCGCCTGTCCATTCTCGATGCGGCCGACCGTGAGGTTGCGTAACTCGGCTTTGCCGTCAGCGCCGACGACGTAGGCAAAGAGCCCGTTGGGTCCGCGTTGCACCGCGCTATCTGGAACCACTACCGCATCGTTGATGGTGTTAACCAGCAAGTGGGTGGTAACCGACAGGCCCGGCCAAAGCGCCCCGTCTCGGTTTTCGAAGGTCGCCTTGAGGCGGATGGTTCCGCTGGCGGTATCCACCTGGTTGTCGATGAGCTGCAAGCTGCCCTCAGCCAATTCCTTCTTGCCGTCCGAACTGAGCGCGGTGACGGGCAGGGACGCGGACTTCAGCGCAGCCGCGATCGCCGGCAATTGCGATTCTGGAGCGGTAAACACCACCGAAATCGGCTGCAGCTGTGTGATCGTCAGTATGCCATTTTGATCATTGGCGTGCACGATGTTGCCGGCATCGACCAGCCGAAACCCGGCGCGACCGGTGAGCGGCGACTTGATCGTGGTGTAGTCGAGCTGAACCTGCGCACTGGCGATGGCGGCCTGATCGGCGGCAACCTGGGCCGTCAAGCTCGCGACTTGCGCGGTGCGCTGATCGAGCAGCTGCTGCGTGGCATTGCCGCCTTTGGAGAGGATCGACGTGCGCTGCAGGTCTTGCTTGGCGTTGATGAGGCTGGCCTGGTCCTGACCGAGCTTGGCCTTGGCCTGATCGAGCGCGGCTTGGAAGGGTGCCGGGTCAATCTGTACCAGGAGATCGCCTTGTTTGACCATCTGGCCTTCCTCGAAGGCGACGCGTTCGATCTGGCCGTCGACCCGGGACCGCACGGTCACGGTGTTGGTGGCCTGTACCGTACCGAGGCCGTTAAGGATGACCGGGAACGACTTCGATTGCACAATTGCGGTGTGCACCGGCGCGGCTGCCGCCGCCTTGGCCGCTGGCTGCTTTTTGGCAGCAAAACCCGGCACGTTGGCAGCAAAACCCGGCACGTTGGCCGCAAAACCAGATACCTTGTCCGCAAAACCAGGGACGTCGTACCAGGCCCAGGCTGCGGCGCCGACGCCGAGCGCGACCAGGCACAGATAGGCAAATCGCCGCATGCCTCTTCTCAGCCGTTGCCTGGCCTCAACCATCGTGTCGCATCCCTGAGCTGGGCCCACCGAGGCCAGGGGGTAAGGATCTGCCGGAGCAACGCTACGTCAGGCGGCGAAGTCGCCCGCCGGCCGGCCTCTCGGCACATAACGCGAGGGCTGGCGCGTCCCCGTCGGCGTTGACGGATTTGTGTTGAGCGCAAGCCCATGTCCGCGGGCACTGGCCGGCCAAGCCTTCGATGCTTGGGCGCCTCGCCGGCGGCAGCTTGGCCTAGCTCCGGCGCTAGGCCTCGCATACGTCCCGGCGCCGGGCCGAAGCCGACCAGCAGGGCCAACGCTTGAGCGAAGGGCACGCCGGCTTCGCTCGGGAAAACCCCGGCCCCAAGCCCAGTTCGGTGACAACGATTGGATCTTGCGCCACCCCACAGGCCAACAGGTGACGGCTGCCGAAGCATATTTCAAGGCGCGCCGGCCGCACGCGACCGGCGGTCGCTGCGCCGGGATCGCGGCCGCCTCAGACCGGGTCTGCGTCCCAGCGCGCCAGATAGCTCCTGGTCAGCGGCACGGTGACAACCGTCTTGGCGATCTGCGCCTGGAAGACCATCCAGTTGAGCCGGCGATAGCCGATCTCGCACAGCTGCAAATAGAATTCCCACATGCGGCAGAAGCGTTCATCGTAGAGCGCGCAAATACGCGCGCGATTGTCCTGGAACCGGCGATGCCATTGCTTGAGCGTTTCGGCGTAGTGCAGGCGAAGGATCTCAATGTCGGTGATCCAAAGGCCCTGCCGCTCGGCTGCCGCCAGGGTTTCTGACAGTGATGGCACGTAGCCGCCCGGGAAGATGTACTTAACGAGCCAGGGCGAGGTTGACCCGGGCGGTGCCATGCGACCAATCGAGTGCAGCAGACAAACGCCCGCTTCGTTCAACAGGTCACGGATCTTGCCAAAGAACTCATCATAGTGGCCGCGGCCGACGTGCTCGAACATGCCGACCGAGACGATACGATCGTAGTGTCCGCGTTCCTCGCGGTAGTCGAGCAGCTTGAAAACAACCCTGCGATCGAGCCCGGCGGCCTTGGCCCGCTCCTGCGAGACGCGCCACTGTTCCTCCGAAAGTGTCAGACCAACGACGTCGACGTCGTGCTGGCGCGCCAGGTGCAGCGCCAAGCCGCCGAACCCGGAGCCGATATCGAGCACGCGCATGCCGGGCTCGAGCAATAATTTCGCGGCAACGCGCCGCTTCTTGTTGGTCTGCGCCACCTCAAGACTGTCGCCATCGCTGCTGAAGTATGCGCATGAGTATTGCAGGTCGCGATCGAGAAAAAGTTCAAACAGTGCGCGATTGAGATCGTAGTGAAAGGCGACATTGGCCTGGGCTTGACCTACGACATTGCGGTGGTAGGTGCTCGAGTGAACGACCGCACCGGCCTCACTCAGGCGTGGCATCAGATTCAAGGCAAAAAAGTCGAGCACATCATAAAGCCGCCCGTCCTCGATCATCAGCGAGCCGGCCATATAGCCTTCACCCAGATAGAGATCCGGGATGACGAACATGCGGCGCATGAGCTTGATGTCGGTGACCCGGATGCAGGCTTCCGGGCCCGGCGCCGGACCCTTGAGCGTGTGGCGCTGACCATCGGGCGCGACAATATCGAGCCGCCCGCTTGTGATGGGTCCCCTGACCAAGGCTTCCATGGGCAATCTCCTCAGCCCTAGAGCGAACGGCTCGCGCCTTGATCGCCGCGCGCGCGCCCCGTGCGTTAGAGCACGAACGGGCTGGGCCCGGTGACTTCAATGTCGGCCGCGCCTTCCCGTAAACGAGGTCACCGCCAACCAGTAGGGGGTGGCGAGCTTGTCGTGGGCATGGGCGCGGCGAAAGCTGCCTATATCAACGACCCTCAAGCGAGGAGATTATGGCAGCCGATGCTGGGCGGCCAGGCCCGTCGGCGGAGGGGTGAAGACGTCAACTCAAAGATTGCGCGCGGCTTAAAGCGACCAAACGCCGGCTCGAACCCCCGCCGAGCCGCTTTGCCAAGGCCCTGCAGAGGGTTGGCCGACCCGGCTTGGTCGGGATTGGGCGAGCTCACTTCAGTCCGTAACGCGCGAATTCATCGGCAATATCGGCTCTTGCCGCCTTGGCGACGGCGATGTCGTCGTTGCCGCTGGCGTCGCCCCGCCTTAGCTTTGCCACGCCACGTCCATAACGCGCGTAGGGGTTATCCGGGTTCGTCGCCAACGCGGCGTCGTAGTCGCCAATCGCGGCCTCGACGGCTCCCGACTTGAGATAAACAAAGCCCCGCGTCGCAAGGGTGGGCTCGTGGTTGGGCCGTAGTCGCAATGACTGTTCGCAATCTTGCAAGGCTTCGCCGAGCAATCCCACCGTGGCGCGCGTCCAGCAGCGATTGTCGAGCGCGGTGGCGTTATCGGGCTCCAGATTGATGACCTGGCTATAGTCTTGGATGGCACGACGATAATCGCCCTTGCCA
>DATFXD010000205.1:0-19850 GCA_035258605.1 Hyphomicrobiaceae bacterium | reverse complement strand
TCGCCCGCTACCACACGGGTCGCCGCAAAATCGTGCGCTTCTGCGGGGCCTACCACGGCTGGTGGGGCGATGTGCAACCCGGCATCGGCAATCCGATCCCCGCCGACGACAGTTACACCTTGGCGGACCTGTCGGAAGCCTCGCTCAAAGTGCTGGCCACGCGCCGGGATATTGCGTGCGTGCTGGTCAACCCGCTGCAGTCCCTGCATCCCAATCAATCGGCTCCAGCCGACTCGGCGCTGGTCGATGGCGCCGGCGGCGCCGCCTTTGATCGGGCCGCCTACGCCCAATGGCTGGGCCGCCTGCGCCAGGTCTGTTGTGAGCGTGGCATCGTCTTGATCTTCGATGAGGTGTTCGTGGGCTTCCGGCTGGCGCCCGGCGGCGCCCAGGACTACTTCGGGGTCAAGGCCGACATGGTCACCTACGGCAAGACCCTGGGCGGCGGGCTGCCGGTCGGCGTCGTGTGCGGGCGCCGGCAATTGATGCGGCGCTACCGCGCGGAGCGCCCGGTCGACGTCTGCTTTGCGCGCGGGACCTTCAACTCGCACCCCTACGTCATGGGCGCGATGTCGGAGTTCTTGGAGAGCCTCGAGCGCCCGGAGGTCAAGGCGCTCTACGCCAACCTCGATCAAACCTGGAACGACCGGGCCGATACCCTCAATCGGCGGCTGGCCGAGCGTGGCCTGCCGGTCAAGGTCGCCAACCTGTCGACCATCTGGACCGTCGTCTATCGACAGCCGAGCCGCTACCATTGGATGCTGCAATACTATCTGCGCAGCCAGGGACTGGCGCTCAGCTGGGTGGGCACCGGCCGCTTGATCTTCAGCCTCAACTATACGGCCGCCGACTTTGACGCCGTCGCCGACCGCTTTGTCGCTGCCGCCGAGGCCATGCGCGGCGACGGCTGGTGGTGGGAGGGGGATCGAGCGCAACAGCCGCGCGCCAGCATCAAGCGCCAGATTCTGAAAGAGATGCTTCAGCATCGCTTTCGGCGCCGGCTCGGTGCCGCCCCCGCCCACTGACGGTGACGCGAACAATCGCCGCGCCGGGCCTCAAGGCGCGTGCTCTGATGCGATGGTGGGATCGATCAGCTCACCGCGCAACAGGAACACCGGCGCCTTGTGATAGAGCTTGATGTCGTGGAAGGGGTCGGTCAGGATCTTGGTCACCCAGACCAGGCCCGCCTGCACGTCCTTGATGACGAACAGCTGCGCCATGCGCACCAACACCCCGACCACGCCCAGGATCAGCCAAATCAGCCCGAGGTTGTGCAGAAAGCCGCTCCAGTCACTGTGCGGCGTCAGGATCCCGAACAGCGCCGGTTCCAGCAGCAGCAGCGCTGGGAACAGCGCCCACACTCCCATCAGCACCACTTTGCGCCGCAAGTTATAGCCGACCTTGACGTCCTCTTTGTATTCGTGGGTCGCCTCGTTGACGTGGTCATAGCCCTTGGGCTCGAAGAAGAAGTGCCCGGCCTGCCTGGTGGTCATGCCGATCAGCCAGGCGATCAAGGCCGCCATCGGCGGATCGACCAGCAATAGGCCATAGGCGACGAGAAAACTCACGGCACTCAACAGATGCAGGGACTGATTGATGCGGCTGTGATGGTAGTAGCGATGGTCATCCCAGCGCTGGGTGGCGAGTTCCTTGAAGAAGGTCTGCATTGTCAATGCCTCATTGGTGTCTTGCGCTGGCGTCGAAATCCCTGACCGTCCGCTTGCCCCGCGCCCGGTCAGGCCTTGTGTACGGCCTCGCCTTTGCCGAAGCGGATGAGCGAGAAGTGCCCCAGCGGTGGCACCGGCCGGCGCTCAAGCAGGTAGGCCGACAGCGTGTGGTCGGCCCAGTTCTCGAAACGCTCCCACTGAAACTCCGATCGCCAACCCAGCCGTTGCGCGACCGGTTGAAACAACACTTCGAAGGCGCGCCGGGGACCTTTTTCGGCGCCAACGCGGTTGACGATCACCAGCTCGCCGCCGGGCCGCAGCACGCGCAGGAATTCGTCGAGCGCGGCTTCTGGATTGGGAACGGTGTTGACGACGTACTGAGCCACGACCACGTCGAATGACGCATCGGGAAAGGTCAAACGTTCGGCATCCATCAGCTCAAGGCGCTCGACGTGCTCCAGGCGATCGTCGAGGACGCGCTGCCGCGCCACCCGCAGCATCGGCTCGGAGATGTCGATGCCGGTGACGCGACAGTGCCGCGAGTAGTAGGGCAGCGAGATGCCGGTGCCGACGCCGACTTCCAGCACGCGACCGCCGATCCGCTCGCAGGCTTCGACGGCGGCGCGCCGCGCCTGCTCGAAGACGGAGCCGAACACCTTGTCGTAGATCGGCGCCCAGCGGGCGTAGGTCTTGATGACCGCGTCGCGGCTCATATGCTGCGATGTCATCGATGCCTGCATAGTCTTGATCCTCCGCTTTACCTAAGCTTGCTCACTGGGCCGGCACCTC
This sequence comes from Hyphomicrobiaceae bacterium, assembly GCA_035258605.1. Taxonomy (GTDB): domain Bacteria; phylum Pseudomonadota; class Alphaproteobacteria; order Rhizobiales; family Hyphomicrobiaceae; genus AWTP1-13. The sequence goes on along the minus strand of DATFXD010000205.1, from coordinate 17,397 downwards.
GCTGGGGCCGGCCGCTGACCTAGACGCCGATTGCTCGGTCGCCGTTCATCGCACGCCCTCATTGAGCGATCCGAGCGCCCCCTGTTGCCAAGCCTCCGGGGCCGGCGGCGCCGGTTGAAACACGTTGGCCGCGATCGGACTGAGATGGCTGAGGAACTGGGCAGCACTGGCTTCCCAGGAAAACTTGAGGGCTTGCGGGCGGCAGCTGGCGCGCGGCACGGAAAGCGCCCGGCGGCACGCCTGCTCCAGGTCTTCATCGAGCACGCCGGCGGAACTTTCGCCGATGACATCAAGCGGGCCGCCAACCGGATAGGCGGCGACGGGCACGCCGCACGACAAGGCTTCGAGCTGCACAATGCCGAAAGTGTCGGTCCGACTCGGAAACACAAACACGTCGGCGGCGGCGATGTGCGCGGCCAGCCGTTCTCCGACCATGCTGCCAAGAAACCGCGCCTCAGGAAAGCGGGCCCGCAGCTCCGCTTCCTGCGGCCCTTCGCCGATCACGACCTTGGTGCCGGGCAACGGCAAGGAGAGAAACGCCTCGAGGTTTTTCTCAGGCGCAATCCTGCCGACGCTGAGGAAGATCGGGCGCGGCAATCTAAGGTCGATGGCACGATCGGGATGAAACAGCTCATTGTCGACGCCGCGGCTCCACATCTTCAGGCGCTCGAAGCCGCGCTGCGTCAGTTCCGATGCCAGGCTCGGGGTCGACACCATGGTGGCGACCGCGGCGGCGTGAAATTTACGCAGCACCGCGTAGCCCCAGTCCACCGGCAACGGAACGCGGGCGGCGATATATTCAGGAAAGCGCGTGGTGAAACTGGTGGTGAATGGCAACGAACGCTTGCGACAATGCCGGCGGACGAAGTAACCGATCGGGCCTTCGGTGGCGATATGAAGCGCATCGGGTCGGGCCAGTTCGATGCGGCGTGCGATCTCGCCGGGTGTGGGCAGCGCGCAGCGCAAACCCGGATAGGTTGGCAACGGCACCGAGGCAAAGCCATCGGGAGTGAGAAAGTCGATGGTCGATCCCAAGGCGCGAACGGCGGTTGCAAGCGACTCGAGTGTCCTTACAACTCCGCAGATCTGCGGATGCCAGGCATCGGTTGCGACCAGGATTCTCATGTGCTGCCTCGCCCCTCAAACGGCAACCGCGCGCATGGCGGCTTCGGTCAAACTGTGAAGTGTGCTGATGCGACTCGACTTCAGGTAACGAAGCAGGATCGCTGCTTCGCATTTCACTCGTGTGACATCGCCGCGAGAAAGCTGGCGCGACATGCCGGGCCACGCCTTGGGCTCGATCAGCCCCGGCGAAGGCCAGGTCGCAGCTCCCCGGCGTCGAGCGCGGTCCGCTCCTCGGTCAACGGTCACCCGCACCACCTAGGCCGCGCTCGGGCTCATGGCGGCATCTCCGGTGCCGGCGATGGCAATCCTGTTGCCGCGCCATTCGTAGCCGCCGGCGGTAAAGGCCCGCACCCAGAGCAGCGGGATCAGCAGGTCGCGCAAAAGCCACGCCAGCGGCGAGCGCCAGCTCAAGGGCCAACCTGCGGCGCGCGCCAACAGCGCCTCCAGCCCGAACCAAAAGCTCAACAGCAGGACGGCAACGCTGAGGCCCGGGCCGTCGAGCAACAGACTGGCGGTGGCGCCGGCAACGGCGGGGGGCAGGCTGCCGGTCAGGATCTCCGGTACAAAATATGCGGGAAAGGTCAACCGCCGCAGCTGCGCCCAGCGCGTCTGCCGATTGATGACCTGGGCCGCCGATCGGCGGCCGATCGGTTGCTCGAACGATGGCCCCGCAAGCCGCACGGCGCGGCCACCGGCGCGCACCAGCTTGGTGGCAGCCGCATCTTCGGCGAGTTCGCTGCCGAGCGCGGCCATCCCGCCCAGGCGCTCGAGGTCGGCGCGCCGCCAAAGCATCGATTTGCCCTGCGCGAAGCCGAAGCCGATGGCGTCGGCGGCGTACTGCCAGCGCGCCTGATAGGTATTGAGAAAGCCGCATTCCACCTCGGCCCAGAAGCCCGCGGGCCGTGCCGCAATCGGCGGTGCGCAGACGAGACCGGTGTCGGGTGTAAAGCGCGCCATCAGCGCTTCGACGTAGTCGCGCGGCAGCATGAGGTTGCTGTCTGCCATGACGATCCAATCACCCGTGGCCGCCTGCCAGCCTTTGATGAGATTATTGAGCTTGGGGTTGGCGGTCTCGCAGCTGTCGCCAATCAGAATGCGCGCGTTGGCGGCCGGATGCGCGGCGATCAGACGATTGAGAAACGGGACCGCGGGGTCGGCGCGCGTCGCCACGCAAAAGATGAGCTCGGGATCGGGCCAGGTCAGGTCGAAGCTCGACGCCAGGGTCAGCTGCTCGAGGTCCTCAAGTCCGCACACCGGCCGGAGAATGCTGACGGCCTCGCCGCCGCGGCTCGACATCGCCGGTGGCGGGCGTCGGTTGCGCCGCCAAACCAGCGCCATGGTGGCGGCGTGCAGCGACACCGCCGCCAGGCAAAAACCAATCAGCAGCCAAACGGTGACGGTCATCCACAAGCCTCTTGTTTGGGCCTCTTGGCTGGGCCCCTTGTCTCAATCCGAGCCAACACGGCGGCCCGACCGGTAACAGCCGGGGGCACGACGATCGCGGTCATGGCAGCAGCCTTCACGTCCCCATATCCGGTGCCATCACCTCAAACAGCAGGTGTGCGCCGAGCCTGCGGCCATACTCGTCCTCGGCGCTAACCGTGGCGCAGTAAGCGCCCGGCCTGAGCTCGGGCGGCAGCGGCGCCCGCCAAAGGTGGGAAGACGGCAGCGCGCGCATCCACGGCTTTTGCAAAGCGGCATGGCGCGCGAACACGCGGGCCACATGCGGGTCGGTGCTGGCGACGCGCTGCATGACGCGGGGTGCGCCGGTTAGGCCGGTAATGCTGTAACTGACGCGGCTGCCGGGGCCGCCGTCGAAGACGTTGACGACCAGCTCGCTGCTGCCGAGATCGGCCTGCCGCACGGTTGCCGAGCTCGACTGGTGCGGGCCCTCGATGCTGGCCCGCAGCTGCACCGACGGCTTGCCGGCGGCCGGAACGAAGCGCGTGCTATAGTGGCAACCGTCGACCGCCAGCACGTGATAGCCGTTGGGGTTGCCGTCCTCGGCATCGGCCGAGGGAATGCCGCGCGTGTCCTTGGGCCCACTCCACCAGCCGCCGGAGGCGGCGGTAAGCACATGGTGGTGGTGCGGGCTTGCAGCATAAAAGCCGGCCTCGGCACCAAAGTAGTGGTGCTCGGTCAGATGCATGTGTCCGGCAAAACTGACACTATAGCGACGTGTCGACAGCAGCCCGAGCAAGGCGCGGCGGTCGGCGGTATTGTCGGCCGAGCTGGCGGCGTTCTGGTAGTTCATGAGCGGGATGTGCATGGACACGACCACCAGGCGATCCGGCGCCAGCTGCGCCAGCACGTTGTGCACGAAGGCCAGTTGGGAGGCGCCGATCAGGCCGCAATAGCTGCCGCCCTGGTAGTAGACGTTGTCGAGAATGATGAAGGTCGCATCCGCATACTGAAAGGCGTAGTGACGCCGGCCGAAGTTCGCCTTCCAGGTGTCGCGCGAGGAGGCATCGTCGGCAGCGCCCCGATCGATATCGTGGTTGCCCGGGCAATGGTGCCAAGGGATGCCGGAGCTGCCGAGCACGCTGAGGTAGCGGGAATAAAGGGCGAGGTTGTCGAATACCACGTCGCCGTGATTGATGCCGAATGCCGCGCCGCTGCCGGCAATGCCGGCGAGCACATCCTGGCTCAAATAGCCAAGCTCGGCGGCGTCGGCGGGTTGCGTGTCCGCCATCAGCACGGCCTCGAACTGGGCGCTCTCGTGCTGGCGCGTTAACGGAAAATCGATATCGACCAGGCGGGCGCCGGGATCGATGTGGTCCAGGGCACCGATCCGCGGCACCCCGCCGGGCCCGGTTGCGATCGCCCAATGACTGGGCTTGATCAGGAAAATGCTGTCGGCGCTTGCTGCCGGCAGCCGCCAGCGGCCGTCGGCGTCGGTCACGACCACGTCGCGGCCGTTTGACACCATCACCCCCGGCACCCCCGGATCGCCCGGCATTCGCCGGCCGGTGCCGTGCCGGTCATGGAACACGTGTCCAGCCGCCATCACGGGTGCGGCAACGGTGAAGCCTCCGCTCAGGGTCAACACCGATGCGCCGCCGCCGGCAATGATCTGGCGCCGGTTTGGCCGGCGCGGTCGAGCTTGCAGCATGCAATCTTTGGGGCGCATCCACCATCTCAGATTCGCCCGCAAGCTAGGTCGAGCTGATGACGTGGGAGTCACAACCAGATGTGCATTCAATGACACTGATCCTGTCACATCGGATTCACACTTGTGGAGTAGGTGGAGACCATGCCCGAGGCTCGTGCGCCGTTTAGCGTGCTGCGAGCGGGTTATCGGTAGTTGGGAGTGGCGCAGACCCGCGCGCCGATCGGTGCCAGCAGGTCATGGTCTAGTCTGTGGTGCAAAGGGAGTCTCTTGCGACAAGAGCTAGCCAGCAGCACGCGCTGCTCTGGGACCGCCAGCAACGAAAAGAGCAAATATGGCGCCGCGCATCCTGATCGTTGAAGATGAAGATTGCCTGCTGGAGGTGCTTCGCTACAACTTCGAGAAGGCCGGCTATCTCGTGGAGAGCATCGCCAACGGCGACCGCGCCGATGCGCGCCTCAAGGAAAGCGTACCGGACCTGGTGCTCTTGGATTGGGTACTGCCGGGCCTGTCGGGAATTGAGCTGTGCCGTCGCCTGCGGCGGTCACCCGTGACCAAGACCTTGCCGGTGATCATGCTGACGGCGCGCAGCGACGAGATGGACAAGGTCTGCGGGCTCGAAATGGGCGCCGACGACTATGTCACCAAACCGTTTTCAGTGAACGAGTTGCTGGCGCGCGCCGCCGCGCTGATGCGCCGGCGCGACGCGCGGTTGATCGCCGACAAACTCAGGGTCGGCGACATCGAGCTCAATCGCGACGCCATGCTGGTGCTGCGCCAAGGCGCATCCGTGCATCTGGGCCCGACCGACTATCGCCTGCTCGAATTCTTCATGCTGTCGCCTGGGCGCGTGTTCACGCGCCGCCAGCTGCTCAATGGCGTGTGGGGAAGTGAAGTCTATATCGACGAAAGATCGGTCGACGTACACATCGGTCGCCTGCGCAAGGCGCTGCTGCAGGGCTGGCAATCGGATCCGATCCGAACCGTGCGCGGCGCCGGCTACAGTTTCGAGGCCTGCTGAAAAAAAACGCGCGTTGTCGAAACCGTGTCACTCACCTGTTGCGCGGCTGTTGCGCGCGTCTGGCAGACTTGCAACGGGTGGCGCAGACCATCCAGTCGTGAGCACGGCTAAAGCTGCTCGGCTCAGCTCTCACTCCCCGCTTGCAGGGCGAGGCCGCGGCAGCTGGTTGGTTGCAAATCCGCTAGGCCGCACTGCGGATGTCTTCAACCAATTCCGGGTCTGGCAGCATGTGTTGATCTGGCCCTCTCAGATGCACGCTGCCGGACCCGCCGCTTGCGCCTTCGAGCTTGTCATAACCGTGCAACGCGAATCCTCTCTTTAGCGCCCCATGAACACGTCCTGGGACTCGCCATTGACCATGCGCCGGCATGTGAGAGCACTGTTCATATCCGACGTGCATTTGGGCACCCGCGCCGCCCAGGCCACCAACCTGCTCAATTTTCTCAGGCACTACGAACCGGATGTGATTTATCTCGTCGGCGATATCGTCGATTTTTGGAAGGTGCGGCGCGGCCCGCATTGGCCGCAAACCCACAACGACGTCGTGCAAAAGCTGCTGCGGCAGGTGCGCAAGGGCGTGCGCCTGGTACTTATCCCCGGCAATCACGACGAGGGCTTGCGCGATTATATCGGCTTGCGCTTCGGCGGCATCGAAATCTGCCGCGACACCGTGCACACCACCGCCAAGGGCCGACGTTATTGCGTGCTGCACGGCGATGAATTCGACGTCGTGGTCCGCACGGCGCGCTGGCTAGCGTTCCTCGGCGACCGCGGTTACGAGTTCGCGCTCTGGCTCAATCATCCCCTCAACTGGTGCCGCCGGCACCTCGGGCTCGGCTATTGGTCGCTGTCGGCCTATCTCAAATACCGCGTCAAACGGGCGGTTGCCTACATCGGTGCCTTCGAAGAGGCGGTTGCCAACGAAACCCGGCGCCGGGGCCTCGACGGGGTGATCTGCGGCCACATTCACCACGCCTCCGATCGCGCCTTCGGCGGCATCCACTACGTCAATTGTGGTGACTGGGTGGAGAGTTGCACGGCGGTGATCGAGACGCGCGAGGGCGATCTTCAGATCGTGCGCTGGAGCGACCGCGCCGTGCCGGCCAATGACGACATCCCCCTGGAAACGAGCGCGCCGTTGGCGGGCCATTGGTCGCAGCCCTAACTGGCATTGCCGAGGCGGGCCGAGGTGGGGGATGCTTGTCACGCATCTGTCACAGCGCCTTAATATCAGAGCGCCACCAGCACCGGAGGGAAAAACATGAGACGGGGGTTGAAGCTGCTGCTCGGATTGGCGCTGTCAGGCGTGGCGGCGATGCCGGCGCTGGCGCAGTCCATCTATCCTGTCAACCGTGCCGAAATCCTGGTCGGCGCCAAGTTCGACCTCAAGGTCGAGCTCGCGGGTACCGTCGCCGCCCAGGACATCAAGGTCACGATCAATGGGCGTGACGCCGCCGCGGTGTTCAATCGCACGCCGGCGATCGAGGCCAACGAAGACGGCCTTGGCCACACCGCCTACTGGATCCGCGATGTCCTGCTGTCGACGGCTGGTCCCTACGAGGTGACGGCCGTGGCCGGCAACAGCTCGCAAACCGTGCACTGGGACGCCTTCAGCACGCCTGAGCGGCGGGCGCGCAACGTCATCCTGTTTATCGGTGATGGTTTGTCGATGGCGCATCGCACCGCTGCCCGGGTGCTTGCCAAGGGGCTGGTCGAGGGCCGTTACGGCGGCGAACTCGCGATCGACGACATGCCACACATGGCCCTGGTGTCGACCTCGGGCACGGACTCGATTGTCACCGATTCTGCCAATTCGATGAGCGCCTATGCCACCGGGCACAAATCCTGCGTCAACGCCATGGGTGTCTATTGCGCGCACAACAAGAACGGGCTCGCGCACCCCAAGGTCGAAACGATCGCCGAGTTGGCGAAGCGGCATAACGGCGGCATGGCAGTCGGCGTGGTCACCAATACCGAGATCGAGGACGCAACGCCTGCGGCCATGGTCGCGCACGTGCGCCGGCGCAGCGACTACGACGATATCGTGCGCATGTTCTACGAACTGCGCCCAGAGGTGATGATGGGCGGCGGCAGCGGCTTTTTCCTGCCCAAGTCGGACAAGGCAGGCCGGCGCAAGGACGAGGACAACTACCTGCAGAAGTTCGAGGCGCTCGGATATGCATTGCCGACCACGGCGAGCGACATGAAGGCGGCCGCCGGCAACGGCGCAACCCGCCTGCTTGGCCTGTTCCACCCGAGCAATCTCGACGGCGCTCTCGATCGTCACATCCTCAAGAGGGCGACCGTCGGCCTCTATCCCGATCAACCCGATCTGGTGGATCAGACGCAGGTTGCGATCGACGTGCTTTCCAAATACCCCAACGGTTTCGTGCTGATGGTGGAATCCGGGCTGATCGACAAGTTCAGCCACGTACTGGACTGGGAGCGGGCGGTCTATGACACCATCATGCTCGACAACGCCGTGGCCGCGGCCAAGCGCTTTGCCGCCGGCCGCGACGATACCCTGGTGATCGTCGTTGCCGACCATGCGCACCCCGTCAGCATCATCGGCACCTACGACGACGAGCGTCCCGGCGAGCGCCTGCGCGACAAGCTCGGCGTCTACAACGAGGCCAAGTTTCCGAACTATCCCAAGCCCGACGCGGAGGGCTATCCGCCTTCAGTCGACGTGTCGCGGCGGCTGGCATTGGTGTTTGCGGGCTTCCCCGATCATTGCGCCTCCGGCAAACCGGCGCTCGGCGGCCCGTTCAAGCCGACCGATGAGAAGGACCAAAAGGCCGTTGCCAACGAGAGTTACTGCACGCCCCAGGCGACGCGCATGGAAGGCAACCTGCCCTTCACCCAACGCCAGGGCGTGCATGCTGCCGACGACGTCGTGCTCACCGCCATGGGGCCGGGATCGGAACTGTTCAAAGGCCGTGTCGACAATACCTATGTGTTCCGGGTGATGGCGACCGCGCTCGGCCTTGGACGGCCGGGCTCCGCCAGGGAGCAGGCGGCGAGCTCCCAGTCCAAATAGCCGGCACAGTGGCGGGATCGGCGGCCCGGCACGCCGCCGAACCTTCCAGCGGATAAGCGCGCCCGCCAACCCGTCCGTTGCGGCGGCAGACGGCGGCGCCATAGACAGGCTGGGTCGAGCTGAGACGGCATAAGGCCGGCACCCCCGAATTTAGTTGTTCGGCAGCTCAACGTCTCCGTTCGGCAGTACGATGGCTCTGTCCGGCAACACAACGTCCCCATTGGAGCCGTCGTGGCAGAGCCTTCCGACGAGCTCATAGCCAGCGGGGCACTGCGGGTTGGCGGTCGATTGCGCCACGGCAGGTACTGACAAGAGGCTGAGGGTCACGATTGTGAATGCGAACCTGCGCATTCTTGCTCTCCAGTTTACCAGAGAAAGTCGCACTTTTCCGGCATGTAGGGAGGCGGTTTCATCGGGCCCAGAGCCCTAAGGCTTTGCCCCACGCATTCCAGGGTGTTGCACGGATCCCGGGTGACCCGCTCCGTGCTCACTCGCGCAGCTCAGCTCGCGCGGGAACCGACCGCGGGTTCGACGTAACCCGAATTCACATCATCCGCCGGCTGCAGCGGCACCTCGGCATTGGGCACGATCTTTGTCACGTCTGATGTTGGCTCAGCGGTCGAGCTCATCCACCGCCGCGCGGTCCTGCAGCTGGCCGCCGGTCGAGGTCGGTCTGACGGAGCCACGGTGCGTTCCCCGGCACACCCCTATACGGCGGCGTTGCTGAGGTCTACGGTGTTGGGCTCGCAGCTCGGCCAAGCGGGGGCAAGTCCGGGAATGCCGCCGGAGCTGCGCGCTACCCCTGGGATTGGAGTTTTATGCCGGTTGCCGCTTTTCCGATGACCGCTGTGGGCAGCCGCCCGCGCTCGGCATCGGCAGCGGGGCACATGACGCGCTGCCTGCGCGTGGTGGTGAGCCAGATCGCACGGGGCCCGCGCTCGCCGCGCGCAACGGTGCGGTGCATGATGCCAGCGGCAGTAGTCGCAAAGTGCCATGCCAAGCGCCCCGGCGGCTGGCCGGGTTCGGTGATGAGGGTTGGCACCGGCGGCAGGTATTGGATGGCGATCCATTGAGGGCCGTGACATGACGCAAGAGCACTATCAACTGCCGTTGCACGCGCTGGCCGCCGACCTCAAGGCGCGCCGCATTTCGCCGATTGACATCGTCGAGGGCTGTCTTGCCCGCATCCACAAATTCGATGGCACGCTCAAGGCCTTCGTCGAGGTCTTCGAGGCGGAGGCGCGCGTCGCCGCCGAGGCCGCCGAGATGGCGATTCGCTCCGGCCAGGCCGTGGGGCCGCTGCACGGGATCCCGATCGCACTCAAGGATCTGATTGAACTTGAGGGCCGGGTCACGACCGGCGGCAGTGCGGTGTGGCGTGACCGGCGCTCGACGGTTACGGCGAGCCTGGCTCGCAAGCTGATCGCTGCCGGCATGATCGTCATTGGCAAGACGCATACGGTTGAGTTCGCCTTCGGCGGCTGGGGCACCAATCAGCATCTGGGGACGCCACGCAATCCTTGGGATGCCGACATCCATCGCACACCCGGCGGTTCGTCGAGCGGCTCGGCCGTGGCCGTTGCCGCGCGCATGGTGCCATGCGCCATTGGCACCGATACCGGCGGGTCGGTACGGTTGCCCGCCGCCTGGTGCGGGATCACCGGTCTCAAGACCACCATTGGGCGTATCAGCACCTACGGCGTATTGCCGCTCACGCCGACCCTCGACACGCCGGGACCGCTGACCGTGAGCGTGGAGGACGCCGCACTGCTGTTGCAGCTGATGCAGGGCGCCGATGCGCGCGATCCGCGCACCTTGTCGCTCAAGGACATCGATCCGATGAAGAGCTTGCGCCGTGGCGTGAAAGGGCTGCGGCTCGCGCGCATGCCGGCGTCGGAACGGGAAGGTGTCGAGGCCGGCGTGCTTGCCGCCTACGATGGCTCGCTCGAACAGTTGGCCGGAATGGGCGCGGAAATCATCGATCTGGTGCTGCCACGCAGCTTCCGCGCCTACGGCAGCAGCTCGGGACGTATCATGTCGGCGGAGGCCTATGCGCTGCTCGCCGCCGTGGTCGACAACAACGAGTTGCCGATCGATGAGGCGGTGCGTCCCCGCGTTCGGGCCGGGGCGGCGATTTCGTCACGCGAGTACCTCGAGGCCCTGGCCGAGCGCGAGCGCTTGAAGGAAGAGTTCGCGGCGGTGATGGCGCCGGTCGACGCGGTGTTGACGCCGGTGACCATGACCCCGGCGCTGCCGCTGACCGCGGTCGACCAGAGCACGACGCCTGCCATCTTCACACGCTGGGGCAATTTCCTCGATTTGTGCGGCCTGGCGGTTCCGAACGGGATGACCCAGTCCGGGTTGCCGCTGTCCCTGCAAATCATCTGCCGCGGCGGCGAGGAAGCCACGGCGCTGCGCATTGGCTGGGCCTGGCAGCAGAGCACCGACTGGCACCAGCGACTGCCACCGCTCGTCCAGTGACGGGGCTTGTTCGGGCTCGGCAAGCCGGGCTTCGCCGCTGATGAAAGTCATGAAAGGCGGTTGCAGGCTACCAATGCCAGCGGCGCGACGACGCCTGCCAACGCCGTGGCAGCGCGCCCGGCAACTGTGACAGTCGCGCGAGCAGCTCTTCGGTGCGCGAGGCCGGACGAGAATGGCCGAGCTTCCACAGTGCGCCGATGGCAAATGCCAGCCCGGCGACGACGGCAACGGTGGCGATCGGGTGCTCCTTCACCTGCTGCCCGGCGGCTGCGCCGGCATTCGCGACATGCTGGGTCAGCTGCGGGCTAGCCGACTCGCCCGGTTCTGCACTGCCGACACCAAAGCTGGTGCGCTGCTGCGGGTCTGGATAGGACGAGGTCGGGGCCACGGCACGGGTCTCCATTGTCAGAGCTTCAGCGGGAAACGTCGCCATCGGAGCCGGGTTCCGGCCGGCGTGCCGGCAGAGGGCGTTGGCCGGGGAGCGAAAGCGAGAGCGATGGCGGGCGCCAACCCCAGCGTCGGTGCCCGCGGTTCGATCTTTGTCCGGCGGGAGCAACGCGTCGGATGCGCGCAAAGCGCCAAGCTCCCCGGTGCGCCTCCCGTCGCGCTGAGTTTGCGGCGGTGGCGTTGGTGCTCGCGGCCTTTACCTTGCGCCCGCTTGCGACTGCCGCGGGCTGCCGCTGACGCGCCAAACCGTGTTGCCGGTGTCGTCGGCGACGAGCAACGCCCCCGTCGCATCGACCGCGACACCTACCGGGCGTCCATGCGCGATGCCGCTGCCGTCAGCCTTGAGAAAGCCGGTCAGGACATCGATCGGGTTGCCGCTCGGCCGTCCGTTGGCGAACGGCACGAAGATGACCTTGTAGCCGGTGTAGGTGCTCCGATTCCAGGAGCCATGCTGGCCAACAAACATGCCGTCCCGGAACGGCGCCGGCAGGAGGGTGCCGGCGTAATAGGCAAGGCCGAGCGATGCGGTGTGGGCGCCAAGTGCATAGTCCGGCGTGAGCGCGGTTGCCACCAGCTCGGGCCGCTGTGGCTTGACGCGCGCGTCGACGTGGTTGCCCCAGTAGCTGTATGGCCAGCCATAAAAGCCGCCGTCCTTGACGGCGGTCAGATAGTCGGGCGGCACGTCGTCGCCGATCTCATCGCGCTCGTTGACCACGGTCCACAGTGCCGCGGTGGTTGGTTCGAAGGCCATGCCGTTGGCGTTGCGCAAGCCCGAGGCGAAGATGCGCACCTTGCCGCTGCCGAGGTCGAGTTCCAGGATCGTGCCGCGGCCCTGCTCGCTGGCCATGCCGTTTTCGCCGATGTTGCTGCCGGACCCGACCGTGACATAGAGCCTGGTGCCGTCGGGGCTTGCCAAAAGTGCTCGCGTCCAGTGGTAGCCGACCGGCAGGTCAATCAGCTTGGTCCCCGGCGCGCTGATGCGTGTGTCGCCGGTGCGATAGGGAAAGCGTAGCACGCTGTCGGTATTGGCGACGTAGAGCTGATCGCCGATCAAAGCCATGCCAAACGGCTGCCGCAGGCCTTCGAGCAGGACGAAGCGTTCCTCGGCGACGCCATCGCGATCCTTGTCGCGCAGCAACGAAATGCGGTTTGCATTCTCAACGATCGCCCCCGAACGGCGCTGCACCAGGTTGGCAACGATCGCGCGCGGCGACCAGGAAGCCTCGGGTTCGGTGGCTGCCTCGGCGACGAGCACATCACCATTGGGCAACACCGAGAGCCAGCGGGGGTGTTTGAGTCCGCGGGCAAAGGCCGCCACCCTAAGTCCGGTTGCCGCTTTCGGCGTCTGGTCCTCGTGCCAGGGTTCGGCGGCCACCGACCATTTGATGGTCGGCCACCAGCGCGCCTTGGGTGCTGGCAGCGTCGGCTGCGCGCCCCAGCCTGGGGGCAGCTGCTGCGCCCGCGCCGGCTGCTGAAGGGGAGCGAAGGCGAGCGCGAGCCCGAACGCCACCCAATTGAGAGACCGCATTGCATGAGCTCCTCTGCGCTTGCTCGTCCCCGCCGCTCCCAAACACCCATCCAGGAGGTACGAGCAAGATAGCTATCCAAAGTGAGCGGCAGGAACCGGCGTAGTTTGGCGGGGAACAGGGCCGGCAAACTCTCTTTCCACAACGCTCGTTGCCGATGCCACGCCTTCAACTTGCCAGTAACGCCGACATAAAGCTCGACAGTGCTGCATATACGACCACTGTTACATGTGGTGCTTGGACGGCGAGCTGCGCGAGCAGGCGCGGCATTAGTAACATGTCCATGCTTGGGTCATCGAGAGGCGGACCGTCGCTGTCCATTCGGCAGGATTGAAGGCAGCAGGTTCGAGAAGCTTTTGCTGCGCGTCCCCGAGTTAATCAGGACGACCGTTGGGCTAATGGCGTGCGCCCAACATGATTTTAGTTCGAAGGCTGTCCGTCTCTACGTGGTGTCAGGCTGCTCGCACATCCCCAAAGCGCCGTTGCATGCCGGCAATGGACTGGAGCGCGTTGTAGTCTCCTGCCATGGTGCAACTCCGACATTGAGATGCGAGCCATTACGCATCGCTCGCTACATGGTTGGCTCGGCGATCGACTTGACCGATATCAACCCGCGTGCGACTGCCCGAGCGATGTCCACTTGTTGCAAATCACCACCGTGCGGGCTAGCATACGCGGGCCAAAAGGGGATGGAGTCCCCCTAAAAACCGCCGTTACGGCTGATGACTCCTACCGCAAATTGCGTCGAGCATCAGCAACGCGCCCGATGCCCAGGTGCCTCGTGTACCCGGCAGGGTGCCGGGAGCGACAGCGGTAATGGGAAACATCTGGCTTCAGTCCGCATTGTGGATGGCGCTGGCGCTGGTGGCAGCCATCGGTTCGATGTGCATCACGATCTCCTCGGCCCTGTTTGAGATCATCGTAGGTGCCATTGCCGGCAACACTATCGGGTTGCCGCTCACGCCCTGGATTGACTACATCGCCAGCTTCGGCGCGATCGTGCTCACCTTCCTCGCCGGCACGGACATTGACCCCGCCGTTGTCAGGAGGAATTTCTGGTCAAGCGTCACGATCGGGCTCATGGGGTTCACTGCGCCCTACCTTGGCTGTCTGCTGTTGGCGCGGTACGGGCTCGGTTGGCCCTGGCCGCAAGCTCAAATCGCCGGCATCTCGCTCTCGACCACCTCTGTCGCGGTCGTCTACGCGGTGATGGTCGAGACCGGCTACAATCGCACGGAGCTTGGTAAAATCATTCTGGCTGCTTGCTTTATCAACGATATTGGGACGGTGCTGGCGCTGGGGCTCGTATTCGCCAACTATAACCTTGAGCTCGTCATCTTTGCCCTGACAACTATTGTGGTGGTGGCGCTGCTGCCCTGGGTCGTGCCGCGCCTGTTCAAGTGGATGGGCAAGCGGGCGAGCGAGCCCGACATAAAGTTTCTGTTTCTTGTTCTTTTTTCTCTCGGCGGCCTGGCGAACCTAGGCAAGAGCGAGGCGGTGCTGCCCGCCTATCTTGTCGGCATGGCGCTCGCAGCCTTCTTCATGAAGCAGCGCGAGCTGCAACAGCGGCTGCGAGCGATCTGCTTCGCCTTTCTCACTCCATTCTACTTTTTAAAAGCGGGATCGCTGATCGAGGCCAAGGCTCTACTCGCGGGCATAGACCTGATCGCAGCCTTCCTGGCAATGAAGATGGTGACCAAGTTCGTCGGCATCTTGCCGCTTACGCGCTACTTCGAGTTTGGCAAGCGCGAAGGTATGTACACGACCTTGATGATGTCGACGGGTTTGACATTCGGATCGATATCCGCGCTGTTCGGCTTGACCAACCACATCATTGACCAACAGCAATACACGATCCTCCTCACAGCGGTGGTGGGGAGCGCCGTCGTTCCTACGCTCATCGCGCAGATCTGGTTTCAGCCTCGCTTCGAGGGGCTGGAGGAGGATGCCTAGGGCTGCGCAAAGCGGGGGACAAAAACAGAAATGGAGGAACTTAGCCATGTTTGGTCCGGCGGCCTCGAACGACATATCGCCCGAAGAGTGGCGCATTCTCCGCGCGCATTGCGAATGGTCGGCACGCTACGCCATGTTGTGGATCATCGTCACGGTCATCATTTTCGGCGGCATATTCATCATGCTCGACATCGTCGGGGCCGGCGAGCGCGTGGAGGTGCCGTCGCTGATCCTGCTTCTCGCCATAACGACGGTCAACGCCATCTGGCGAGCGGCGGGTGTGCTGGCGGCCCGGATCGAAATGCTGATGACCAAACGAAGTGCCTAGCTCAGCTCGTGCATCGAAGGTGAGTGGCCGGCCTCAGTCGACCTTGACCGGTCATTGGTATACTTCCGAACCGCTACGTTCGTACCGGTATACATCGAGCTGACCCGAACCCGTCATTGCCGCGTCGATTGAGCCTGCGCAAAGCGCAACCAGAGCGCCTGCAAGTCAGTGCCGTAGCCTGTGGTTACGGCTTCGAGGAAGGGGCAATCATCCAGGATAAGGTGCATCATACGGTTAAAACCGGCGGGGTCGGTATCGTGCAGAAACGTAACGAACATCCCGGCCTGGCGATAAGCCATCAGCGTTCGAAACGATGTGTCTGGTATTTCTGGCGACTGCACATACCTGATGACGCCGAGATTGAGCAACGAGTTGGCGGTTGCGAGCGAGATATGATCGCCACGCCGTATTGCATCGCGCGCTTGGCTCTCGCTGACACCCTCCGCGCCACCGCCACCCGAAACCATGACGGCGAGGCCCTCCTTGAACCACTGCGGCAGACGCCAAACGCTCCATTGCGACATCCAAGTTGCAAGGTGGGCGTGCGATAGTTCGTGCGTGAGCAGTGCCGGGAGGCGATGGCGTTGCCTGGAGAACAAGGCCGGTGACAGCATCACTCGGCCCAAGAATGTCATGCCAACCGACCGGGGATCTCCCAGTCCATTCGCAGCGACGAAGGCTTCCGGCGTGATGTAAACCGCAACGGTGACCGGATGACCAAATTTGCGACCGTGGACGGCCTCAACCCGCGCTAGCGCCGGCGGCAGGAGTTGGGCAACGGTTCGTGCGTACTCGGAGCCGCCGGCTTCGTAGTGCACCCGAGGATCCTGCGACAAGGCGGGCAACTCCTCTGGATTGTTCCACCACCCCGAAGCGGCATGTCGCACCATCGGCACAGCGGCGAGGCCAGCAGCCGTAAGCAGCACAATGCCGATGGCTGTCGCGACAATTATCTTCCCGATCCGGTACCGCATCAGTGAACCTTCTCGCTGGGTACTCCCCAGCGACCCCAGAGAGCCACCCGACGCGCCCCCGTCCGTAGCGGGCGCGATCCACTACAAAACGTAACGCTACGATACGTAACAGTTGGGAATTCACCCGGCAAGTGCCATGTGCGCGGCTTTGAGACACCCAAATGAATGAACGCATTGGAGGCCAGCAAGGATGTACCGGTCGAGGCCCGCGTGATGACCGTGGCGCCGATGGCATAGCACTCGCGTCGCTAATCGGCGTAACCCGGCTAGCTGGGGAGGGGCCAGCGCGGTAACAGCAGCTGCGCCGCGGCGATGGCCGCGATCGCTACCGCACTCGCCGCCGCCACCGGAATACCCAGGCGCCAGCCCGCGATCGTTGCCGCCATGGTGGCCTTTGCCGCCGTATTGACGGCGACGGCGATGATAATGGCATTGCCAGCATCGGCGAGCTCGAGCCGCGTGCCGGCAAGCTGGGCCATCGACAGGGTGAGAGCATCGACATCGGCGATGCCGGAGATGGCGGCCAGCAAATAGATCCCCTTGTTGCTCGACCCGGTAGAGAGGAGCTTTGCCAGCAGCATGATGATCGCGATCAGCGCCGCCAGCTTCAAGGCGCTCGCGACATCAAACGGGTTCTTGAGATCGAGCCGCGCCGCCTCGCCGCCGGCTCTGACCCCGCCGGCCAGCATCAGGTAGGCGCTGGCGCCGAGCAGGGCGAGCGCGCCGGCGGCGATCGACAACAGCAATTCGCCGCTGAGGGCGGGGGCAAGGGCCACGGCGATGGCGACCACGCGCACCATCATCACCACCCCGGCCAACATGATGCCGCCTGCCAGCACGCCCGAGGCCTGTGGCTGCTCGCGCGCGAGGCGTGCAAAGGACAATGTTGTCGCCGTCGAGGAGGTGGCGCCGCCGGCCACGGCCGCGACGGCGATGCCGGCCTGATCGCCCAGCGATTTGACGGCGACGTAGCCGACAAAGGAGACGCCGGCGATAAGAATGGCCAACAGCCAAATTTGCCAGGGATTGATGGCGTCCCAAGGATCGATGGTGCGATCGGGAAGCACCGGCAATAGCAGGAACGACATGGCGAGCAGCACCAGCACAGCGCGAAGCTCGAGCCACGACAAGCGGCGGACCCAAACGTGCAGCGGCTCTTTGAGCGCCAGCAGCACGGCCATGGCAACGGCCGCGGCCACCGCCACCAGCTGATTGCCAAGCACGGCGTAGGCTCCAAGCACGAAGGTCAAGATCGCCGCCACCACCCCGGTGGCGCTGAAGTTGTGCTCGCTCTTTGCCTCGAGGCTGGCGAAGACCACAAACGCCGCCGTAAAGCTGACCAGCGCTGCCGCCAACAGCATGGGATGGCTGGCGGCCGATAAGGCGGCACTGA
>DATFXD010000204.1:0-21858 GCA_035258605.1 Hyphomicrobiaceae bacterium | reverse complement strand
GCGGCCTCTCCCTGCGCGGTCTTGCGCGGCGTGCCATTGACGATCGGCCCCTGGGCAATGATATCGCCGACGCGCCAGCGCGGATTGAGCGAGGCGAAGGGATCCTGGAAGATCATCTGCAAGGTCTTGCGGTAGGGGCGCAGCCGGGCGCGGGACAAACCGGCCACGTCGATGCCTTCCAGCAGAATGGCGCCGCGGTCCGCCCGCTCCAGGCCGACGATCAGGCGCGCCAGGGTCGACTTGCCGGAACCCGACTCGCCGACCAGCGCCAGGGCGTGGCCTTTGCGGATTTCGAGACTGACACCGGCAACCGCCGGCACCCGCCGCCGCGCGGACGCCAAGCCGGCGCGGCCGAGATAGGTCTTGCGCAACCCCGACACCGCCAGCAGCGGCCGCTCGTGGCCAGCGCTGGAACCGTTGCGCGCGGCCTGGCGCGGCACCAGGCTGGGCACCGCCGCCACTAGCGCTTGCGTGTAGTCATGCTGTGGTCGCCGCAGGACCTCGGCAACGCCACCCTGTTCGACGAGCTTGCCGTGCCGCATCACCGCCACGCGGTCGGCGATTTCGGCCACGACGCCGAAGTCATGGGTGATGAACAGGATGGCGGTGCCATGCCGGCCCTGAAGCTCCTTCAGCAGGCGCAGGATTTGCGCCTGGGTGGTGACGTCAAGCGCAGTGGTCGGCTCGTCGGCGATGATCAGTGCCGGCTCCAGGGCGAGCGCCATGGCGATCATTACCCGCTGGCGCTGGCCGCCCGACAGCTCGTGTGGATAGCTGTTGAGGATGCGCTCGGGCTCGGGCAGGCGCACGTCCCCGAATACCTCGAGCACGCGCCGGCGGCGCGCAGCCGGGCGCAGCTGGGTGTGGACCTCGATCACCTCATCGGTCTGCCGGCCAACCGTCATCAGCGGGTTGAGCGCGACCATCGGCTCCTGGAAGATCATGGCGATGCGCCCGCCGCGCACGGCACGCATGTCGGCGGCCGCCAAGCGCAACAGGTCGCGGCCATCATAGAGGGCGCGGCCGCCGGTGACGCGCACGTGTGGCTCGGGCAACAGGCCGAGCACGGCCTTGGCCATCACCGACTTGCCAGAACCCGATTCACCGACCACGCACAGGATCTGCTCGCGTTGCACGGTCAGCGACAGGCCATCGACGGCATAGCTGCGGTCGGCCCACGACGGCAGCGCCACCCTTAACTCCTCGATGGCAAGCACCGCGTCACTCATAGGTCGCGCAGCCTCGGATTGAGCGCGTCGTTGAGGCCTTCGCCGACCAGATTGATCGACAGCACGGTCAACAGGATCGCCACCCCCGGTACCGTCACCAGCCACCAGGCGTCGCGCAGAAACGGCCGGCCGGCGCCGATCTGGAAGCCCCAGCTCATCAGATCGGGCGCGCCCAGGCCGAGGAACGACAGCGCCGACTCGATCAAAATCGCATTGGCGACGAGCAGCGAGCCGGTGACGATCAGCGGCGACAGCGCGTTGGGCAGCACCTGGCCCAAGAGGATTGGCATGTCGCGCTGGCCGGCGACGATGGCAGCCTGCACGAACTCGCGGGCCTTGATGGTGAGCACCTCGGCGCGCACCACCCGGGCGATGGGCGGCCAGCTGACGGTGGCGATGGCAACCACCAGGCTGGTCGCCGAGGGCGCCAGGATGGCGACCAGTACGATGGCAAAGATGAACGACGGGATGGTTTGAAAGAACTCGCTGAAGCGCATCATTAGGTCATCGACCAGGCCGCCGTAAAACCCGGCGATGGCGCCGACCAAGGTGCCAAAGGCAACGGCCGTTAAGGTCGCCACGATGGCGATCAATAGCGAAGTGCGGGCGCCGTGAATGAGGCCGGCGAGCAGGCTGCGCCCCAGCGAATCGGTACCAAGCAGAAATTCGCCGAACGGCGGCGCAAACGGCTTGGCGACGATGGCAAACGGGCTCGTGGGCGCCAACAGCGGCGCCGCGGCGGCGATGGCGACGATGAAACCGAGCCACAACAGGCTGAGGACGACGCGCGGATTGCCGAAGAAGCGGCGCCAAAAGCTTTGCATCAGCCGACCCGAACGCGAGGATCGAGAAGTACGTAGGCAACATCGACGACGATGTTGATCAGCACCACCAGACAGGAGGAGATGAAGAAGATGCCCAGCAGCAGATTGAGGTCGCGGGCAAACAACGACTGAAAGGCGAGCTGGCCCAGACCCGGCCAGGCGAACACCGATTCGACCACCACCGAGCCGCCGAGCAGGCTGCCGACCTGCACGCCGGCCACCGTCAGCACGGGCATCAAGGCATTGCGCAGCACATGGCGCAGCGTGATCTGGCGTTCGGTGAGACCCTTGGCCCGCGCCGTCGTCACGTAGTCGAGGCCGCGCTGCTCGAGCATGGTGGCGCGCATCAGGCGCGCGTACAGCGCCATATAGAACAGCGACAGCGTGATCGCCGGCAGGATCAGATGCCGGGCAATGTCGAGCACGCGCTCACCGCCCTCGTAGAAGGCGGCCGCATCCTCCATACCCGAGGTCGGCAGCCAGTCGAGCTTGATGGCAAACAGCAAGATCAGCATCAGGCCAATCCAGAACAGCGGCATGGCATAGGCGATGATGGCGGCGACCGAAATCAGATGGTCTTTCCATGTGCGCACCCACACCGCGGCCAACAGGCCGAGCAAAACCCCGATACCCAGCGACAGCACTAAGGTCGTGCCCATCAGCAGCAAGGTGGCGGACAGGCGCGCCAGGATCAGCGGCAGCACCGGACTTTGGTTGCGGAACGAGTAGCCCAGATCGAGCGCCAGGATGTTCTTGACGTAGAGCGCCAGCTGCACCGGCACCGGCTTGTCGAGGCCGAAGCGCTGGCGCAGGGCATCGACATACTCGGCCGGCGCGCCGCCGGCTTCGCCCGCCAGCACGGTGGCCGCATCGCCGGGCGCCAGCTGCAGCAGCAGGAAATTGAGGACCACGACGCCGAGGATGACCGGGATCGCCTGCGCCAGGCGCCGAACCACATAGCGCAACAGCCGTGCACTACTCATTGGCTACCGTGGGCTGGGGGGCGACCCCGTGCCTGCCGCGGCGGCAGGCACGGGGCAACGTCCCAACGATCCAGAGGTGACGCATGGCTATTCACGCCAGGTGGTCGCGAAGTTGGTGTAGATGCCGAGCGGGCTGGTGACGACGTCGTGATAGCGCTTGTTGACGATGGTTGGAAAGTTCAACTCGAACACCCAAACGATGGGTGAACCGTCAACCACGATCTTCTGCACCTCCTGGTAATACTCGGCGCGCTTGTTGGGATCGGGCTCGATGGTGGCCTTGTCCATCAATTGGTCGGCCTTGGCATCGCTCCACTGCGCACCGTTGACGAATACGGTCCCCTGCTTGATCAGTTTGCCATGGATGGCGCGGTGCACGCCAATCACCGGGTCGGGCAGGTTGTAGAGAAAGTTGGAGGTCAAGAAGAAGTCATAGTCGCTGTAGACGCGCTTCAACCAGGTGGCCACGTCCTCGTAGCGGAGCGAGGCCTTGATGCCGATCTTGGCGAGCTGCTGCTGCACCACCTCGCCGAAGCGCTGCCACTCCGGCCCATAGGGCGTAATGTCGTGCACGATTTCGAAGCGAACGCCCCCGTCCTTACGCGGAAAGCCGGCCTCGTCGAGCAACTTGTTGGCCTTCTCGATCCCATCCGGCGTCTGGTACTTGGTGACGTCGGCGGTATAGATGCCGGAGGGTGCGAAGTTGGAACTAATCGGCCCGGTAGCCGGCTTGCCATACCCGAACCAGATGTTGTCGATCACGAACTGACGGTCGATGGCATAGGCGATGGCTTGCCGCACCTTCTGATTGTCGAGGCCCGGCTTCTTGGTATTGATCAGCAGCTCGACCACCGGACTGATCATTTCGTAGCCCTTGGTCGTGACTTCGATCGAGGGCAGCTGTGCCAGCTTCTTGGCATCGCTATAGGGCACGGCGCCGAAGCCGGCGACGTGCGCCTCACCCTTCTCCAACGCCGCGGTGCGGGTCGCCTCATCGTTGATGAAGCGCACGACGATGCGATCGAGATAGGGCAACCCCTTGCGCCAGTAGTCTGGGTTCTTGTCCAGGCGCACCAGCTCACCACGGCGCCATTCGACAAACTTGAACGGCCCGGTACCGATCGGGCTGTTGGCGTTGGGGTGGCTCTTGATGTCGCCCTGGCTGAAGACGTGCTTCGGCAACATCGGGCTCTCGTAGCCCGACAGCGCCGCCAGCATGTAGGGGGCGGCGTTGCTGAGCTTGAAGACCGCGGTGTAGTCATCGGGGGTTTCAACGGCCGCGACATCGCGGAAGGTGCTGATGCCGCGCGGGTGCACTTTCTTCAGCACCTCCATGATCGTGAACGCAACATCGGCGCTCGTGAACGGCTTGCCGTCGTGGAACTTCACGTCCTTGCGCAAATGAAAGGTGACGGTCTTGCCGTCCGGCGCCACCTCCCAGCTTTCCGCCAAGCTGGGCTTGGGTTTGAGATCAAAGCCATATTCCAAGAGCCCGTCGTAGACCTTGGCCGTCACCTGGCCGATCGGCGCCGAGGTTGAGATGTAGGGGGCCAGATTTGGAGGCTCAGGCTGGGTGATTTGCACCAAGGTGCCGCCAGACTTCTGAGCGGCGGCCGGCGTGCCGGCGATCGCCAACGCCAGCAACCCAGTCACGGCGAGAGCGGTCCAACGTGGTATCGGCATGTGAGGTCTCCTGTTGGGGTCCGCCGCAGGATCGCGCGAAACCGCACGCTAGTCGAGGCCAAGACCTGGTCGCACCCTGCCGGCACGCCAAACTTGCGCTCGGTGTCACGGGCCCGCGCGCATGCGGGCGCCGTGGCCGGCCGCTGCGCGCCAGGCCGCAACAGCGAAAGTCCCAACCGATCGCCGGGCCGAGCCGGGCTTGCCAGGGGCAGTCCTATTGACCACCGCGCCCCTCCCGACGCACCCTCAGCGCCGGCCGTAACGGGCGCGACGCCGCGCAACGGCGGCGGGGATCGCCGCGGCCCCGCAATCCGCGCACACTTTGGTACCGGTCGTCAGCCCTTGTCTCAGACAGCCGCCGCGTCAGTGAACCGCACCTCGCATGGCATTGCTTTTCGCCTTGCGGGCAACGGTGAGCCACTGCTGCTGCTGCATGGCCTGCTGGCCTCCGGGGCCATGTTTGATCCGCTGATCGAGCTGTTGCGCGATCGCTTCCGCCTGCTCATTCCCGACCTGCGCGGCCATGGCCAAAGCGGCGACCACGGTGGTCCCTACGATGTGCCGGCTTTGACCTCGGACTTGGATATGGTGCTGGCCGAGGCGCGGTTCGGCCCGTGCAGCGTGCTTGGCTATTCGCATGGCGGCGCGGTGGCGCAGCAATTGGCGCTTCGGCGGCCGGAGGTGGTCGAGCGGCTTGTGCTGACGTGCACTTACGCCTGCAACGTTGCGACCCTCAAAGAGCGGCTCGAGGCCAACCTGTTGGCGGCGCTGTTGTGTTGCATCAGCCCGGCCACCCTGGCAAACGTGATCGTGCGGCCAGCAAAACCGCGCGCCAACGGGGCGATCGGGCTGACGCCTGAGCAGGCGGAATGGGCGCGGGGGATCCTGGCCGTCAATCGCGCCCCGGCCATGCGCGGCGCGGTCCGAGGGCTCTTAACCTTCGACAGCCGGCCGTGGTTGCATCAGCTCAAGATGCCGACCCTGGTGATCGGTGGAACGCACGATATCGCGGTGCCGCGCCACCACTTCGATACCCTCGTCAACGGCATCCCCGGCGCCACCGGCCGCTTGATCGACCGCGCCGGCCACGCCCTAGCGTGGACGCACACGCGCGAACTCGCCGGCCTGCTCATCGCCCAATGACGACGGCTGCTCAGGCTCACCGGCGATGGCTCAATCGCTGCTGGCGGCGGCCCGCTGGCGTCCGCGCATGGCGAGCAAGACCAGCACAAATGATGCGGCGGTCAAAAGGCTGCTGATGGCGGCAATGGTCGGGTCGATCTCATCGCGCAGCGCCGTGAACATGCGCTTGGTCAGGGTTTGATACTGACCACCGGACACAAACAGCGCGATGATGGTCTCGTCCATGGCCGAGATGAAGGCAAAGATCGCCCCGGCGACGACGCTGGCTTTGATCTGCGGCAATGTCACCGCCATAAAACTCCGCAACCGGTTCATGCCCAGGCTGCGCGCCACCATCTCCTGCGTGCGGTCGAAGGTCTGGAGCCCCGCGACCACCGAAATGACGACGTAGGGGAGCCCCAGCATGACATTGGCCAGCACCAGGCCGGGCAGGGTCGCCACCAGGCCAAGCTTGGCGTAGACAAAGAACACGCCGATCGCCAGGATGATGATCGGCACCAGCAGCGGCAACATCAGCGCGACATGCACCGCACGCATCAGGCGATTGCGCGCATTGGCGATAGCATAGGCTGCCGCGACCCCCAGCGGCGTCGCCAGCACAACGGTCGATAGCCCGACGCTCAGACTAACGCGCGTCGCCTGCATCCAGGCGGGATTGCCGAAAAACTCTTGATACCACCTGAGCGAGAACGAAGGTGGCGGGAAGCTGAGAAAGCGGGCGCCGGAGAAGGAAATCGGGGCGATAATCAGCAGCGGCAACATCAGGTAGGCGAGGACCAGAGCCACGCTCACACCCAAGGCGATGCGCGCCAACCGCATCATTGCTGACCCAGAATGCGATCGAGGGGAATGGCGCGGGCAACGATTGCGAAAATCGCCAGCACGCCAACCAGCAGCACCACGCCGACCGCGCTGGCGGCACCCCACTGGTTGTAGAGCTCGACATTGCGGCTGACCAGCATGGAGACCATGGTCACCTTACCGCCGCCCAGCAGCTCCGGCGTGATGTAGAAGCCGAGCGTGAGGACGAACACCAGGGTCGAGCCGGCGAGGATGCCGGGCACCGACAGCGGCAGAAAAATGCGCAGGAACAAATGCAGCGGGCTGCCGCCGAGGCTGGCCCCGGCGCGCAGCAGATCGGTGGGAATGTTCTGCATCGTCGCGGTGAGCGGGATGATCATGAACGGCAACAGGATATGCACGGTGGCAATGATGGTGCCCAATTCGTTGTGGATCAGCGCCAGCGGCTCGTCGACGAGCCCCAGCCGGTCGAGGGCTTGGTTGACGACCCCCGTGCGCTGCAGCAACACCAGCCAGGCGTAGGCCCGCACCAGCACGCTGGTCCAAAACGGCAGCACGACCAAGGCCAGGATCAACACATTCCAGGGTCGGCGCAGCTGGCTCGCGGCATAGGCAACGGGGTAGCCCAGCACCAGCGCCAGCACGGTGACGATGCCGGCGATGCGGAAGGTCTGGGCAAAGCTGCGCCAGTAAATGTCCTCGCCGAATATGCGCCGGTAGTGGGCGAGCGTGAGACCGCCGTCGGTGAAGGATTGGCCCATCAGCCAGCCGACCGGCAGCACCACCAATGCCAAGATGACGGCAAGGGCCGGGGCCGCCAGCAGGAACATCAGCGCCTGCTCGCGGCGACGATGGCGCCGGGACGGATCGGGCAGCCTCAGCATGGCCTGGCCGTGGCGGTTGGACGGGCTCACTTCTGCATGAAACTCAGCCAGCGCTTTTCGGCGGCCTCGCCCTCGGCCGAGGACCACCATGCATAGGACATCAGCGCCTGGCGGCTGGCGTTTTCGGGCGCGCTCGGCAGCTCCTTGACCCGCGCCGCCGGGATCACGTTGGTGTCGAACGCCTTGGGATTGGCCGGACCATAGTCGATCTGCAGCGGCAGATTGGCCTGGTGCACAGGATCGACGGCCTGATCCAGGAACTTGAGCGCCGTTGCCCGGTTGGGTGCGCCCTTGAGAATACACAGCGACGTGCTCTGGAGGATGCCCTGGTTGTAGGTATAGGCGACCTTGGCACCTTCCTTAGCGAGCGCGCTGATGCGGCCATTCCAGGCCATGATCATATCGACCTCGCCATCGTTGAGGAGTTGCGCCGACTGGGCGCCGGAGGTCCACCACACGGTAATGTGCGGCTTGATCTCATCGAGCTTGCGCAGCGCGCGCTCAACGTCGAGGGGGTAGAGCTTGTCGGGGGCGACGCCGTCCGCCATCAGCGCGGCCTCGAGCGTGGCGAATGGGTGATTGCGCAGCGCCCGCCGCCCTGGGTAGGCCTTGACGTCCCAGAAGTCTTTCCAGCTCTGCGGCGCCGAGGCGGGGTCGGGATACTTCTTCTGACTATAGCCGATGACGCTGGAATAGAACTCATAGGCGACCGAGTAGGGGTTGCGGTACTCGGGCGGCATCGCCGCCGCATTGGGCAGCTTGTCGAAATCGAGTTTCTCGACCAATCCCTGCTCGCCGCCGCGGATGCAGTTGCCGGTCGGCGTATCCACCACATCCCAGGTCGGCTTACCGCTTGCCACCTGCGAGCGCATGATCGGCCAGGCGTCGGGCGCGCTATCCTGGTTGATGGTGATACCGAGCTTGTTCGCCGTCGGATCGAGAATGGCGATGGTCTGCGCCTTCTGGTAGGCGCCGCCCTGCGACACGAACGTGATCTGTTCGCCGGCGCTCGCCGGCAGCGACGGCAGCAGCGCCGATAGCACAACGGCAAAGATAGTGAGCTGTTTATTGGCCATGTCCTGATCCTTTCATGCGAAGCGGAACCTCAAGCGCTAGCGTCCGACGGCATCCAACAGCTGATACCAGCCCGCCAGCAGGCGAATGGCCGGCTCGCGGATCGGATAGAATGGCACCCGCCGCAGCCGGCGCGCATCGAGCAAGCCGACGTCCGGTTGCTCGCGGCGGGCAAAGGCGCTCAGATAGCGACCCATCAGGCTTGCCATGGCGATACCGGCGCCGTTGTAGCCGAGCGCAAACAGCACGCGGTCGTCGAGGCGCCCGACATGCGGCATTTGATCGAGCGTCATGGCCACCAGCCCCGACCACCGGTAGGCGAGCGGCACGTCGGCGAGCTCGGGAAAAATGCCAACCATCGCCGTGCGCAGGCTGTTGAACGCCGCCGCCGAGTCGGCCTTGCCGAAGGCGCCGCGGCCGCCGAACAGCACGCGATCATCGACCATACGGAACCAGCGCAGCATCCGCCTGGTCTCGCTGTAGGTGCGTCGCGACGGCATGATGGTGGCGGCGAGATTGGCCGACAGCGGCTCGGTG
This sequence comes from Hyphomicrobiaceae bacterium, assembly GCA_035258605.1. GTDB lineage: Bacteria > Pseudomonadota > Alphaproteobacteria > Rhizobiales > Hyphomicrobiaceae > AWTP1-13. The sequence continues at coordinate 12,700 of DATFXD010000204.1, read as the reverse complement.
GCAATGATGGCGCTGCGAAACGGGATCACGGTGCGCTCGACGGCACCGGTGGCGCCGGTCAGATCCGAGTAGGCGTTGCTGGCAATGATCACCTGCCGGGCGCGCACGCTGCCCGCCGGCGTCTCGAGCAGGATGCCGTCGGGCTCCCGTCGCAAGCGCAGCACCGGACTGTGCGCAAAAAGGCGGATGCCGCGCGCCGTCACGCCCTCGGCCAGGCCATAAAGATAGTTGAGGGGGTGAATGCCGCCCGAGCCCAGGTTGCGCACGCCGCCGACAAATGCCGTCGAGCCGGTCTCCTCGCGTACCTCGGCAGCCGTCAATGGCTGCATGCTGGCATCATTGAGCTCGGCCTTGAGCCATTCCGCCTCGGCCACCGCCGCGCGCAACGATGCCGCGTTGTGGGCCGCCTTGACCTGGCCGGTACGGGTGAAGGCCGCACGCCTGATCGCCAAGCTATCGACCAGCTCGGCGACGGCGTCGACCGCCTCGTGCGCCATTTGGTTCATGCGCTTGGCGACATCACGCCCGTGCGCCGCGGCGATTGCGGGAAAGGTTGGGCGGAACTTTGCGGTCACAACGCCGCCGTTGCGCCCGCTGGCGCCCCAACCGGGCGCATGGGCCTCGAGGATCACGGGCTCAAGACCGCTGCCGGCCAAAGCATGGGCCGCGCTGAGCCCGGTGTAGCCGGCGCCGATCACGGCGACATCGGCCTGCGTCTCGGTGCTGAGGCGGGGGAAGCTGCGGGCTGGCATTGCGGTGGCGGCCCACAGCGAGGCCGCCGCAGGGCGCGGTTGCCAGCTTGCGCTCTCTGAAGCGGCCGATGCCACCGCTCACTCCCGGTCGACGGCGTCGGCGAGTGCCGCCAGCGACGCGTAGTGGAAATCGGGTGTGGTCAGTTGCGCGACGGCCGGTGTGCCGCCGAAGCCCTGTTGGCCCTGCCGACGTTCGATCCAGCAGGTGCGATAGCCCAGCGCCTTGGCGATGCCGATGTCGTGATGTTGGCTCTGGGCGACGTGCAGGATTTCTTGCTGCAGGTAGCCAAATGCCGATTGGCGCCCGCGATTGAAGGCAAAGAACTGCGGATCGGGCTTGGCGCATCCGGCCTCGTCGGCGGTCACGCTGTCGTGGAACGGGTTGCCAAGCGTATGGGCATAGAACGAAAACGCCGCCCGGTCTGCATTGGTCATGGCCACCAGGCGAAACCGTCGCCGCAGCCGCGCCAGGGCAGCCACCGAATCGGCAAACGCCGGCCAGCGATAGACCGCCATCTGAAAGGCATCCGCTGCGGCAGCAGTGGCCGGCAGCTCGAGCGCGCGGGCGAGGTGGAGGTAGACGTCGGCCATCACCGCGCTCGATCGCTGGTGGTGGATTTCGCGGCCACGCAGATAGTGCGCAAAAATGGCCTGATCGCCAAGCTCACGCGCGCTCTTGCCGGAGATCCGCCGCACGGCCTCCAGGATGCCGGTCTCGAAATCGATCAGTGTCCCGACCACATCAAAGGTCAGCAGCTTGAAGTCCTTGAATGCCATGGCGTCAGATGGTCTCCGCGTTGACAGGGTTGGCGCCGTCGCCGGCGGCAACGACGATGGTGTCCTCCGGGTGCAGGCTGAGAGCGATCGGCGCACCGACCGGTGGAATGCGCCGGGTGGCGGCAAAGTGGCTGGGCTGGCGCAGGCTGAGCTGGGTGGCATCGGGCAGGGTGATAAAGATGCGCAAGCTCTCGCCCTGATAGACGACATCCTTGACGCATCCGCTAAAGCGGTTGCGATCGGGCTCGCCGGAGCCGTCGTCGATCAGCAGCTTCTCGGTTTGTACCGCCAGAACCAGCGGACCTTCGGCGGGTATTGGCCGCCGGGTGCGCAAGGGAGCCCCGCTGAGGCAAACCGTGCCGGCATCGAGGCGGGTGACGGCAATGAGAGTGGCCTCGCCGATGAAGCCGGCGATGAACGCATTGGCGGGCTGGTTGTGCAGCTGGCTTGGTGAACCCACCTGCACCAGCATACCATCCTTCAGCACGGCGACGCGGTCGCTCATGGTCAGCGCCTCGCGCTGGTCGTGGGTGACGTACACGATGGTGGCACCGAGCCGGCGATGCAGCTGGCGCAGCTCCATCTGCATCGATTCCCGCAACTGCTTGTCGAGCGCCGATAGTGGCTCATCCATCAGGATCAAGCGCGGCTCAAACACAATCGCGCGTGCCACCGCAACGCGTTGCCGCTGGCCACCCGACAGCTGGGCGATGCCGCGATCCTCGTAGCCGGACAGATCGACCATTGCCAATGCCGCGCGCACGCGCGCATCCCATGTCGACTTTGGCAGCCGACGGGCACGTAGCGCGAACGCCACATTGTCGCCGACGCTCATGTGCGGAAACAGGGCGTAGTTTTGAAAGACGAAGCCGATGTTGCGCTTGTGGGGTGGGGTCAAGGTGACGTCGCGGCCACCGATATGGATCGAGCCGGCCGACGGCACAATAAACCCGCCGAGGATGCCGAGCAGCGTGGTCTTGCCGGAGCCGGAAGGACCGAGCAGGGAGACAAACTCGCGGGGCGCGATGTCGAGCGAGACGGCATTGAGCGCGCGTACCGACCCGTAGCTCTTGCTCGCGGCTCTGATCTCAACACGCTCGCCTGCGTGATTGTCCATGCCATCCCCGCCGCGCCGAGCGGCGCCGAGGTCAATGGCGCAGCTGCGGGACGCCGCACCTCATGATGTGAAGTCATAAAGGCGCGCCCGCCGAGAGCGCCAACCGATGCCAGCGAAACAGAACACGCCCATGGAGGCAATTGCCAAATTATCGGGATAGTCATAACTTCAGGTTATGTCTGAGTTGCGCCGCATGCTGTCCTCCAGCAACGCCCTGTTCGTGTTCGAGGCGGCGGCCCGCACTGGCAGTTTCACGCGTGCGGCGGTCGAGCTCAACATCACCCAGCCCGCCGTCAGTCGCATGCTGTCGCGCTTCGAAGCCCATCTCGGCGTGCGACTGTTCGAGCGCGGCGTCAAGGGCGCGCGGCTGACCCCGGAGGGTCAGGGCCTCTATCGCCGGGTGGCCGATGGTTTTCGCATCATCCAGACCGGCGTGCGCGAGGTCGAGCAACGCCGCGGACGCGCCGAGCCCGTCACCCTGTCGGTGTCGTCGGCCTTCACCACCCACTGGCTGATGCCGCGCATCGATCGTTTTCAACGGCGCTTTCCGACCGTCGATCTGCGCTTCCAATTGATCGCCGGCTCATTGCGAGGCCCGGTGCAGGACGTCGACTTGGGCATGCGCTTCCTCGAGGAGGGTGAAGGCATCGCACCCGATACGCTGCTGCTCAAGGAGGTGATGCTTCCGGTCTGCAGCCCGGCCTATCGCCGGGGTGCGCTCAAGGCGCGTGCCGGCAGAACCGCGATCCAGTTGACCGATACGCCGTCGGACTGGGTGCATGGTTATTTTCCTGACTTCAGCAGCGGCAGGGACCACACCATCAGCTTTTCCGACTATGCGGTCGTGATCCAGGCGGCGCTGCTGGGGCAAGGCATCGCGCTCGGTTGGCTGACGGTGATCTCCAATGCCTTGCTGTCACGAACCTTGGTACCAGCGAAGCTGAAGTTGACGCGCACCTCGCGGCGATGCGTGCTGGTGGGCCCCCGAGATCGCCCGATCCGCCCGATCGTAAAGGACATACGGGCATGGATCATTGTGCAGCTGCGATCTGACGTGGAGGCGATCGAACGCAGCTACCCCGGGCTTGGATTGCTGGCCGCGGGCTACTGAGAAAAGCAAACGCCGATCACCGACGCTCGGGGCAGCCCGGGGTGAGTGGTGTTCTGCCGCTCAAGCAGATAAAAGGACGACGAGCCCGTCCCACCGGGCGCCAGCCATCTTGCCAGGGTGCGGCGAATCGCGCTGCCGACCAACATGGACCCGTTGCTGCGACGCCGGATCGGCACCACCCGGCTCGAAGTCACACAGCTGGGCCTCGGCGGCGCCAGCCTGGGCGACATGCGCGAGACGATTGCCGAGGCGCAGGCCAGCGCCAGCATCGAGGCCGCGCACGCCGCCGGCATCGGCTACTTCGACACCTCGCCCTGGTACGGCAACGGTAAGAGCGAGCTGCGCTTCGGCCACGTCCTGCGCACCAAGCCACGCGACAGCTTTGTGATCTCGACCAAGGTCGGCCGCGTGCATCGGCGGCCGGCCGAGCCCGACAGCTATCGGCATCCGGCCTGGGTCGGCGGGCTGCCGTTCGAGCCCCACTTCGACTATAGCCGCGACGGCGTCGGCAAGAGTTACGAGATGAGCCTGGCCCGTCTCGGCCTCAATCGCATCGACGCGCTCTTGATCCACGACCTCGATCCGCACTTCCACAGGTCGGAGGACGGGGTGGCAGCGCGGCTCGAGCAGCTCGATGCCGGCGGCGGCTACCGCGCGCTCGCCGACCTCAAGGCCGCCGGCGAGATTACGGCGATCGGTGCCGGCATCAACGTCGTCGGCATGATCCCGCGGTTCTTGCAGCGCTGGCCGATCGACTTCTTTCTGGTGGCCATGCCCTATACCCTGCTCGATCAAGCGGGGCTGGACGAGCTCGCGCTGTGCGCCAGCCGAGGCATATCGATCGTGATCGGTGCGCCCTTCGCCTCGGGAATTTTGGCGCGCGGCCCAGGCCCGGGCGCCTTCTACCGCTATCAGCCGGCCCAACCGGACGTGATTGCCAAGGCGCAACGCGTTGCCGAGGTGTGCCGCCGCCATGCTGTGCCGCTGGCGGCGGCGGCGCTGCAGTTTCCGCTCGGGCAACCCAACGTCGTCTCGGTGATCCCGGGACCGGTCGCCACCGAGGAGGTGCGCCAAAATCTCGCCGCCATGCGTTGCGACATCCCCGACGCGCTCTGGGCCGAACTCAAAAGCGAGCGCCTGATCCGGGCCGAGGCACCGACGCCGCGCTTGGCCTGATCGCGCTAAACAGATCGGCGCCGCACCTTTGCGATGCAGCAAAAACAGGGGCGAGGCACTCATTCGAAGGTGGATTGCGAGCAACCCGGTTTGATTTTGCTCGCACTGCTTGGCAACCGGGTGGGCACCGGGCGAGACCAATACAGGCCCGACCTCCAATCATACGTGTGAACAACGAAAAGCAACCGCCTCCATTTGCATTGCCCATGTCCTCGTTCTACTTGTAGTATCCGACACCGCAGCCCTGGTTGCCAACCTGCGTGACGTATGACTCTTTGGCTACCGGCTCGGAGGTCCCGGGCTTCGGGAAATTGTACCCGACGGTGCTGATCGTCCCCGGCTTAGTCGCGTTGAACACCTTCTCCCCGAGTGGTGAGCCGTCTTTTTCCTTGAGCGCCTTTATGTCTGTGCCAAGCAATGATTGATTGACGTGAGCGGTAAACTTGCCGGTCGCCATATCGTAGCAAAAGACATAAAGATCCCGATCCTTGAAGCCGCCTTCGCCCTTGTTGAACTTGGCGAGAGCTGCGGCCTCATTGGCCTTGAGCTCGGCGACCGCCTTTTCGATCAAGGCCTTGGCTTCAGCAGCACTGCCGAACTGGCCTTGGGTTTCTGCTGCGCTTGCGAGGGCGATTGCGATGGCGGCAAGTGCCCCTGTGATCAATGTCCGAAACAAGGCTTCCTCCCCTTGTTGTAGTTTCCGTGACCGCATTTTCAACGCATTGGCGATAGCGCAGTCCTGTGGCACCACAAAGGCTGTTGCGATGCGGAAAGCGTCAAAGGACGTGTTTTAGTCGTTTGCGCTGGCAACGGAGGGAGCCAGCATGGATTTTTCCAATCTTTAGTTGTATGCGGAGGGATTGCCTCCGTGTCAGTCTTGCTTGGGGGACTACCAGATCACAATAGGGAGGGTCATCACATGAAGGGAAAGCCTCTTTTCTTGTTAGCCGCCGGAAGTTTGGTCGCAAGCCTGATGTCGGGGCTGGCTTGGCTCAGACTGATCCAAGAGTGGCCAAGGCGATGGAGACGCTAAAGGCGATGACCACAAAATTGGGGCTCCAAGGTTGAGGGCAACGAGGTCGTCGGCGGCAAGGACGCCCCCGCCCTCTACTTCGGCACGACCAAGATCAACAACAACTTCGATATCGTCGATGCTGTCGGAAAACAGATGCCCAAGGCATGACGAATTTATCCGTGTATCGACGAGCGTGCCGAAACCCGACGGTAGTGCGCGAGCTATTGGCACTGTTTTGGCCGGGCCAGCGCTCGAATCTATTAAGGCGGGTAAGGCACACTATGGCGAGGTGCCGATCCTTGGGACGCCTTACATGACAGGCTACGAACCCATCAAGGACGGCTCAGGCGCGGACCCTCGGTGTGTACTATGTCGGGTACAAGAAGTAGGTAAGCGGCAGCAAAGGATGCGTAGGTGGTCGGCTGGCTTGGTCCAAGGCCGCGATTGGTCCGATCGCGCTGAAGCCACCTATTCGGCAGCGGCGCGCATCGGCCCGGCATCGACGGGCAGTCCGAGCGCGCGTCGGATCGACTTGTGGTAGTGCGCCAGCGCGGGTTCGTTGCGACCATAGACGACGTGGCTCTGCGCGCCCGAGCCGAAGCCCAGCTGCATGGTCCGGCCGGCGGGAAAATCCTCGGTCGTGATCACCTTGATGGCGAGCGCCAGGTTCGCATCCCAGTGCCGCTTCTCATCGGCGGTCTCGACCGGCTTTGGGATGTAGAGCGATGTCTCCATCACGGCGCGGTCGGTGCGGCCGTCCACGGGAAAGATGCGGAAGATCTCCATATGATCGCCCTGCGGGGAAAATATGGTATTGGCGAACATCGAATAGACGATGGTCGTGTTCCACATCAGATCCCACTCGCGCTCGGGCATGGCCCGGAGCCGGTCAAGTTTGGTGCGCCCGTAAACGAGGCGAAAGTTGGGGCCGAACGGCGTGAAGTCGCCGACGTTGTGGATCAGGATATCGCGCAGGCTTTCCTTGTGCAAAAACCCGAAATGGTAACCCTCGTGAAAGGTGTCGACGAGCAGTTTCCAGTTCATGTCCTCGTAGTGCACATGCCGATCGTGGAAGTGATAGCCGCCAAGCTGCCAGGCTTGCAGATCCGAACCGAGGCCGTTGAGCCAGGGCTCGATATCGAGATCGACCCCGCGATCGGCGGCAGGGGTCGGCAGCACCCATACCATGCCGTACTTTTCGGCAAGCGGCAGCGGCGTCAGACCGGGACGCTCGGCGCGCACGCCGGGAAAGGCGATCGCCTCCTCGGGCAAGCCGCGCAAGACGCCGTCGTTGCCGTAGGTCCAGCCGTGATAGGGACAGGTGAAGGTGCCGGCGCTGCCCGTCCCATGCGCGACCTTGGCGCCGCGGTGGCGGCACACGTTGAGGAATGCGCGCAGCGTGCCGTCGCCGCCGCGCACGGTAAGGATGGGAACGCCGGCGCAGTCATCGGTGCGATAGGCGCCGGGCTTCGGCCAGTCGCAGGATAAACCCATGACCAGCGGGCGTTTGCGAATGAGGACGTCTTCTTCCTGCCGATGGCGCTCAGGGCAGGTGTAGGCCGTCACCTCGTTGCGCCAGGGCGCGTCCGCCATCGCCGTGGTGTTGGTGTCGATATAGTGCAGCAGCTTCTTCAACAGATCGATTTCTGCCGCGCGGTCCATGCTCGGTGCTCGCCAGGATTGCCCAGACGTTCGATCTTAGTCCCCAGCCGGCTGCGTGCGCTAGCCCCGATGCCGTGACCCTCGCCCTCAAGTCCGCGGCTGCGGCCGGCAGCGGGCGCCGATCGGCTGGGCAGGCCAGCCACCTGCCGGCAGCAGGCCTCAGTGCCAGGGTTGCTGCGGTGCCGTCTTGCCGAGGTCAACCTCGGGCCGCACCGGCGCCGGTTGGCTGCCGTCGACCGCAGGCGCCAGGTTGTGCTTGAGCGCAAAGCGCACCAGCACGCCGATCGAGGCGGCGAGCGGCACGGCGATCAGGAGGCCGACGAAGCCGAACAGATAGCCAAAGGCAAACAGCGCAAATATCAGCCAGACCGGGTTGACGTGCACCTTACTGCCGACGAAGTACGGCGCCAGCACGTAATCGGCCGCCGACTGACCGACGAAGAAAATGCCGAGCACGCCCAGGATCGTTGGCCAGCTCAGCCCGAACTGGGCGATCGCCACGGCCACGGACAACACCAGTCCGGTCAGCGAGCCGACATAGGGAATGAAGGCCAATACGCCGGAAATCAAGCCGATCAACACTCCGTGGTTGAGGCCGATGGCGCGCAGCACCAGCGCGTAGAATAGGCCAAGCAGCAGGCAGATCATGCCCTGGCCGCGCAGGAAGGCCGCGATCGTGTCATCGATTTCGCCGGCCAGCCGGCGCACCGTCGCGCGCTGGCTCTCCGGAACAAGGCCATCGAGCGCGCCCAGCAGGCGGTTCCAGTCATAGACCAGGTAGGCGGTGACGATCGGCGTCACCACCACCAGCGAGAACAAAGAGAGCAGCATCCTGCCATCCGACCACAGCGAGCGCAGCGCCTCGCTCAGCCAGCCGGCGCCGAGGCTCATGAGTTCGCCGCTCGAGCGTTCGACCTCGCCCATGGTCATGGCCACGAGTTTGCCCAGGGTTGGAAAATTCGGATCGGTGGCCAGCGCCTTGAGCCGGTCGATGTAGGAGGGGAGTTTTTCGAATAGGATGGAGATCTCGCTGACCAGCATGGGCACGGTCAGGGCCAGCGCGGTAACGGCGGCAAGCAAAAACGCAACCAGCATCAACAGGGTGGCCGCGCCGCGATTGATGCCGATCTGCTCCAGCCGGTTGACGAGCGGTGCTAGCAGATAGGCAAGGGCCATCGCCGCCACGAACGGCAGCAGCACGTCGCGCAACAGCACGGCCGCGGTGCCGATCAGCGCCAGGGTCACGATCCAGAACAGCGCGGGACGGGCGGGGGTCATGACGCTCACAGGGCTGGCCTCAAGGCTGTGGGCCGCGTGGGGCAAGGGCGGGGCGAACCGCCCGACTGCCCCCGATTGCCCCCAAAGTGCTACTTTCCACGTCCCTGTGTGTCCGCACGCATCTCATGGCGCAATCGGGGAATGCCCCGAGGTCGGCCACGGCGGTTGCGACCGTGCCAAGCGCCAGAGCACCAGCACCCACTGCGGCCAATCGGCGACCGGCGGGCACGACGGCGGCTCAGATGCGTGGCGGGGTCTCGTGGTTTCCCTTTAGGGGGCGGAAACCGACCGCACGCGGGTTTCTGCCGATTTCGCACCGGCGAGCGGGCGCGCACCGTTATGGGCGCGTAACGAAGGTGTCCTGATGCGGGGATGTTGAGATGTTGGCGAACAGACGATTGCCGTTGCAGCAGCTAAGCCCCGCCCTGCTCGTGGCCGGCCTGGCGTGGGCGCCGGCCACCCAGGCGGCGCCGTTGACGACCGCCCAGGGCCCACAGGCGGCTCCCGCCGTGATCGAGGTGCGCGCCGCCTCAGCCATGTCGCGATGTCTGGCGACCTGGGACCCCACGAGCCAGATGTCGAAGCGGGAATGGCGGCAGACGTGCAGGCGCGTCGTCAAGACGAACCCGAGCCTCTACAATAAGGCGTTCTGACGACCACACAGGTGCCGCCAGCAAGCACCGCACGGGTCGCGAGCGGTCGTTAGTTCTTGTGCGCATCCTTGAGCACTTGGATTGGCACCGACACGACATTGGGACTGCCCCAGGCGGTCGAGATGCGCACCGCGTGCGAGAAGAACTGCATGGTTTGGGTGAAGACGTTACTGACGAGGGCAACCACCCGCCCCTCGCAGTCGAGCACCGGCGCACCCGAAGCGCCGTGATCCAGAACCAGCCGATCGTTGCCATCGTACATCTCAAACAGCGCGGTGCCTTGCAGCTTGTCGCCGCCGCCGTACTCAACGAAGCGTCCGCCGGCGAAGCGCAAGCGATTCTGCGGATAGGCGAGGCTGACCACGGGCTCCTCCGGGATCAGCGGCTCGTTCCTGATCGTGAGCGTGCGCCCGGCCGGAAAGGCGCGGCCTAACTCCAAGACGGCGATCTTTTCTGGATCTGGGCCGGCCAGATGCAGGACGCGCACCGCCATGATCTGCTTCGTCTCACCGTTGAGGATTTCAATCTCCTTCCAAGTGCCGTCGGACAGGTTCATCGCCGTTGCCACGTGGCCAGCGGTCGCAATCGAGGTTGGCGACAGGAACCACGCGGTGCCGCGGATCCCGAGCACGTCGGCCTGGGCCGAGCGCTCGCTGTGATCGAAGTACCTGGTGATGCTCACCGTCGAGTGAACCAAGGTGGCCGGATCGACGCAGGCCAGCGCCGGCCCCGGGCCGGCAGCCAGCAGACAAAGCACCAACGGCAAGGCGCCGAGCGCCCGGCGCGGGCCGCAGTATGGCCAAAACGGTTGCCGCGGCGGCCGGGCCGCGGGCTGGCGGGCGCGCGGCCTTGGCGGTGCGATCCCGGCCCGAAGACCAGCGTAAACCCTCGGCGCAACCAACGCGCACAGACTTCGCCCCAGCATGATGATCCCCCGTTGCGTGTTCCCCAGGCGAGGGATCGATGCTAACGCACGCTATCGGCGCGCTCACGCCGTGCGCACGGCGCGGCGCATTTTTTGTGGTCCTTGTTGCGTTTGCGTCATAGCCAGGACCGGCTAACCCTTGGCACGACGTGCGAATTTATGGACGAGATCGACGCCTTGCGAAGCCAATCGCGCCTGCGTGCGGCACCGGGCGCGATTGTCCTTGCCCGACTTTGATCGTCGTTGTGCCAGCGCCGGCTTTTTTAAACGCATGCCGGGCTCCCTCAGTCTACGGATCAGTGTCGCCTCGCTGTGACCCAGGGGTGGCCGCCAGCGCCGGCCCCGCACCCCACCAAGCGTCGTCAAGCCGACGTTGCCCTTGGCGGCGCAATTATCTTCAAAAAAATCCCTTGGCGGCGCCAGCATCGACGGCCGCCGATCGACGGATTCGACCCCGATCGCGCGTTTTCTGTAACGGATCGCGCTTGGGACAGTATGAGAGGCATCAAGATGCTCAAAGCTGTCCTGATGGCGGCAACGCTTGGCCTGGCCGCCTTAACCTGTTCGACGCCCGAGGCGTCGGCAGCGGTCGTCCCCTCGCTCGGAAAGGCGACGAGCAACCTGGTCACACCCGTTGGCTGGGGTCACCACCACGGCTTCCACGGGGTCCGCCGCTTTGGTGGTTTCCATCACCACCGGCACTTCGGTCATCGGGGCTTCTTCATCGGCGCCCCGATCTACGCCTATGGCTATGGTGACGGATGTGGATGGCTGCGGCACCGCGCCATTGTCACTGGTAGCTCCTATTGGTGGCGGCGCTACCGTTGGTGCCGCGGCTGGTAAGCCCGCACCCCTGGTGAGCCCCTGGCGGCCGCACCCCGGTGCGGCCGCCGGGCTTGCCAGCCGGTGAGCCCATAGCGGCGACAGGCCTCAAAGTGCGGCAGCGGCCGCTGCCGCCTCGCGCCAGGCGTCGTAATTCCAGATCCAGGCGCGCTCTTGTGCCTGTTGCCTGAGCTGCCGGTCGCGGGCACCGAGGTCGCCGCCGGCGGCATCATAGCGTGCACCGTTGACGCGCGCGCTCAGCTGCACGCGCGCGGTGCGCTCGCGCCGCAGCGCCTGATAGAGACACAACGCTCGCGGTGCAGTGGTGCGGTCGGCGCGCTGCAGCACGGTCGCCAACGCGACGGCGTCTTCGATGGCCTGATTGGCGCCCTGGCCAACGTGTGGCAGCATCGGATGCGCGGCATCGCCGAGCAACGTCAAGCGGCCCCTCGTCCAGTTCGGCAGCGGCTCGCGGTCATAAAGGCCCCAGCGAAAAGTGGCGGTGGCCCGCGCGGTAATGGCCTCGACCATCGGGTCCCAACCGATGAACGCACGGGCGAGAACCACCGGATCTCCGGCGGCCGACCAGGATTCCTGCATCAGCTCGTCGGTCGACACGAAGCCGACATAGTTGATGAGTTCGCCGGCACGCACCGGATACACCAAGAAATGCTTGCCCGGACCCAGCCAATTGCGCATCGCCCCCGGCGGCCAGGCCACGCTCGCGGCCGCTACCAGGCCGCGATAGGCGATCGAACCGGAGGGCAGCGGGGCCGACGGCGGCACGACGAAGGCTTGCAGCTTAGAATGGATGCCGTCCGCGGCGACGATGACGTCGGCGGTCACCCGGCGGCCGTTGGCAAAGGTGATGGTGGCCTCGCGCTCGTCCTGCTCGAAGGCAACGCATTGGTGGTCGGTGGCGATCGTGGCCACCGGCAGGCGGGCGACGAACATCGACAGCAGATCGGCCCGGTGCAGGCCGTAGAACTCGATCTCGGCGGCCTCGCCCGCCCACATCACGGAGATCAGGCTGCCATCGGCGCGGCGGATCTGCGGGTCGCGCCAACGCGCGCCAAAGCGCATGAGCTCGGTGCCGAGACCGAGGTGGCGCAGCATACGGATGCCATTGGGTTGCAGCGCGACGCCGGCGCCGACCTCGGTCAGGGCCGGCGCCTGTTCGTAGAGCCCAACATCGATACCATGCCGCGACAGGGCATAGGCGGCGGCGGCACCACCGATGCCACCGCCGACGACGGCCACACGCAACGGGCTCGGGCTTACGGTCACCATCGTGCCTCTCTACAAGGCGCGCTTGCGTTTGGCCCGCTGTGCCCACAGCGCCCGCCCGCCTGCAACAAAGACTGCCGGGTGTTAGCCATGGGTTCGGCGCCCCGGGCCCGAAACGTGCCGCG
>DATFXD010000203.1:0-21157 GCA_035258605.1 Hyphomicrobiaceae bacterium | reverse complement strand
ACCAGTTGCAGCCGTGCGCGAATGAGCTGCCGCAGCGGTGCGGCGGTCCACAGTGCCTCGCTCGCATACGCCTGAGCCGGATCAAAGCCCGGATCCCGATCGCTGGAGCGGACCAGGCTTGCGGTCAAGATCCGCTGCGGCTCGGCGGCATAGAAGTAGCCGGTTACACCGCGTGCGCCGGTCTGCGTCTGCCAAAGTCTCGCGCCAAGCCCGAACAGGGTGAGGGTTCCGGCCGGCTCATAGTCCTGGCGCACCACTCCCTTCAGAACATTGAGCCGCTCGGCCGGCTGCGGCCGCAGCAGCGCCTCGGCGAGGGCGTGCGTGGCCGCCAAGCTCGACAGGGCCTCGGCCGGCGAGAAGGCAAATTCGCGCTCGCGCTTGCGCCGGATGGCCGCGGCGAGCTGGCGGAGTTGCCGGCCGAGCCGCGGCAACGCATCGGCGCGCGAGGAGATCGACAAGGTGAACAATCGTTCCTCGAGCACCAGGGGAGCCTGATTGAGCGCCGTCGCAACCGCCTCCTCGAGGGTGCGCCGCACCTCTCTGACAAAGTCGCTGTCCGGCAGCTCCGCCGTCGCACGCCGCTCGGCCTCGCCGATCACCGCCGCGTCGGCCACGCCGTGCGCCCGGCGCACGGCCAGCACGGCGGCGGCGTGCACCGACTTGAGCCGCGCCGGCGTCGCCTTCGAGAGCATGCCATCGAGCCCCTGGCCGGCCAGATATCTGACCTCGGGCTCCTCGGCCGACAGCCTGATCACCAGCGCCGCGCCGTCCTGGCGAAGTTCGGGCGCACCGGCCTCGGCCAGGGCTTCGGCGGCGGCGCGCAGGCTGGGCTTGCCGGCCCACTTGGCGATGGCGGCGGCATCGAGCGCCAAAATCTCGGCCAGCGGGTCGGCCGCAGCGGAGGCGGGCCCAGCGGCCGCGGCCGTCAACGCGGGCTCGGCGATCGCGGTCGCACGCAGGGCCAGCACCACGGCGATCTTGTGGCGGCAAATGCCGGTTGCCGGACAACTGCAACGCGCCTGGCGCGGTCCGCTCGCGGCAATTTCGACCGTCTCGCCATCGGCCGCTGCCGTGATCCGGGTCTCGGTTTCGTCGATCAGCGTGACCTTGCCGCCTTCCACGTCCTTGGCAGCACGCCGTACCAGCCCCTTGTTCGCCAGGGTTTCCAAGGCGGCATCGTCGAACACGGCGAGCGCCGTTCGAATGCTGCCGCCGTTCACTGGATCACCTCGGCCAGCCAGTCGGCAAAACGCTCCGGCGTCAGCGCGGCGATCTTCATGCCGGCGTCGGCGAGACGGCCGGCGGTGCCGCGGTCGAAGTCCGGAACCGCCTCGGCGTCGAGCGCGGCCAGGCCAAGCAGGGTCACCCGCGCTTCGGCCAGCCGGCGTACGGCGGTGACGAGACGGCCCGGCGAGCCGCCCTCGCAGAAGTCGCTGACCAGCACAAACACCGTCCGGGTCGGCTGCTGGATCAGCTGCTCACAGTAGTTAACGGCACGGCCGATGTCGGTGCCGCCGCCGAGCTGCACCGAAAGCAGCACCTCGACCGGATCGGCAGCGCGATCGGTCAGGTCGACAATCGCGGTATCGAACACCACCAGATGGAGCCGTAAGCTGGGGAGCCCGGCGATGATCGCTGCCATCACGGCGGAGTAGATGACGGAGGATACCATCGAGCCCGACTGGTCGACGCAGAGCACGATGGTCCAGGGAAACCGGCGCCGCGACCGGGCATGAAATCGCAGCCGTTCTGCCACCAGCACGCGGCGCGTGGCATCGTAGTGCTTGAGGTTTTCGCGGATCGTCCGCCGCCAATCGAAGTTGCGAATGTTCTTGAGTGGGCTCGACGCGAAGCGGTTGCGCGTGCCGCTCAGCGCCGTCTCCACCCGCGATTTCAAGCGCCGCATGATGTCGTCGACCACCTTGCGTGCGATCTCCCGGATCTTGGCGTGCACGGCCGGGTCGGCACGATCCTTCAATGTCATGAGCGCCCGCAGCAGGTCTTCGCTCGGCGTCAAGCCGGCCAGCAATTGCGGGTCGCGCAACAGCTCGCTCATGCCGTAGCGGTCGAGCGCATGGCCCTGGATGGTCTCGTATACCGTGGCCGGAAACAATTCGCGCACCTCCCCCAGCCAGTCGAGGGCGGTGAGCTGGGAGGCATCGAGCGAGCCATGGCGGGCGCCGCTTCGGCTGCGGATGCCGCGACGGTCGAGCTCGCGTCCATAGAGGTACTCGAGCGCGCGGTCGGTGCGCAGCTCGAGCTCGGTGAGCCGCGGCTGCCGCAGGCCGGCATCGGAGTATCGCCCCAGCACCAGCCGCCAGCGTCGCAAGGTTGCCTGGTTGGCGCCGATGCTGTTGCTCATGACGGCGCCCGTTCGGTCGTGACCCAGTCCTCAAGACCATCTGTCAGCAGCGAGGCCATCACCTTCTCGCTCAAAGCCAGGTTGGCTCTGACCTCATCCTCGGCGATGCCATAGGTCACCGGCGACTGCAGGGTGTCGGCGCCGGCTCCATGCCGAGCGGCGATCGAGGCGGCAATGTCGTCGGTTTCGCGCGGGTTGAGCGCCGAGAACGCCAGCCGAAAGTGCGGCAGCTGCTCGACGAAGCGGCCCGGTTCCAAGGCCGCCAGCAGGTCGTCGATCGCGGCCAGCAATTCCGGCACCCGCCGCAGCAGTTCCGGGGCGATCGCCATCATGCCGTTCAACGCCGCCACGTTGTCGGCGGCATCGAGATAGGCGCCGCCCACGTGACCGCGCGTGCGCGCCACCAGGTAGGCGGTATCGCGGACCCCGCTCAGATAGGCAAGCGCCGCGATCGCCCCGGCCAGCACCGGCGCCAGCGCGTCGTGCAAGCGCTGCTCGATGGCCTCGACGAACAGCTGCGGATCGATCGATTGGGTCTCCTGGCGCGCCGAGTTCACGACCTCGCGCAAGGTCGCAAGCCCGGCGAGCACATCACGCAGGCGCTCCTCCCTGGTGTTCTCTAGGTCGCCCAACAGGTGCAGCGCCCGCCGGTAGCCGACACCAATCAGGCGTTCGACCTCGCTGCTGCCGACCATGCCCAGCACATTGCGCGCCCGCCACAATAAGAACAGCTCGGACAGCGCGCGCGTGACGGAGGCCAGATCGGCGTCGCCAGCGACTTCCGTCTCGATCAGCGGCAATAGGGCGTGGACCTGATCCTGCAGTCCGATCTGGCAGATGGTGAACAGCAGGCGGATGGCTTCGGACGCGCCGCTGCCCTTGGCTTCGTCGCGCAGGCGTGCGATCTGCCGCTTGAGCAGCACCAGCGCCACTGCTTCGATGCTGTCGCCGAGCGGGGACAGCTCGATCAGCCGGGCTTCCACCATCGGCGACCAGGCGACCGTCCAGGTTTCGAACAGCAGATCCTCCGAGTAGCCCGACAGGAAATCCGGCCCGCTGCTGCGCGCGGCAAAGCCCGTTTCCAGAAACGTCATGGCATGCAGGAAGCGGCTGGCACGGCGGTGCCGCTCGCTGCGATAGATATCAAGCTCGCGCTTTTTGCGGCTCGCAAACTCGAGCTCGAAGCCGAGCCGCTTGGCGGCACCGCGCACCGTCTCGACCAGGGGTGGCGACCCCGCGGACGGCGGCACGTCGCCGAGCGTGCGACCGGTCAGGAAACCGTAGAGCGCTTCCAGGACCGGTGCCGAGCCGAGCGCCAGCTCTCCCTTGACGAAGCTCGATTGCGCGGCATCGAGAAGATCCTGGCGCGTTGGCCCGGGGCGCTGCCGCAGGTTTGCGAGTTCGACCGCATGCTGCAAGGCATTGGCCACGGCCGGCAAGCTCACCGCCAGGCTGGGCCGCTCGCGCCTGAGCTCGGCTGCAAACGCGCTCAAGAGCTCTGCCGCAACCGCGCGCCAGAGGTGCTGCGGCGCCGCTGCCGCACGCGCCGCCTGCCACAGGCGCTCATAGTAGAACGGCAGCGGCAGTCCCGCCGCGTAGCCATTGAGGCGGTCGAGTTCCTGAAAGCCGTAGCGGATCAGATAGGACCGCGCCTGCGGCAGGCCGGCCGTAGGGGTCTTGCCGGTCGCCTGGTTTGGTGGCGTGTCGCCGGCCTCGATCAACGCCGGCGTGTGAAAGCCGCCGGTCACGATCACGATCGGGCCGTCGCCGCGCGCCGCCGCCGCGATCCGTTCCGCCATATGCGCTTCGCGTGCAAACGTGCTGTCGAAGGTCATTTCTGCGCTGGAGACGGTGGCGCGCACCGAAGCGCAGTAGGCCCCGACCGCGGCAAAGAACTGGCGCCAGCCGCCGACCCCGAGCTGCGTCTCGAACAGATGATCCCACAGCTCGTTCTGATCGCGACAGCCCGTGCGTTGGCATAGGGCGCGCGTATAGGCGCTGAAATCGAAGGGACGCTCGTCCGCAAAGGAAAGCGCAACGGTGGCCGGCCGGCCCGCATCTTCCCGGTCCTGGCCGAGGCGAACGGCGGCGGGAAGGTCGATGAAGCCAAGCTCCGCACCAAGCCGATGGCCCTCGCGCAGCGCCACGTACTCGGGCGCGTGCGACGAGAACGGGTAATAGCTCATGCGTCGTCCCTGATCCTTGTCGTCGCCGACGAAAGCGACGATCGCCACCGGCGGACGCGTGGCGGCATCGAGCAGCAGTGGAATCAGCGGCGCAAAGTCGATTGGACCCTCGATCAGCACCTGGCGCGGCCGCACCTCATCGATGAGCGCCTGCAAGTGCCAGGCACAGGCGGGGCTGTGATGCCGGATCGGTGCGAAGTAGAGGCCGCGCCGTTGATCGAACAGGGTGAGACCGTTTTGGACGGATGTCACACGCGGCCTCCCGCCTCACCGGCGCCACGAGGAGCGGCACCCGGCGCCGCCAGCAGGGTGCGCCGGCAGGTCGCGCAATGTCGTGTCGTCGACTTGGACCATCGGCAATCGCACCGCTAGCCCAGCCGCAGCCGACGCGCGCTGCGGTAGAATTCGCGCCAGTGCTCGCTCTTCTCGGCCCGGTCCTTGGCGATGTGGTCGACGTACACCTTGAACTTCTTGCCATCCTCGGGATTGTCCTTGAGCACCACCCCCTGCAGCTGATTGGCCACGTGGGTGGCATTGACGCGGCCGTCGCCAAGAAAGGTTGCCTCCAGCAGGGCCGCGTGCGCAACGTTGACGGCCTCGGCCGTCGACATCACGGCTTCGGGCTTGGCGACCTGGATGCCGTCCTTGGTGCGCCCCTGGCGCAGCTCCTGGAAGGTCGAGACCAACAGGTCGAGCACGCCGTCGCCGATATCGGCCGGCGCCATGCCGTCGGCCACCCGCTCCTTGAGCTGGGCAACGATCAATTCGCGCTCGAACGCGGCATCGGCAATCGGATGCACGGTTTCGAAGTTGAAGCGGCGTTTCAGGGCGCTCGACATCTCGTGCACCCCGCGGTCGCGCAGATTGGCGGTGCCGATGACGTTGAAGCCTGGTCGTGCGCGCACGGTGGCGAGCGCGGAGGTCTCGCCAAGCTCGGGTATCGAAATGGTCTTCTCCGACAGGATCGAAATCAGGGCATCCTGGATTTCCGGCGGGCAGCGGGTCAGCTCCTCGACGCGGACAACGCGCCCCGTGCGCATGGCGGCGAGTACCGGCGAGGGTACCAGCGCCCGCTCGCTCGGCCCCTCGGCCAGCAGCAGCGCGTAGTTCCAACTATACCGGATGTGGTCATCGGTGGTGCCGGCGGAACCCTGCACGACGAGATCTGAGGAGCCCGAGATCGCCGCCGCCAACAGCTCCGAAAGCATCGACTTGGCGGTGCCCGGTTCGCCAACCAGCATCAAGCCCTGGGCGCTGATCAAGGTGACGATCGCCCGGTCGATCAGCGGGTCGTCGCCGTAGAACTTCTTGGTCACCCCGAGGCCGGCATCGCCCAGCACGAACCGGCGCACCGCCCGGGCCGAGAGCTGCCACCCGGGCGGCCGCGGATCGGTATCGGCGGCCTTGAGACGCTCGAGCTCCTGGCCGTAGCGCAGCTCGGCGGATGGTCTTAGCACGCCCACCTCTCTCGCCGGGCTGTCCTTCGGCTTCTTCGCCTTGTCACGTGCCATGTTGTCAGCCCTCGACTTTCTTCTGCCACTCCCGATCGAAGCCCGTGCCGTGGCCCGCGATCAGTCGCATGTCGTTCCAGCATTCGCTCAATAGGATCGGCGGCACCTCGTTGAGCGGCAGCGGCGCGCTGGTGCCATCGCCGTCGGCCTGGCTCTCGAAGCTCAAGTTCGTCAAGGCAACCTGACGGTTTTCCTCGGGCAGCCGATTGCCGCTAAAGCCGAGCACGGCCTCGATGCCCATGGTCGCGAACCGCTTGCGGTAGGCATAAAACCAGCCACCATCCTCGGTCGCACCGCGCATGTAATCGAGTTTGCTGGCGGCGCCGCGCAACTTGTAGGCATCGAGCATATGCCCCTGAAAGTCGCCGAGCGAGCGCGCTTCGCGCTTGTCGGGGGCAAGCCTATAGGTGCCTTTGCCGAACTGCTGGAACAGCGGTGCCACCTGGTAGTCGGCAAAGTGTTTGATCCAGGCCTCGCGCGTGCGGGATGCGCAGTTGCTCTCGTGCGCCAGCCGCACGGTCGCATCCGGCGCCAGCACCACCGGTTGGTCGTCAGCATCGGTCAACGTGCCATCATCGAGCGGGCGAAAGCTTTCACGCATCGCGTCGTCAGTCATGCTCCCCCACACCAGCCGCTGGCACGGCCCGCGCATGATCGGATGGTCGATAAAATAGAGCCGCCAGTCCTCAAGGCGCCAGCCGCGCCCCGTGCACATCGCTTCGTAGAGGCGATCCCGTTGCCGGTTCAGGATGCTTTTCACCTCCTTCCTCGCCGCGCCCAGGCGCTTTTTCGCCGCCGGCGCCGCCGCCTCGCCCTGGCGCGGCTCGGGCAGGGTCTTGATCGGCTTGCCGTCCGCGGTTTGCAGCGAAATTGCGCCATCTTGGCCGAGGCAGGCAATGAACGTGCGCTCCCCGTAATCGAGCTCGAGCCGTCCCGTGGCATCGAAACCCGCCGTCGCGATGGTGCGGTCGGCCAGTTCGTCGAGCGTCCAGCCCTTGCGCTCGGCCAACAGCGCCGCCTGTTTGCTTGCCTCCTCCTGGATGCCCTTGGTGCGAAAGCGGCTGCCCACCGACAGCATCAGTTGGGTTGCCGCCGGATGCTCGACCCAGGCCAGCATCTGGATCAGCGCCTTACCCTGCGCGGCGCGATAGCCGTACCACTGCTTGAGATACTGCTCGACGGCGGGCGCGATGGTACCGCCACCGCACGCCGCCGCGAGCGCCAGGACGCCCTTGGCGCCGATCGCCGAACCACCGGGTGTTTGTAATTCCCCGGCCAGAAAGTGGGCGACCAGTTGGTCCTCGGCCAGATCTTTGAGCGGCGACGTGGCATAGTGCTGCGGGTAGCGCTGCATAAAGGCGTGCATCTGCCGTGCGCGGTCGCCGGCACGTTGCTCGGCGACCTGACGTGGCGCCGGCTGCAGATCGTGGGCGAGCCAGGCGCTGAGCACGAAGGCGCCGAGCGCTTCGCGGTCGTCGTTACAAAACATCGCGCAATAGCGGCGCAACAGGGCGCCGGGCTCCGGCGTCCGCAACCGGCCGGCCTGCACCACAAACCACGTCAGGATCTGTCCGGCGACCGGCGCGCCGTTGGCGGCCCACCGCACTTTGGGCAGCTGAGCGAAGGGAAACCAGCGCAGGTCTTGCGGAATACCCTTGTTCAGGCCCATGGCCGCGGCCTTGCCGAGGTCGTTGGCGTTCAAATAGGGTTCGAGGCTGGCACCGAGGGCTTCCATCGCGGTCAGCATTGCGCCCTGGGCGGCGTCATTTTTTTCGCGTTGCAGCGCCGTCTCGAGGGCGGCGATGGCGGCCGGCTCTTTCAGCCGGGCCAGCCATTGGGCGGCAGCGGCGCGGGTCTCCGCACGACCGCTGGCGAGGCCGTCGCGGGCAATGGCGAACCTGTCGGGGTGTTTTGCAAGCACGCGTTGTGCGCCAGCGCGCATGTCTTTGGCCGGCCCCAGCGCCAATTCGACGATGCGGGGCACCAGCTGCGGCGGCAGCATGGGAAACGTGGCTAGCGCATCGAACACCCGCATGCGATCGAAGTCCCACGCCCTGGCATAGGGAGAGTTGGTGTTGAAGCCGGCGTCGAGGGCCTCGGGATAGGCGATGAAGAATGGCCAGATGGCGGCATCAGGCCAGCCGTGCGTCAGCGACCCGCGCTGCGACCGCGAATACCACTCTTCGATGAGCGTCGAGGCGGGCACCCCCTCCGCCGCCAGCGCCTGGGCGAACGCGAAGAGTGAGCCGCGGCCACCCTCGAGCACCAACCGGCGCAGCAGGCCGACGGCAGGGTAGCTCACCACCCAATCCGAGCCATTCCTGGTCCAGATCTGGCCGGTATGGCAGAGGAGTCTCACGACATGAATGAGGGCAACGCCCGGGGCGGCGAGCCAAGGCCCAATGTGCTGTAGCTGCGCGTCGTGTTCGCGCTGCCACAGCGCCCAGAAGCGCTCGGAGACTTTCTCCTGCCGCGACCGGGACGGCGTTGCCTGCGGCCGTTCCACGCGCTCGACAATGGCCTCGACCAGAACGGCGAGTGGGACCGGTTCGCTGGCCGCGCCGGCCGCCAACCACCTGCGCCCCTCCACCGTGGTGGCTGCATCGGCGCCGGCGAGCCAAGCCGCCAGCAGCGCCCGCGCCGCCTCGGACGTCGGCGCCGTCACATCGAGGGTTGCCGCGGGCAGGTTGAGCGCCGCCGGCGCCGCCGTTTCTGTGGCTGCGGCGATCAGGCCGGCAACGCTCGTGCGCACGCTCTCCGCCTTGTCGGTGGTGCCGCGCTCGCGCACGAAAGTGCGCGCCTCCGGCAGATCGCTCTGCCACAACAGCCGCAACGCCAGTGCGCGCTGCTCCGGCGCCGCGGTGACGGCTCGTTCTAACGCTCGCTCTTCAGCGCGTGCGCCGAGCGCCGTCGCCATCGGCCAGGCGCGATCGCGCACCTGCCGGGCACCATCGAGGGCGAGATCGACAAGCTCCTCGCCAAACACGGCCTGAGCCTCCGGTCCGGCCCGCGCCATTAACGACAGGAGGCGCAGCTTCTGGGCCAGACCCGGTGCGCGAAACAACGGCAGCAGTCCCGCTTTGTGCGCGGACACCGCCGCGCCAAATCCGGGCACGGCCGCAACAAAGTCGGCCAGGTAGTCGCGGTCCCACTGCGCGCCGGCAAGCCGCGACGTGAATGCCGATCGCAGCAACGTCTCGGTTGCGAGATCGTCGAGCTCGAGCAGCACTTGAAGCCGCGCAAAGCTCGCCTTGGCATGCGGCGTGTAGGCTGGTTCGGAGAACGAAAAGCGCGCGTGCGTGACCGGTTCGCCGACGAGGTCGCGAACCAGCGCCTCGACCCAGGGATGCGACCTCGACAGATCGAGGATCGGGTTGTTGCTGATGAGCTGGGAGCTGGCGGCCAGCACGCGCGCAAAGCGCAACAGCACGTTTGGCGACACCGCCTCCCAGTGGTCGTAGATCTGCCAGCGGATGGCGCGCGCCTCGCCGTCGCCATCGCCGCTGCTCGAGGACCAGCCGCCGTAGACCTTGATACAGCCGAGGGCGCCATGGTCGGCGCCATCGACCACGTACTTTAACAATCTGGCCGGAAAGGCGCCGGTCGGCGCGTTGGCCCCGCCGGCGCCGGCGACAACCTGAAAGCCTAGGTGCACCGGCGCCTCGAAGCGAGTGAGATCCCGTGCGATCAGCTCGATGAGCGGCTCGGCAATGCCGCTCGGGTTGTTGAGCGGCGCTGCCGCCTCGAGCATTTTCTGCAAGGCCTCCTGCATCTGCCCCTCAGAAATAGCGCTTCTTCTCCCAGTCCGGGTCGAAGCCGGAGCCGGCCGCGGCGATGGCATGGAGGTCGCCCCAGGCCTCGCTCAGCAGTACCGGGGGCACCTCGATCAGCGGCAGCGGCTTGCCGAGCCGTCGTCCCTGGCCCGCCGTGCGCTGGAAGCTCAGCCCGACCAGGGCGCAGGGGAAGCTCTCGTTGGCGCCGACGTAGCTGCCCGAGAATTCCACCATTGCCCGCAGCCCGACGCCGTCGAAACGCTTGACGTACTCGCTGAAGCCGCCGCCGTCATAGACCTCGCCCCGCTCGTAACCGAGCTTGGCGACCGCGCTCTGCAGCTTGAAGCTGTCGATCATCCAGCCCTTGCGGTCCTCGATCGCGGTTGCCGCCTTGGCCTCGCCGTCCAGACTCAGGGTCGACTTGCCGAACTGGGCAAACAACGGCTCAACCTCGTAGTCGGCAAGATGCTGCAACCAGCTTTGCGCATCGGCCGGCGGCAGCAGGGCCTGATGCGCCACCTTGATGGCGGCGGCGTCGGCGAGTTCGACCGTGGCGTCGGCGGTGTTCGACAGGCTGCCGTCCTCGAGCGGACGGAAACCAGCCGTGATGCGGCCCTCGCCATCGAGCGCGATCCACACCAGCCGCTGACACAGGCGGCCGGCAATCGGGTGGCGCTGCAGGCAGGCGACCCAGGTCTCGGGCAGCCAGGTGCGCTCGACGCACATGGCTTCATAGAGCCGCTGCAGCTGCAAACTCTCGACCTGCTTGATCTCCTTGCGGGCGTCGGCCAGCGCCTTCTTGGCGGCCGCCACCGGCTCCTTGTCGGCATCGCCGCGCGCCTGCGGCAAGCCCTTCACCACCTTGCCATCCGGGTTGACGAGATCGATCTTGCCATCGCCGCGGTAGACCGCGCGGAACAGCCGATCTTGGCCGCAGTCGAGCTCCATCTCGCCCGCCTCGTCGAAGCCGGCGCTGGGAATGGTGCGGTCGGCCAGCTCGTCGGCGGTCCAGCCGCGGCGTTCGGCGATGTCCTCGATCAGCTCCTTGGCCAACGCCTGCACCGTCTTTTGCTTCAATCGGTTGGCGGCGGCGAGCACCACCTGGATCGCGACCGGTGATGGGTTTTGGGCCAGCGCCGTCAGCAAGGCCTTCGATTGATTGACCTTGTTGCCATGGTCCTTGAGGTAGCGATGCACCAGGGCGGCGGCGTCGCGTCCGGGCGCGCGCATGGTGAGGCCCAATAGCCCCTTGTTCTCCGAGCAGCTATGGATGTGCTCGCGCAGCTTCGCCGCCTTGGCGGCGGCGAACGCCTGGTCGTAGTTGAAGCGGTGTTGGCCAGCCTGCTCGGGATTGCGCTGGTGCCAGCCCTGCCACCAGTGCTGTTCCTGATCGGCGCGCTGTTTGGCGGTCGCCAAGGCCTCCTCTTCGCTGCAGCTGGTGGTGTCGCGCTCGATGAAGGCCTGCAACAGGAAGCGACCGAAGCGCTCCCTATCCTCCGTCTTGAGCCGATCGAGGTAGAGCTCGAATAGGGCGTTGCCGGCCGGATTCTTGAGTTTGTCGGCTAGCACGATCCACCACTTGACGATGGTCGGGTCGACCACCTTGCCATCGTTCCATTTGAGGGCTGGCAGGGCGGCAAACGGGAACCATTCGATCGATTTAGCCGGGGTCTTGGCCAGGCCCTTATCCGCCTCGGCCTTGAGCGCCTTCTGGCTGAAGTGCTCGGAAATGTCCTCACCCAGCCGCGCCAGCGCCGTCAGCAGCGCCGCCCGCGCCTCTTCGGCTTTTTCCTTCTTCAGTGTTGCCTTGAGGGCCGCGATCGCCGGCTTGATGCCGCGCTCGCCGATCCACTCGGCGGCGGTGGCGCGGATATCCTTTTTGGCATCGGCGAGCCGGGCAATGATGGCCTCGTCGATGCCCGCCGCGGAGGCCAGCAGCGCGCGGGTCGGTGCCCGTGCCTGCTTGCCCTGGCCGAGCGCCAGATCCAATAGCGGGCGCAACAGCCGCTCCGGCACCTGGGGCAGCGAGGCCAAGACTTGCAGCGCCGCCTTCTCCTGCAACGCCAGCTCGCCCGACTTGGCCCGCATGCCGAGCGCTTCTTCGATGAGCTCGATGTGATTAAGAAAGTAGAGGTGCATCGTCGGGCAGTCGAGCTCGGCGTAAGGCGTCCGGTAGTGGTGCGACAGGACCCCGCGGGCGATCTGGTCGGGCGGTGTGCCCAGCCTGGCCAGCATCTCGACCACGAGCCGCAGGTCCAAGCCCTCGGCCAACCGCGCGCGCAGGACGCGGGCCGGCAGATCAGGGTTGCGGTCGACCACGTCGAGCAGGTTGCGCCAATGCGTCAACTCGGTCTTCACCAGTCGCAGCAGATGCCACAGCGTGAAGTCGGGGCGCTGGAACAGCTGTTTGAGGGCCGGCGCCTCGGCGGTCTCACCCCGCAGCATCGGCTGCAGCGGGTTCTGCTCAATATTGCCTTGGCCATTGACCAGCGCCAGAAAGCGATCGACGGCCACGCCTTCGTCGACGCCGGGCTCCGGATTAAACCAATTCCAGCCCCGCGCCTTGTACAGCGCCTCCCGCTCCATGTTGCGCCTTGCCACTTCGGCGTTAAACGGCGCGATCAGCCGACGCACTGGCTCAAGCGCCTCGCCGGGCAACGGCGTGTCCTCGGGCAGCGCCGGCATCGGCGGGACGTCGATCGGGCGGCCGTCGATGGCGCGCATCGCCTCGCCGTCCTCGGTCGGCAGCGCGGCATCGAGCCGGGCGAGCGCAGCGGCGATAGCGTCGCGGACCGGCTTGGATTTGTCACGTTCGAGCTGGGCCGTTAACAGGTCGCGTGCGGCTGCACCAACCAACATCACCAGCACGTCGACGGTCTCGCGGCGCTGGTCCGTACTACCAGACGAGAGCGCCGCTTCCGCCTTGGCTAGCAGGTGTTCATCGGGTGCATCGCGCAACACCGCCCGTGCGGCCTTGCGAACGTTCTTGGAGCTGCCAATGGCGCTGGCAAACACCAGATCGAAAAACGGGGCGCCGGCGAGGTTCAGGCGGCCGAGGTCGTACAGCAACCGTTCGCGACCGTCGGCATGAAACTTGGGCAAGGTATCGGCCACCATGCCGGCATTCGCGACCAGGAAATCGGCAAGCCCGTCCATGTGGTGCGACAGGATGCGGCTGGCGTAGTAGACGGGCTCGTAGAGGTAGTGCAAAAGCCCAGCCTTGGGCGCGCCGGCGGCAGCCAACAGCTCTTCCAGGCAGGCGATGGCATAGAACGGCTTCACGCCCGGCTCGGTGGTGGTGCCGTAGGTGATGCGCGACACCTCCAGCATCAGCACCGTCAGCCAGCGCGGGGAGTTGTCGTCGGTCTTGCCGCGTCCGCTGGCCTCCCACAACACATCAAGCAGCACGGCGAAGCGATGGACCACGGCGGGCCGCCACGCCTCCGTGTCGACCAGTGCCCGGCGCCGGCGCCGCCTGTGGTCCTCGTAATTCGGCCCATGCTCACCAAATGGCGCCAACGCCGCCGACCCCAGTGCTTTGATCTCGAGCAGCACGCTGGTGTCGGTGCCGCTGGCGACGTAGCGCACCGCCCGATCGCCAGCACCGGGCGCGGCAGCGTTGAGCCGCGCAAGATCGTCCTTGAGCGCGGCCAAGTCGTTTGCGCTCAGGGCCGCAGCCCTAGCCAGGTGCGCTTCAACCATAGCGTCCCTCCTCCGACGGCGGCGATCAGAGTTCAACGCAGGTTATGTGCCGGTGCCCTGATCTGCCCCTTCGACCCCCGTGTGACGGCCGATGCGCCACCACGTCCTACCCCGAGCCAACGTGTAGCCCGGGAGATTGCCAACATCATGACTGTGACAGCGCTGTGAAAGTGGGCGTGGCCCGGCCGCAACCACGGCACCGCCAATCCAGGTTAGGCGCTTTCAAATCAATACCTTAGCGGCATCCCAGCTGGTGTCCGGCCAAGCTGCGGCGTGCGGGCGCGTTAGCGCGTGGTGAGAAACGGCCGGATCAGGGACCGGCGATCTCGCGCAGGAACGCGTCCACCTCGCTGGCCACGGCCAAGGGTCTAGCCTGCAACAGAAAATGCGGGCCTTCGAGCTCGACAAACCGGATCTGCGGCATGGCCGCGAGCAGCGCCGAGGCCGCCCGTGGCACGAGCCTGTCCTCGGAGGCGCGCAGATAGAGGACCGGCACCGTAACCTGGCCGAGCCTGGTCGATTGATCGATGCCAAGCACGGCGCAGAGCCGTTGGCTCAGCACGCCGGGCGACACCCGCGCCAGGGCGTCGGCAAGCTCCAACTTGAGGCTGGGGGTGGCGAAGCGGCCCAGCGACGGCCAGGCGAGGAGCGCGGTCGGCACCCAGCCGATCGGCAACAGCGGGACGAAAGCTTGCAATCGACGCAGTCCCGGGCGGGGATTGCGGGCAAAGGCGCAGGTCAGGATCAAGCCTTTGAGGTTGGCCGGCGGCGCGGCTGCGATCGCCAGCGCAATCGGACCCGAGAACGATTCGGCGAGCAGCACGAACGGAGTTTGCTTCGGCAGGAAGCCGCGGGCAACGGCTTCGAGCCCGGCATAGTCAATCGCCCGGTCCCCGGGGTAGCTGACAACGATGCTGGCAATGTTTGGGGCAAGGGCGCGGCGAAAGCGGCGAAACAACAAGCCCGTGCCGTCGAGGCCCGGAAGCAGCACCAAGGTTCGGTCGGCGGGCGCGATCGGCAAGCGTCAGCGATCCTCATCGGCCGCGCCGCGTGATCGCAGATAGGCGGCAATTCCTTGCTGGGCCTTACCGCCGGCGTGAAGCGCCCAGCCGAGCGGGGAGCCCTGCCAGATGGTGTCTTTGAGGTCGAGGCGCGCGCCGCGCTCGACCAGCAGGCGAACCACGGCCTCGTGACCGCCCAGGGCAGCCTGGTGCAGCGGCGTCGTGTGCCCATGGTTGCCATTGAGGTTGTAGCGGTTTGGGTCCTCACCGGCATCGAGCAGCAGACCGACAATCTCGGCATGCCCGTGCTGGGCGGCCAGCGAGAACGCGCGATGCCGCGCTTCGGCATCTGCCGCCTCGATCAGGCGTGCCGCCTGGTCGATGAGGCCCAGTCCGGCGGCGGCCGCTAGCTCAATGCGCGCGCCGCGTTCAGCCAAGGCCTTGGCGGCGTCGTTCATGCCAAATGCCAGCGCCGTGAACAGCGGAGTATCCCAGCTCTTGGTGCTGCTGCCGTTGATGGCGGCGCCGAACTCGAGCAGCAGCTCGACCAGCGCCACCTGCACTCCGGCCGCGGCCGGATGGCTGCTCGAGACCAGCATGGTCATGACGGTGCACTTTGTGGCGTACATGTCGGCAACGGCGTCGACCTCAGCGCCGGCCTCGAGCAATAGGCGCGCGACCTCGACCGCGTTGTGAGGCGTCTTCTGGCGGTACCGTTCGACGCCGTTGGCGGCCACATAGTGGAGCAGCGTGGCGTGGTGCTTGGGCGGCTCGAAACAACAAATCCGGGTCGAACGCGCGCGCGCCAGGGTGGGATCGCGGCTGAGCCCGTCCGTTAGTGCCGCAACATCGCCGTTGATCACCGCTTCGACGGCAGCTTCGAATGCCAACACCGGGCGTTGGCACGCGACGGCCTCGACGTGGGCGGCAAGTGAGGTCCAATCTTGGAAGTCGTAGCTGCGCGCCACCGTCAGGCGGGCATCGTCGAGCCCGAGGGCCGCCTCCCGGATGGCGGCGGCGGGGATCGATCGCCGCCGCCATTTGATGCGGTCGTCAAGGAAGCGGGGGTGATGGCCATGGAAGCAATCGATTGCGGCCGGATCGCCGGCCCGCAGCGCGCTGAGCAGCCATACCGCTTGCTGCTCGTAGGCCGCCAGCGGCGACCGGAAGTCGACGGGTTTCAGTGCCATGCGCCAGCTCGCATCACCCCAACGCAGGGGTGTCACACGCTAAATCGGTGCGATCATGGCCGCGGCGCGGCCAAGCTGCAACGAGGTGAAGATCCCGTGACACGCTCGTCGAGGCGTATTGGCGATCAGCTGTTGCGCACAGCCGTTAACGCCGGGCGCGCAGGAGGCCTGCCAAGGGTACGGCCAGGGCCGCGGTCCAGGCCATCATATGGAAGGCATTGACGTAGCCGATCATCGCCGCCTGGCGCTGCACTTCGTTGGCGACCTGCATCAGCCCGCTCGTCGACTCGAGGTTCCAGCTGGCGGGCAGACTGGGGTAGAGCAGCGGCTCGCGATAGGGGGTCACGAACTCGGTCATGCGCGTGTAATTGATGGAGGCGGAGCGCACCAATACCATCACTGCGAGCGAGATGAAGAGGCTCGAGCCGAAGTTGCGCATCATGGTGAAGACGGCGGCGCCCTCGGTGATCCGGTGGCGTGGCAAGGTGGCGAATGCCAGCACGGTCATGGGCGTGAAGGCGACGCTCTGACCGAGCCCCATCAGGAAATGGCTCCAGAACATGTCGAACTCGGTGACGTTGATATCGAACTGCGCCATCCAGAAGCCGCCGGCGGCCTGGATCGCGAGCCCCAGACCGATGGCCCCCCTGGGCGCGATCCGGGTGAGCTGCGCAACGAAGAAGAAGGCCGTCCAATTGCCGAGCCCGCGGGCGGCCAGCAGAGTGCCGATGGCGTTGTCGGGATAGCCGCGCAGATCGTGCAGGAGGCTGGGAAACAGCACCAGGCTGGTGAACGTCAGCATACCCATGACGAAGGCGATCATGGTGCCGACCGCGAAGTTGCGATCGAGCAGCAGGCGCGGATCGAGGAACGGTCGTTCGGCCGTCAGGCAATGGGCGATGAAGATCCACAGCGACAGCGCGCAAATGAAGGTGCAGACCACGATCTCCTGCGAGTCGAACCAGTCGAGCCGCTGGCCACGGTCAAAGATCAGCTGGGCGGCGACCACGGCAGCGGAAAGGGCGAGGAAGCCGGTCCAATCGAAGTGCACCTGCGTGCGCGCGGTATGGTCGGCGAGCGCCAGCCAAATGCAGGTGAGCGCGCAAATGCCCGGTGGAACGATCATGAAGAAGGCCGCGCGCCAATTGTAGGCCTCGGTCGCCACCGCGCCGACGATCGGGCCCGCCACGGGGCCGAACACGGCACCCACGCCCCACATCACGATGGCGAAGGCGTGCAGGTGCGGCGGGAAGGTTGCAAGCAGAATGGCCTGGCCCATGGGCATGATCGGGGCGCCAAACAGCCCCTGCGCCACCCGCGCCAGAATCAAGGTCTCGAGGCTGCCGGCGATGCCGCACAGGAACGAGGACAGCGTGAACCCCAGCACCGTGCCGAACATCAGGTTGCGCCAACCGAGCCGGCTCGATAACCAGCCGGTCATCGGCGTGGCCACCGCGGTGGCCACCAGGTTCAAGGTGATCACCCAGGCGATTTCGTCCTGGGTCGCCGACAGGGTGCCGCGGACCTGCGGCAGCACCAAATTGGCGAGCGTGATGGTCATGCCGAACAGCATGTTGGAGAGCTGCACCATCAGTAGCGTCAGCCACTGCTTCCCGCCGAGGCTAAAAATGCCTCCCTGGCCCGCCGTGCCGCTCATACCCTCACGTGCCTAGTTCTTAAGCACCTAAGCTTCGGGCAGGCGGGCGGCGATGTCCATGGCCAAGTTGGGCAAGCCGATCGCGTCGGCCCTGGATGGTTTGCCGAGTTTGGTTCGCCCAGGTTATTGGCTAAAGTTTATTGGCCAAAGTTTATTGGCCAAGTTCGCTCCTGCCTGCCGCATCTGAGGCAACGCCGGCCAAGCGCATCGATCCACGGCACGCGGGATGACGGCGCGGCAGCCCACCGCGGTGAAGCCTGTCGCGCGCGCGCCCCGTAAGGTAAGTGGCCGCGGCTTCAGCCGCACGCCACACAGTAGATATCCTTAACCGGCCCCGGCAGCGGCAGCGCGGTCCATGATTGGCCCCCGTCCTGCGTGCCAAAAATCTCGCCCTGATAGCGGGCACCGATGTAGACCTGATTGGGATCGGATTGACTGAGGCCAACCGACATGATGGTGCCGTTGACCTCGACCTTGTCGAAGCGCTGCCAGGTCTGGCCCGCATCCCGGCTGCGGTAGACCCCGCCGTTCTTGCTGGCGGCGGCGACGCTCAGCGCGCAGTACATCGTATTGGCATCTTGTGGCGCAACCTTCACGTCGCGTCCGTAGGTGACCGGCGAGAATTTTTTCATCTCCATGTCGGTCCAGGTGCGACCGTGATCGGCCGACCGAAACAGGCCCATCCGGCAGGCGAGCACCACGGCGTCGGGCGCGGCCGCGCTGATGGCGATGGCGTGCCCATCCAGCATGCCTTCGGCAAAGGTATCGCTGACGATCTTGCTTTTGAGATGCGGCAATTCCGACAGGCGGATCAAGTCGGCGCTCAAATCTTCCCAGGTTTCGCCGCTGTCGGTGGTGCGCATGACGCCGTTGACCTCCAAGGCGGCATAGATCTCGTCGGGCCTCTGGGGGTGTTGCACCATGCGCATGACGCGCACCGCGAACGGCGCCGTGGCGCGATCCTTGATGCCGGGATTGGGTAGCCGGCGCCAGCTCTCGCCGCAGTCGTCGCTACGGTACACATCGACCGGCGAAGCACCCGCATAGATCCATCTTGGGTCCCTGGCATCGACGAGCAGCGACCAGATCGCTTTACCCGTGTCGGGAAAACGCGTCGGCTGAAAGGTTGCCCCACGATCGGTGCTGCGCCACACACCATCGACGGTTCCGGCAAACACCACGGCCGGGTCGGTCGGATGCACAAGGACCGTCAACGCCTCGAGCTGCGGCAGAACATGACACCAGGCGTCATCCGTAACGCCGCGCCGAAAGACACCGACGCTGCCCTTCTCGTCGGGACGTCCGACGTAGCCGGCCACGGTCGCGAAGATGTACGATTGCCCTGTCATGTGGCAGCCCTCCTCGGTTTAATTGCCTATGCTAGGGCATCTGCCGGTTGCGCGCCATTGCGGCGGTGCGCAAGATCGGCGGCGGCGAAACGAAAGCTCGATCGGCGCTGGTTGCCCAAGTCGAGATCGATCAATCATGGCTGTCGCTCACCGGTCCGCTCGCCCCGGCCAGCGCCGCGAAGCCGGCCCTGGCGGGCGGCCAGGGCTTGTCCTGCGCCACGACCGCACCTAACGTCGTCGGAGCCCAATGAAATTCGTGGTCCAATGAAATTGAGAGCATTGCAGGAGAACCAACGATGCCGCGGCTACGTTTTGGCGCCTTTCTTGCCCCGCATCATCCGATCGGCGAGCATCCAATGCTGCAGTTCCGCCGTGATCTTGACTTCGTGGAGCATCTCGATCGGCTGGGGTTCGACGAATTCTGGTGTGGCGAGCATCACTCGAGCGGCTGGGAGATGATCGCTTCACCGGAGATGTTCCTGGCGGCCGCCGGCGAACGCTCCAAGCGCATCAGGCTGGGCACCGGCGTGATCTCACTGCCGTATCACCATCCCTTCAACGTTGCCCAACGCATGGTGCAGCTCGATTACATGACCGGTGGCCGGGCGATGTTCGGCTCGGGGCCGGGGGCGCTGGCCTCCGACGCGCACACCCTGGGCATCGACCCGATGGTGCAACGCGACCGCCAGGACGAGGCGATCGACGTCATCCGGCGCCTGTTCAAGGGTGAACGCGTCAGCGTCAACAGCGAATGGTTTACGCTCAAGGATGCGGCGCTGCAGCTGCTGCCGCTACAGGACGACATGCCCTTCGTCGTGGCCTCACAAATCAGCCCGTCCGGCATGACGCTGGCCGGCAAACACGGCATTGGCATCATCTCGATCGGCTCGATGTCGAATGAGGGACTGCAATCGCTCCCGCAGCAGTGGGCGTTTGCCGAACAATCGGCGGCAAAGCACGGCAAGACTGCCGACCGGCAGCAATGGCGGGTGCTGTTGAGCTGGCACATTGCCGAGACGCGCCAACGTGCTCGGATCGAGGCGCGCGACGGGCTACTGCGGCATCACAACGAGTATATCCTGGGCACTTTGCAGCGGCCGGGTCTGAGCCCATACACATCGCCCGATGAGGCGGTCG
Source organism: Hyphomicrobiaceae bacterium (assembly GCA_035258605.1). Taxonomy (GTDB): domain Bacteria; phylum Pseudomonadota; class Alphaproteobacteria; order Rhizobiales; family Hyphomicrobiaceae; genus AWTP1-13. The sequence continues at coordinate 1,289 of DATFXD010000203.1, read as the reverse complement.
ACAAGGCTGCGTTCTCGGACGGAGCCGCCGCCACCATCGGCACACCGGACGATCTTGTCGCCAAAATCAAGGACGTGCTGAAAGTCAGTGGCGGTTTCGGCACCGTGGTCGGCTTCGTCCACGACTGGGCCAACCCGGAGAACACCTTCCGCAGTTGGGACCTGGTGGCACGCTACGTCGTGCCACAGATCAACGGCTATTTGGATAGCCTGCGCCGGTCGCAGACGTTCGTGATCGAGAACCGGGGCGTGTTCGAGCGCAGCCGCGAGGCGGTGATGGCCAAGATCATGGAGAACGAGCATGCAGCTGCGGCGCTCGCCGTCACCAAGTCACCGCACTTTGCCGCTTCCGGCGCCAACCTGCCCGATCTCGATCGGGCCCGGGCCCTGCCGGGCAACGAGCAGTAGCGGCGACGCGGGGGCGAAGGCAGCTGCCGGCCGGCGGACCAGGTGGCGCCTTGGGCGCCTGCCTAGCGTGGGCGCCGTCACCGGATCGAGGCCGGCGGCAGGCACAGTTTGCGGAGGATGAGCCATGAAGCTTGGCAAACTTGGCGTGTGGGCAAGCCTCGACGGCATGACGGCAGCCGCGGCGCTGGCGTTCGCGCAGCGGGTCGAGCAACGCGGCTACACGGCCTTGTGGACGCCGGAAAGCCGCGGTCGCAACGTGCTTGTCAATGCCGCCTGGCTGCTCGCCGGCACCACCCGGCTGATCGTTGCCACCGGGATCGCCAACATCTATGCCCGCGATGCCGTGGCCATGGCCAATGCGCAGCGCGGCCTCAACGAGCAATCGGGCAATCGCTTTCTGCTTGGGCTCGGCGTATCGCACCGGCCGCTGGTGTCGGATATGCGCGGCCACAGCTATGGTCGGCCGGTGCCGACCATGCGGAGCTACCTCAACGCCATGCGGGCCGCCCCCTATCAGGCTCCGCCGCCGTCGCAACCGCCGACAACCGTGCTTGCCGCGCTCGGACCGAAAATGCTGGCCCTCTCGGCCGAGATCACCGACGGTGCACACCCCTACTGCGTGACGCCCGAGCATACGGTTGCGGCGCGCCAGATCCTGGGGGCCAACAAGCTCCTGTGTCCGGAGCTGATGGTGCTGCTCGAGACCGACCCCAGCGCGGCGCGCGCTGCCGCGCGCACCGCGCTGTCGCCCTATATCCAGCTCGAAAACTATGCCAACAACTGGCGCCGCCTCGGCTTCAGTGACGAGGACCTTGCCGGCGGTGGCTCCGACCGCTTCGTTGATGCCAATGTCGCCTGGGGCGATGAAGGTGCCATCCGGGC
>DATFXD010000202.1:0-6166 GCA_035258605.1 Hyphomicrobiaceae bacterium | reverse complement strand
GGCTCCCGCCATCGCTGGTCCCGTAGCGAGCTGGCCGAGCCAAGCCATTGGGCCCAGGCGGCCCAGTCTCGTTGCCTCGCGCGGCGGGGCTTGTGCGCACTGCCAAGCCCCTGCCTGATCTCGAACCGGCGGCCTAGCGCGCGATGGCGCGCCCCATGCATTCACGGCCGATTGTAGCGCCCTGCACCCCTCTTTATGGTACAAGGCAGCCTCCGACGCGACGGCCACTGGCGCTCTTTACCCCACGCTATAAGCGTGGTTGCCGCCACGGTCGTGTTGAGGCTGCAGCGACCCGTTGCGTCAAGGCCACCGACTGGTGATCACGGCAAATGACAATGCTCGGGAAGGACGAACCAGACCTCGAAGCCCTGCAAGGCTTCATGCGGGAGGCGATCGCGGAAGGCAAACGCGCCTTGCCGGCATGCTTGCCCAATCCACCTGTGGGCTGCGTCCTGGTCCGCGACGGGGCCATTATCGCGCGCGGATTTACCCAACCGCCCTATCAGCCCCATGCCGAACCGATGGCACTCAGTCAGGTCGATGGCGACCTCGACGATGTGACTGCGTTCGTGACGCTCGAGCCGTGCGCCTTCCACCAGCGCACGCCATCGTGCGCGAAGGCGATGATTGCGCGGCGCATAGGCAAGGTTTACGTCGCCCTGATTGACCCGCACCCGAAGAACTCGGGGCGTGGCATTGACATGCTGCGCGAGGCCGGCATCAAGGTTGTCACCGATTTCTTGAGCGACGAGGCGCGGCCGCATCTTGCACCTTATCTCTATGGGGGCCCGGGTACCACCGAGCATCCGATGGGCTGGTAAGGGCGAGCCGCCGCTTATGCGGCCAGGTGCCAGCCAAGGCGACGGCGGCGCAACCGGTGCTGCCGCATGATGATCGGTAATGATCGGCCGGTGCCTCACCCGCACGCCATGCGTTTAGCTCGGCAGCGCGGCTTGCCGCCGCTGCAGGAAGCGGCGCACGGCGCCGTCGTGCTCCAATCCAATGGCCATGTCGTAGCATTGCCGCGCCTCTTGATAAGCTCCGGTCTTGCTGAGCAGCTCGGCGCGCGCCGCCCAGTAGGGTTGGTATTCGGCCATGCGGCGGTCGGCGGCCAGCATCTCGATCTCGGCGAGGGCGGCGACGGGGCCCAGGGTTTCGGCCACCGCCACGCTGCGATTGAGACGGAGGACGGGGGAAGTGCAGATCGACAGCAGAGCGTCATAGAGGCTGATAACATGCGCCCAGTTGTTCTCTCCGGTCCGGCAGCGATGCACGTGCGCCGACTGCACTGCCGCTTCGAGCTGGTAGCGGCCGAAGGCGCGGCGCGTACTGGCGCGCTGCAACAGGGCCTCGGCCAGGTTGATCATATTGGCATCCCACGCCTTGGTATCCTGCTCCGACAGCGGTACGAATTCGCCGGCGGCACTGCGGCGTGCTGGGCGGCGCGCTTCTGCGTGCAGCATGAGCGACAATAGCCCCAGCGCTTCCGGTTCATTGGGCATCAGCTCGGCGACCAGCTGCGCCAGAAACAACGCCTCCTGCGTGAAGTCGCGCCTGGCCACGTCGATGCCAGCAGGATCGGTCCAGCCTTCGGTAAAGCCGGCATAGATTGCCGCCAACACTGCATCAAGCCGGCCCGGCAGCTCATCGCGGTCGGGTACAGCGAATGCGATGCCCGCCTGCTTGATTTTACTTTTTGCGCGCACCAGCCGCTTGGCCATCGCATCGGGCGACGTCAGAAATGCTGACGCGATCATGCGGGCGTCGAACCCGAGCACGGTTTGCAGCAGCAGTGGGGCGCGGATGCCCGGCTCGACGGCCGGGTGCGCCGCTGCAAACAATAGGGCCAGGCGGCGATCGGGAATCTCGCCGGCTGCCGCCACGGACGCCAACTGCTCGGCGATGCTCGCAAGCTCGACGGTCGCCTGTTCTCCGCGCCGCCGCCGCCGCGCCGCATCGATGATTTTGCGGCGCGCCACCGTCACCAACCAGGCCTCCGGGTTCGACGGACAGCCGCGCTGCGGCCATTGCGTGAGGGCGGCAGCAAATGCCTCGGCGAGCGCGTCCTCGGCGGCGGTCACGTCGCGGCTGGAGGCGGCGAGGAAAGCAAGCAGCTTGCCGTAGCTGCGGCGCGCCACCACATCGGCTGTGCCGCGCGCCTGGCGGTCGCTGTCCTCGCCGAGCATCGCTCACTCCGGCATCGACCACACCGGCCTGACCTCGACGATGCCGTGGCTTGCCCCAGGGCAGCGGGCGGCCCAGGCCAGCGCGGCGTCGAGGTCGGCAACGTCGATCAGGTAATAGCCGGCCAATTGCTCCTTGGTGTCGGCATAGGGACCATCAAGCACTTGCGATTTGCCATCGGCGATGCGCACCGTCGTCGCCGTCGAGGTCGGCCTCAGCCGATTGGAACCCGCCAGCGCTCCCGATTTCCGCAGCGCCTCGGTGAACGCATTATAGGCAGCCATGCCCTGTTGCTGCGCGGCCGGCGTTAGCTTTTCCCAGGCACCTTGCTCGGAATAGATCATCAGCAAATATTGCATTTTCAGCCTCTGTCTTTGGCGTTGAGAGCGTTATTGCTCGTGGCTATGACGAGACAAGCCCTGGGCGTTGGACATTTGCCGGAAACTTTTTGACCGCCGGGATCGAAGCCATTCTACGCCAATTGGCTCGCGTGCGCGGGCGGTAGCGGCAACGATCAGTCGGTGGCGGCCCGCTGCGGGACTGCCGTGCTAAAAAGCGCCATTCCGGACGGCGCAGTCGAGGGCCGGGTTGGGGATGGCGCCGGGCCGCAGTCGGCGCTTTGGTAGCTCTGATGGAAGAGCTGCCGGTCGCTGGTGTAGATCGCATTTGTGGTGCGCCAAAGCGTCGCGGATCATTGGGCGTCCCGACCTTCAGGGGATCACGGCTAGCGAGGCGCTTGACCGCCATCTTGCCAGGCGCCGGCGATCGCTTGCTGGGGGCTCAACGTCAAGTTGGGCAGCGAGCCGAGCGACAAACTTTCGGGCGGGGCAAGAAATTCACAGCGCGGGCACGGTCGATGCGATCTCGATAGGCCTGGCGCTATTCTGTGTTCTCGCCGGCGCGCCATCGAATTCGAGCCCATCGATCGCCTCGATGATGGTGAAGTTGCCATCGATGCTTTCCTCGCGTGCGTACTTGATGGCCGCCGCGCGCGTGCGAAAGAGCCCGCCTCGACGTCCGCTCGTCTCGCGGATGACCCAATGCCCCGCCGAATTGCGGCCGAGGAGAAAAAACGGCGCATCGGCCACCGACCCTGTCATGCGATGATCAACGGCGGTGTGGGTGAGCGACATGGTTAGGTCTCCGTACCGGAGCGGCGAGGCTCGCTAAAATTGAGCCTACGCGCATAGGAATGCGAGGGGAGCCAAGGGCCAATCGCATAAGGGGAAAATAAAGATTGTCCCGCGAAAGAAAGAGATCGCTGATATCTCGGAACCAATCGGTGGGCCGGGGGTTGACCGCAGTGGTGCTCCCGTCGACATGAGGTTTCGTGCACGCCATCGATGATATGGCTCTTCTGATTGCTGCCGTGATCGCGGCGCATTGCCCAGGCACGCGTGCGCGCCAGGCTTTCGTGCAGGCCTGCCTCGGTGGCGATTGGACAGAAACCAAGGCCATGGTCGAAGGCATGCTGGTGGAGCCGTGGCGCCTCATTGGTTATCAGGAGCGTCGCCTGCGCGAGTTCCTCGAGCTGCTGCAGCTGGGGGAAGGCCACGACTTGCGGCTCGCAACCTTTGCTCTAAGACGCTTGGGTCCGCACCCTTCGACGGCGCCGCATTGAGCTAGCTACGAGGCGGTTGCCGATCAGCGCCCGGAGCTGGCGGCAAACCGTCTGTCAGCTGGCATCTTTAAGCAGGGTGGTGGCGCATCCCTATTCAACCGTCGCAGTTGGCAACCTTGACCGGGTCCGCGTCCGCTCCCATATTGGATGTCGCCGCATCTTCGCTTGCGGCGGTCATCGGTGGTAGGAGCACTGCTATGGTGCGCGCCCCATTTCATGGCTTCGACGACTTTTAAGTCGCCGAAGCCCGACCTTATTTCCCCTTAAACACTCACAGCACGAGGACAGCTCGCCAGAGCTGGGTTTCCCATGACCATGCCCGCCCCCTCGGTGCGGCTCAGCGGCCGTCATTTGCTCTTGGGAGTATCCATCATCGCCGTCGCGGCACTTGCCAACGGCAGCTGGTTTCGGGTTCGGCAGAACGAGGTCGCTTATGTGACCCGTTTCGGTGAGGTCGTGAACGGCCAGGCCGGGCCACTGCAGCCGGGTCTGCATTTCAAACTGCCGCTGGTCGACCAAGCCGACACGATCACCACGTCCACCGACACCGTGAAAATGCCGGCGATGAAGGCCTTTACCCGCGATACCCAGGAGGTGGCGCTGCAATTGTCGCTGACTTACAACGTCCCGCCCAGCGCCGCCTACCACTTATTGTACGAGGTCGGGCGCGCCGGCAACGTCGATATTGCGCACAATCTTGAATCCGTCGCCAACGACCGCGTGCGCTCGATCGTGAGCCGCCAGGACGTCACCGCGCTTGCCGGCGAAGGCCGCGAGCGTATCGTCGACGAGATCAAGGCGACGATTGCTTCCGAGCTCAAGCGTTTGTTCAAGGTCGAAGTTCAGGACGTGCAAATCCCGACCTTGGATTTCTCATCGCAGTATAAAGAGGCGGTCAATCGTGCAACCTTGGCGCGCGCACAACGCGTGCAAGCCGAGCAAGACCGTGAGCGCGCCCGAGTCGAGGCCGAGACCGTCGTCGTCAAAGCCAAGGGTGAGGCCGACTCGCAGTACGCCCGGGCGGAGGGTCAGGCGCGCGCGCAATTGGCGCAGGCCAGGGCCGAGGCCGAGGCCACGAAACTTCGCGGCGAGGCCGATGCCAGTGCCATCCGCGCCAAGATCGAGGCCGCCGGCGGCGTCGATGGCTACGCGCGCCAGCTGCAGGCGCAGGCCACCCTGAACTGGAAGGGCGGCTTGCCGCAGATCGTAGCGGCGACGGCCGGTGGCCAGTTTCCGCTCATCGTGCCGCTGCAATTGGATGCGAAAGCCCAATAGCCGACGTGCCATCTTGCAGGAGTACAGGCGATGCTTCGCTTCGACTTCACCAACCAGGACTATTTGCGCGATCCGGCTAAGCAGCTGGCCAGGCTGCGGGCGGCCGGGCCGATTGTCGAAGTGCGCTTTCCGATCATCGGCAAAACCTGGATGACAACCACCAGTGAGATGGCCGGCCGCGTTCTCAAGGACAGCGAGACGTTCACCATGCGCAAGGACGGTGAGGTTGCCGGCTTGCGCTGGTGGATGCCGGCGGCCGTGCGCGCGCTCGCCGTCAGTATGCTGACCATGGACGAACCGGACCATACCCGTTTGCGCAGCATGGTCGACGAGGCCTTTCGCCGTCGGGCGATCCTCGATATGGAGCCGCGGATTATGGCGATCGCCGATGCGCTTGCGGCGGAGCTGTTTGCCGACGGTACACCGGCCGACCTGGTGGAGCGATATGCTCGGCAACTGCCGCTGTCGGTGATCTGCGAGCTGCTCGGCCTGCCGAGCGCCGATCGGCCGCGGTTCATTGCCTGGGCCAAGAACCTCACCCGCCTCACCGGTATGCTCGGCTTTCTGCGCATGCTGGCAGGCATCCACCCGATGCGGCGCTATCTCGAGGGTCAATTGCAGGCGGCGCGCGACACCGGCGGCGAGGGGCTGATTGCGGAGCTCGTTCAGGTCGAGAAGGAGGGTGGCCGCCTCAGTGGCGAGGAAATGGTGGCTATGGTGTTCCTCTTGCTGGGTGCCGGGTCGGAAACCACCACCCACCTGATCAGCGGTTCCGTTTATGAGCTGACCAAGGCTCCGGAATTGCTGGACTGGCTGCGGGCGGACTGGAGCCGTGCCAATCTCGCCGTCGAGGAGTTTTTACGCTTCCTGTCGCCGGTGCAGGTCACCAAACCCCGGTTTGTGGGCGCCGATATCGAGCTCGGCGGAGCCCACCTGAAGAAGGGCGACCGGATCATGGTCATGCTGGCCGCGGCCAACTCAGACCCGGAGCTCAACCCTCGCCCCGATACGCTCGATCTCAGCCGCAGGCCCAATCGACACCTGTCGTTCGGCACCGGCATCCATTTTTGCCTTGGCCACCAGTTG
>DATFXD010000201.1:0-62685 GCA_035258605.1 Hyphomicrobiaceae bacterium | reverse complement strand
CAGGTCGATCGCGATCACAACTGACTTGGTGCAGGGGTAGCGAGATCCGGCGTCGACATCCGGACACGGGCTCAAGAGACGATCCGCACGGGGATCGTCTCTTGCCTCTCGCGGCAGGACGCTTCAGCTCTTTAAGACCGGTGGGGGGACAGACGTCCCCAGTCTGCACGAAACGCAGGGGGCGCGCGCGCCTTCGCCAAGAGCGTCAAGCCATCCGCTAAGGCATCAGGCCTGATGACCTGGGCTCACTCTAACCCGCTACGCACAGGCGCATCGCCAGCCCGCAGATGCACGAGGGGCAATCATGAGGCCCAGTCTGCAACAGGAGATGCAAAGGCCGCTGAGGCGATCGCCGTCAAGCGCCATGAGAGTTGCCGGCTGGCCATTTGAGGGGCGTTGCGCCGCGCGGCAGGAGAAATTTAAGCGAAACGCCCTCAGCGATGATGGTTTGCACCGTCGAGCGGCGACCATCGCCCCCTCGTTCACCTCTTTGGGTAGGCCGTGAAAATGTAATCTTTTGCCGCCACCTTCGAATGGCACTCGTACCCGCACTTGGCGTCGTTGCCATTGGGCGCAAGCGTGTCGGACGCAGCGTCATTAAGAAACTGGGCAAACGCCCATCCGTGCGTGTCCGGGAACCTGTTGCTGTCTTTTTCGATGAACGAAACCGATTTCAAGGTGTCGGGTATCATCACGAAATAGGGAGACTCAGCGCTCCTCTTCATCGTCCACTCGATCTTCGCAACCTTGGAACCGTCGGGGAACTGCTTGCCTTCAGCGGGAAGGCCGTCCTTGTAGGCGGCCATCATCACGGGATTGGCGACGATCACCTTGATCCCGTTTTCGGTCTGACTGACGGCGACATTCTGCCAGTCCTCGTATCCCCTGAACTCAGAAAAGGCCAACCCATTCGGCACCTTCAAAGTGTTCCTGTCCTGTGCGGCGACAGCCATGCCGGCGGAGACGGCAAGCGACACGACGACGATCATGATCGGAGAGGACGGGATGGTTGTCACGGTTCGCTCCTCGGGTACAAAGTTTGCCAGCCACGGCAGCGGGTCGCGCACTGGCGCGGGGTCGTGCGAACTATGTTTGGTCGACCACGGGTTGGCCAGCGAGGTCGCCAAACGTGCTAAACTGGCGATCGGACCGGCGCCAGCGCTGTTTTCCCCGAAATTCACGCAAGAAAACCCGATCACGCCCGCGGCCGGCGGCGCAAGGCGGGCTCGCCGTGCTGGCATCAAGCTGGCCGCCCTTGGCGACGCGCCACAGTCGGATGCGTTCTGAGGATCACGTCGCGTTGATCAGGTCGGGGATCCGGGAGCCTCAAAATTTGGTGGGGGCGTTGAACGGTGCATGCTAGTCTATCAAGGTCGCAGGTACGCTTGGCAACAACTGGTCGGAGGCGTTGCGATGTGGACCCTTATCCTCGTGCTCGCGGCAGTGGCCGCAATGTCACTTGCCGGGCATATGGCTGGTACGCGGCGTCGATCCGTGAGGGCTTGGGTATGGATCAGCTTCGTTGTTGGGCCGCTCGGACCTCTGTTGCTCTACCTGCTCGGCCATCGCAGCCAGCGTGCCGGCTAAATCCTCCCATCCGATCCCCGGTGTGGAAGCTTGCGACATGCGCGATAGCGACGACCACATACCTCGCATCTACCTGAGCCGTGGCGATGCGCCAGGCCGCCCTCTCACTTGGATGTTCGTCCTCGGTGCGCTTGCGATCGCCTATGGTGTCCCCGCCTTGCTGATCTGGTTGCTGGGCCATTAATGGCAAAAGCCAACGCTTTGTCGCGGCGATGGCACGGCGGCCAACCCTGCCGTTGGGGCATTGCCGGACATATCGCTTCCCGAGCCGCCGTTAACCGTCGCGCGGCAACCGGTTGAGCCGTTAGCTTGGAAAGCGCGCGGCATACGCCTCGAGCGGTAAGCGTAAAGCATTTGTGATGTAGCTAATGGTCCTGTAGTAGCCCGCCAACATCAGTATTTCGAGCAGGGCCTCGTCCGTGAAATGCTGGCGGAGGTCCTGCCAGGTTGCATCATCGATATCGCAGGTGTGGTGGATCTGATCGCAGGCAGCAAGCAGCGCGCGCTCGCTATCACACCAGACCGGATCGTCTTTGCCGCCCTTGGCGGTTGATGCAACTTGGGCTTGGTCAAAACCGGCCCGCTTGGCGAAAAACGCGATATGCACACCCCACTCATACTCCGACCCGCACAATGCCGTGACCCTGTCGATCACGATCTCGCGCTGGCGCAGCGTTAGATGTCCCGCATCGAGCAGTCCGCCGGCCATAAGCTTCGCAAACAGCCGCTGGTCTCGGGCCAAGGTCGTGAACAGCACCAACGGTGGTACGCCGCTGGGCATAAGCCGATCCAATCGCGCTTGTATTTCGCTGGCAAAGGGCGGTTCAGCCGGTGCGATACGCATTGCTGATCTCCATGCTATCAATTCTGTAGCAAGAACTGATCCATGCTATGGAAACAATAGCATGTCAAGTTTCACCCCAGCTCGTCGTGTTCGCGGCTCGCGGTCGGGTCGGCCAATCATGGTCTTGCTCGATCTACTCGGCCGCCGCATGGCGCTGAGAATCCTGTGGGAACTGTCGATTGCCGAAGGCCCGCTAACCTTCCGGGGCCTGCTGGCGGCGGCGCAAACCAATCCGAGCGTACTCAACAAGCGCCTCAAGGAGCTGCGCGACGCGCACTTAGTCGCGCACAACGGCCAGGGCTATGAGCTCAGCGCCATGGGAAAGGAGCTCGTGGCGCTGGTGTTACCCTTGCACGTTTGGGCCGATGCATGGGCACCGCAGCTGATGCGCGAGCGCCGCAATCGAGTGCCGGTCGGACCCAGGCGTTGATGGGTGAAAAACGCACCGGGTCATTGCACCACCCGCCTCGCCGAGACCACCGGCGTCAGGCGCGATCATGGGGTCACAGCGCTAACACTTGGTCGCGACTCATGCATAAGCAGCGAGGAAGTTAGGCACGGCGATCCAATCCATCATGGCGCCCGGCTCCTGCAGCCGAGCGTGCATGGCTCGGTCTTCGTCATTCAGCAAATTGACACCCATGTAGGTGCCAAGCTTGCGACTGTGCCGGACAATGAGCTCGCCCACCGGCTGGCGAATGCGGTTGTATTCGGCCAGCGCCCGGTCGATGTCATCGTGGGCGGCAAGCGCCGCCGCCAGCGCCTCAGCGTCGCAGGCTGCCTTCGAGACACCAAAACCCATGTGTGGGCGCGCATTGGAGGCGGCGTCACCCACCAGCGCCACGCGGCCATCGACAATGCGCGGGGCAATGAAGTCGTAGATCGGCGTAAAGAACGGTTGGCCGATCGCACGCAGGCAATCATTGAGCACCGGCGGCAGCGCCGCCTCGCCTTCGCGGCGCAGGCCCGCGATCAACTCCTTGCGGATCCGGCCGGGGGGTACCGAATAGTCGTGCTGATGGCCCGCGTCGTCGACGCACATCTGGCGCAGCTGGCTCGCTTCGGCCACGCGATACCAGATAAAGTTGAACCGCCGGTGTCCTGGCCGCAGGTCGTCGTCGAAGCCGGCGATTGGGTAGCAGATGACTTGCTGCTGCGGGGGCAGAAAGAACGAGAAATAAGGAAACAGCTCGCGGCGCGCGCGCGGCGTGAGATCCGCTTCCATCGGCGCACCGCGCCAGATGTAATATCCGGCGTAGATCGGCTGTACGGCCGGCAGGATGGAAGAGCGCACGGCGGAGCGAATGCCATCGCCGCCGACGAGGATATCGCCATGCTCGATACGGCCGCCGGAAAAATGCACGCTCACCCCCGACCCGTCTTGCTCGACGCCTTCGAAAGTCCACCCCAGATGGTAGCGTGCGGGATCGATGGTGGTGCGCAGCAGCCGCTGCAGTCGGTCCCAGGAGGTGAGGATTTGCGGCAGGTGCCGTGCAGCGATCACCCGCCCGTCGCGGTCGAGAACAATGCGCCGCTCAACCGCGACGCCGAGCTCGCGTACGCCGGCACCGCTTTTCTCCAGAGCCTGCAATAGTTCCGGATGCGTGGTGATGCCGGCGCCGCGGCCGACCAGCTCGACCCGCGAGCGCTCATAGACGTCGGCATCCCACCCGATCAGCTTCAGGAATGCCGCCGCAAAGAGGCCAGACATCGACCCGCCGATAATGATGGCACGGCGTGTTCGCCGTTGAGCTGGCAAGGCATTCGGCAATGTCGAACATCCGATTATCAATTGGCCGCGACGCGGGATCATACCTCGTGCGGCACATGCCGAACAGGCGCGCTGGGCGCCCACCGGCGGCACGACCGGCATCTTGCGCGGCCTTGGGGAGGCCGGTTGCGCGGGCAGGAGCCGGGCGCCGCCGCCACTGGATGGGTGCGATCCACCGCTGCTAGAGTGGCTCTACCGAGATTGATCCAAGGGGGCGCCATGCTGCCGAACGAACGATTGCGCTATTCGCCGATCTCAGAGCGCGCCCCGTTGCTGCTGCCGCAGCGCAAACGGCTCGCGGCGTGGGTAATCGTCAACGTCGAGGAATGGGATATTCGCGCGCCTATGCCCCGCACTGTGCTGAGCCCGCCCGCCGGCGGTTCGCCGATGCCCGATATTCCCAACTGGGCCTGGCACGAGTACGGCAACCGCGTTGGCTTCTGGCGGCTGCTGGAAGTGTTCGACGAGTTCCAGATTCCGGCTTGCCTTGCCGTCAATGGCTGCGCGATCACCGCCTACGAGCCGATTGCGCGTGCCGCCCGCGACCGCAACTGGGAATTCATGGGCCATGGTTTCACGCAGAAAAACATGCAGAAAGTTGAGAACGAAGCCGCCGATATCGCACGCACGACCGAGACGATTGCCAGCTACGCGGGCCGGCGCCCGCGCGGCTGGCTTGGACCCGGCCTGACGGAGACCTGGGAAACGCCCGATCTATTGGTCGAAGCCGGATACGAATACGTCTGCGACTGGGTGCTGGATGACCAGCCGGTTGTGCTCAAGACCCGCTCGGGTCCCATCGTCAGCATTCCCTATACGCAAGAGTGCAACGACGTGGCGATGATGCTGATCCAGCACCATAAGGCGTCGGAATATTACGATCGCGCGGTCGACCAGTTCGAACAATTGCGCCGCGACGCCCGAGACGCCGCGCGCGTGATGGCCGTCGTCATCCATCCCTATATCATGGGGGCACCGCACCGCCTTAAATACTTTCGCAACGTGATCAAACACATTCGGGCCTCGCAGGATGCGCTGTTTTGGACCGGCGAGCAGATCCTTGACTGGTATCGGGCCGCGGCAAAACCGGACCAATGAGGCATCACCGAGGAGCCTTGGATCGCTGACGATTGTCCGCTTCAATGTCCCTCCGCGGCATGCGTGCGGCAAGCCGCGACGGCAGGCACCCCATTGGGTCGGGTGTGCGGGTGATTGCGAACGGGGAGGGTCATGGGCTGGGCCGGCATTAGCAGGGCCGGGTGCGGCAGGAGGTGGGCCGCACTTTGCGGCCGGTCCCCTGCGGCGAGGTGCCCTGGTTGGGGCAGGAGGCGGTGGTGATGCAGGCTTCGCCTCGGTGCAGCGCGGGCGAGGCGACATAGGGTTGGCAGCGGCCGTGGTGGTGCCCCACCAACTCTGCCGACACCTAAGGCCTTGGCCAAGCGAGATGAATTGGCCTAGGGTCGGGAGCCCCCTTGGCGCCGCGCCGCGCATTTGCTAGGGCGCGCCCCGTGCCTATCCTGAGCAGCGCTGTCGACGGAGACCAAAAGCATGACGGCAGTCGAGACGGCCACCCGCGAGCCGGGGCAGGACTTCATTCGCGATATCGTCGTGGCGGACCTCGAGGCGCACCGGCACACCAGCGTGGTGACGCGCTTTCCTCCCGAGCCCAACGGCTATCTGCACATCGGCCATGCCAAGTCGATCTGTCTCAACTTCGGCGTCGCCGAGGAATTTGGCGGTCGCTGCCATCTGCGCTTCGACGATACCAACCCGACCAAGGAGGAGCAGCAGTACATCGATGCCATCGAGTGCGACGTACGCTGGCTTGGTTTTGATTGGGGCACGCACCTCTATCACGCGTCTGACTATTTCGAGCAGCTCTATGATTGGGCGGAGCATCTGATCAAGGTCGGCAAGGCCTACGTCGATGATCAGAGCCAGGAGGAGATGCGGGCCAGCCGCGGCACCCTGACGGAGCCGGGCAAGGACAGCCCATACCGCGGTCGCAGCGTCGAGGAAAACCTCGATCTTTTCCGCCGCATGCGGGCCGGCGAGTTTCGCAACGGCGAGCGAGTGCTGCGCGCCAAGATCGACATGCGGTCGGGCAACATCAATCTACGCGATCCGGCGCTCTACCGCATCCTGCATGCGCCGCATCCGCGGACCGCGACCAGCTGGTGCATTTACCCGAGCTACGATTTCGCGCACGGTCAGTCGGATGCCATCGAGGGCATCACGCACTCGATCTGTACGCTCGAATTCGAAGATCATCGCCCACTCTACGACTGGTTTCTCGACAATCTGCCGGTGCCGTCACGGCCGCGGCAGTACGAGTTCGCGCGCCTCAACATGAGCCACACCATACTGTCCAAGCGCGTGCTAACCGAGCTGGTGCGCGGAGGTTACGTCACAGGCTGGGACGATCCGCGCATGCCGACCCTGGCCGGCCTGCGCCGCCGCGGCGTGCCGGCGGCGGCGGTGCGCGACTTCGTCAAGCGCATCGGCGTCGCCAAGGCCAACAGCGTGGTCGATGCGGCGATGTTTGATTTTTCGGTACGCGAAGTGCTGAACAAGACGGCGCAGCGGCGCATGGCTGTGCTCAGGCCGTTGAAGATTGTGATCGAGAACTACCCAGAAGGGCAAATCGAGGAGCTCGATGCGGTCAACAATCCGGAGGCGCCGGCGGCCGGCAGCCGCAAGATCCGATTTGGACGCGAGCTCTACGTCGAACAGGACGACTTTATGGAGCATCCGCCCAAGAAATTCTATCGGCTGTCGCCAGGTAAGGAAGTGCGGCTGCGCTACGCCTATTTCGTCACCTGCCGCGAGGTCGTGAAAAATGCGGCCGGCGAGGTGGTGGAGCTGCGCTGCAGCTACGATCCAGCGACCCGCGGCGGCAACACGCCACCCGACGGTCGCAAGGTGCAGGCGACACTGCATTGGGTGTCGGCCGTGGATGCGGTCGATGCCGAGGTCCGGCTCTATAATCCATTGTTCCTCAACCCGAGCCCGAACGCGGCCGCCTTTGCCGCCGAGATCAATCCGAAATCACTCGAGGTTTTGCGCGATTGCAAGCTTGAGTCGGCGGCGGTGGCGGACAATACGGTCGAGGCGGTGCAGTTCGAGCGGCTCGGCTATTTCTGCCGCGACCCGGATGCCCTGCCCGGCCGCCCGGTGTTCAATCGCACGGTGAGCTTGCGCGATACCTGGGCAAAGGTGCAGGCCGGCACGGGATAAGCCGCTTGGGTCGGCCGCTTGCCGGCGCGCGCCCCATGGTGCTGGCGACACCGGCTCGGCATTAAACCCCGTCTGGATCCTACACGCGGCGGATGCGCCATGATCCGCGCTGCAGCACGAGGCCGTGTATTGGGCGGGCGCGAACCCGCCTGCCATGGCCGAGCAACCCTGGCCCGATGGCGGAGCGGTGCATCCGTTCGCGATGCAGCCAGGCGTCAGAAGCGGCGGATCAACGCCACCAGCCGCCCCTGGATGTCGACTTGGTCGGGACCGAAGATGCGCGTTTCATAGTTCGGATTGGCGGCCTCGAGGGCAATCGAGGCCCCCTTCTTGCGCAACCGCTTGAGGGTCGCCTCTTCTTTCTCGACCAGGGCCACCACGATGTCGCCGTTGTCGGCGGTGTCGCAGCGCTTGACGATGATGATGTCGCCCTCGTTGATGCCGGCATCGATCATCGAATCGCCCTTCACCTCCAGCGCAAAATGCTCGCCATTTGCGACCAGATCCGGTGGCACGCCGATGTCCTGGGAATGGTCCTGAATGGCGCTGATCGGCACGCCGGCGGCGATGCGACCCATCAACGGCACGGTGGTGGCGCCGTGGGCGGCAACCATGGGCGGGGCAAGCTGCGCCGGGCGACGGCCGCTGCCCTCGATGACACTGGGATTGAAACCACCGCGGCGCTGCTGCTGCGCGCCCTCGGCCATGGCGTCGGGGAGCTTGATGATCTCGATGGCGCGGGCACGGTGCGGCAGCCGGCGGATGAAGCCGCGCTCCTCGAGCGCGATGATGAGCCTGTGTACGCCGGATTTGGACTGCAGCTCCAGAGCTTCCTTCATTTCGTCGAACGACGGGGGAATGCCGGTTGCCTGCAAGCGGGCATTGATGAACACCAGCAGCTCTTTTTGCTTTTCCGTGAGCATGGGCTTTGCAAAATCCTGTCGTTTTGTTCCGTATGGCTTCGGCGGCTCGGACCCCATTCCCTCAGGTTTCAATCCCCGACCTGTCGATCCTGAGAGGTGTCAACAGTCAGGGACCTCGATCCCTTGGGCACCTTGGGCCGCGATCCCTTCCGATCGCATGACCCGTAGGCCTTGATCCTTGCGGCGCCTCAATCCTCTGCAGGACGCGATCCCTTCGCGTGGTGGTTGAGATGCTAGGGACTGGCGTCTCGTGAGCGACTCGGGAGCTGCGCTACGTACAAAGCAAGAACAGCATAGGTGTTCCCGTGATGTTCTGCAAGCGCAACTTTACCGAGACCCTATGAGAGACCAGCAAGCATCCTCAGAAGTCGAGCGGCAAAATCGAAACCAGTCCACCGGCTGGCACCACCGGCGCCTCGGGCGGCCGAATGACGAGGCAATCGGCTTCTGCCAGCGGCGAAAGCAGGGAACTGTCCTGAGAGCGCACGGGGGTGATGAGCGCCAGGCCATCTTCGCCCCGGCGCGCGGTGGCGCGCATGTAGTGCTCGCGCGCGCCGTTGGCCTCAAGCGGCACGGCGGTGCGGGCCGTGGTCGGCGTCGCATCCGGTGCGGCGTGGCCGATCAGCGCCCGGACCAGGGGCACGACAAAAAGCCGGGCGCAGACGAGCGCAGACACTGGATTGCCGGGCAGGCCGAGGATGCGGGTTGGTCCAAGGCGTCCGAACATCAAGGGCTTGCCGGGCCGCATCGCGATCTTCCAGAAGGTCAATGCCATGCCCTTGGCCTTCAGCACGGGTGCGACGAGGTCGTGGTCGCCCACCGATGCTCCGCCAATGGTGACGAGCACGTCCGGCTCGCCGGCCTTCTCGAAATGCGCGGCCAGGCTGTCGGGTAGATCGCGGGCGATGCCCAGGAATTCGACCTCGGCGCCGGCCGCCTCCGCCATCGCCACCACGCCGAGGTGATTGCTGGAGACGATTTGCGATGCTGCCGGCGTCTCGCCGGGCGCCACCAATTCGTCGCCGGTCGACAGCACCTTGAGGCGCGGGCGGCGGCGTACGCTTACCTGCCCATAGCCCATGGCGGCCGCCAGCGATACTTCGCGTGGGCCGAGGCGCCGGCCGCTGCCGAGCAAGGCGGCGCCGGCGGTGAAGTCGAAACCGCGGTGGCGAATGTTACTGCGATCGATGTCACCAGTACGGATCGTCAGCTTACTGCCGATGCGTTCCACGTCCTCTTGGATGACGACGATGTCGGCTCCGGAGGGAACGGGAGCACCGGTCAAGATGCGAACCGCTTGCCCCGGACCCACCCGGCCGGAGAACGGGTGTCCGGCCGCGGCCTCGCCCACGACCTCGAGCGTCGCTGGCAGCTCACCGAGGTCGGCCACGCGCAACGCATAGCCGTCCATGGCGGAAGCATCGAACGGCGGCTGCGTCAGGCGCGCGCTCAGCGGCTGCGCCAGGACGCGTCCGTGCGCGGCTTCAATCTCGACCACCTCGGCCGGCGTCGGCGCGACGCCATCCAAAATCCTGCTGAGGGCCTCGGCAACGGACAGTAGCGACATGGCTCAAGGGTTACTCCCGCGCTCGGCACGAAAACTGCCGGAGCGTCCACCATGCTTCTCCAGAAGACGAATGCCCGACACGGTCATGGTCTTATCGGCGGCCTTGAGCATGTCGTAGATCGTCAGCGCGGCGATACTGACCGCGGTCAAGGCCTCCATCTCGACGCCCGTCTGGCCCTGCACTTTGACCTCGGCAGTAACGTGCACGCCGCACGGCTCGCGCTTCAGTTCACACTCAACGCCAGCGCTGGTGATGGCCAGCGGATGGCACAGGGGAATGAGCTCGTGCGTCTTCTTGGCCGCCATGATGCCGGCGATCCGCGCGGCAGCGAGCACATCGCCTTTTTTGGCGCCGCCGGTTTCCACCAGGGCCAATGTGGCGGGAGCCATGCTCACGAACGCTTCGGCGAGCGCCGAGCGCTGGGTTACGCTCTTGCTCGAGACGTCGACCATGTGTGCTTCGCCGTGTTGGTTGAGATGCGAAAGCCGCGTCATGGCTGTATGCCCCGGTTGCCCTCTCTGGTCAGGCCGTTGTTCATAGCCTGAGGACTTGGTGCGCGATACCCGGTCCACGGCCGCGCCGTTCGTCGCGACCCAGGCCGCCGCCATCGCGGCCGCGCCGAGCCGCCGCATCGGCGCGCGCGAGCCGATGCCCCGGCCTCGATCGCCGCCATCATGGCCGGCCCAGGAGCGCGCGCGTCGCGGCAGCGACGTCGTGCTCGCGCATCAAGCTTTCGCCGACCAGAAAGGCGTGCACCCCGGCTTTGGCCAACAGCGCCAGATCGGCCGGCGCGGCAATCCCACTCTCGGCCACGACGATGCGATTGTCGGGGATGCCCGGGGCCAGCCTCAGCGTCGTCTCGAGCGTCGTCTTGAAGGTCTTCAGGTCGCGATTGTTGATGCCGATTAGCCGGCAGTCGAGCCGCAGCGCGCGGTCAAGCTCGTGCGCATCGTGTACCTCGGCGATCGCGTCCATATTCCAGGCCTTGGCGTAGGCACAAAGGGTGCCGGCGACGACGTCGTCGACGGCGGCCATGATGATCAATATGCAATCGGCACCCAGCGCCCGCGCCTCGGCGACTTGATAGCGGTCGACCATGAAATCCTTGCGCAGCACCGGCAGGGTACTTGCCGCCCGCGCCTGTCTGAGGTGCTCCGGCGCACCCTGAAACGAGGGCGTGTCGGTCAGGACGGAAAGACAGGCGGCACCCCCCGCAGCGTAGGCCTGCGCCAAGGCCGGAGGATCGAATTCGGGTCGAATGAGGCCCTTCGACGGGCTCGCCTTCTTGATTTCCCCGATCAGGGCAAAACTACCGCTGTGGATCTTTTGCTCGAGGGCCTCGGCAAAGCGCCGCACCGGTGGGGCCGCGTGCGCGGCCACCTCAAGGTCATGGAAGGGTCGCGCCGCCTCGGCAGCGGCGATCTCCGCACGCTTATAGCCAATGATGTGGGTGAGGATGTCGGTCATCGGCAAACCATACGCTCCGCGCTCGGGAACGGCTACTGCCACCAAGCCTTGCTAAAGGAAAACGCTGGCCCGATCCAAGCCGATCGGGCGGCGCCGATCGCCGCGGCCGAGGTGTGGCCTAGCCCGAATGCCATGGCCCTTGCCCAGCCGGGGCGGCGCGACGCTTCCGAAGCCAAGGCGCAACCGGCAGTGCTCGCGTGTGCCGTTTGCCCCAAGCCAAGCCGCACCACAGCCACCGCCGCCGGTTGGTCGGGTTGCCGATCGCGCGGCCTCGAACGAGCGATGCGTCATGACGCGTTGTCGCTGCTGGCGCAGGCGGCTAACCTGCGTGGCCAAGGGACCCGTCAATGCTACGCATGGCCAGGTCCGCCGGCAGTCCGGCGGGGGGCAATTTCAAGAACCTTAAAGCACCCACCAACATGGCCAATGCAATGCTCCTGCCAACGCCCGCGCCAGGCTGCCCGGTGGGGCCGCCCGTCCTCGCCGCGCAGTGCGGCGGCGCCAGGGCGCCGGCATCGGGGGCCGCCTAGATGCTCGCGCCGGACGTCTTGGCCCTGGTCGCGGTGGCGGTCGTCGCCACCTCGTTCATCTCCGGTATGTTCGGCATGGCCGGCGGCATGCTCTTGCTCGGGCTGCTCTTGGTTTTCATGGATGTGGCACCGGCGATGGTGCTGTTCGGCATCATCCAGATGGCGGCCAACGGCTGGCGCGCGGTGCTTTGGCACCGCCACGTCGCCTGGAGCATCGTTTGGCGCTTCCTGGTGGGATCGACAGCGATGTTCTTGCTCATGCGCACGATCGCGATCCTGCCGAGCAAGGCCGCGCTCTACCTCGGTCTCGGCCTCATTCCGTTTGCGGCCTACGCGCTGCCGCGGCGATGGACCCCGGACATCACGCGGCCCGGCGCGCCCTACCTGTGCGGCGCCTTTATCATCGTGCTGCAGCTTCTGGCCGGGGCTGCCGGGCACGTCCTCGACATTTTTTTCCAGAAGAGCGCGCTCGATCGGCGCACCATCGTCGGCACCAAGGCAGTCACCCAGGTGATGGGCCACGTCTATCGCATCGCCTACTTTGGCTCGTTCGAGGTCGCCTTCGACACCCGAATTCCGGTCTGGGAGTACCTCGGTGCCATCGTATTGGCGTTTGCCGGTACCTCGCTTGCCGGTCTCGTCCTCGTGCGCATGACCGAAACCGGCTTCCGGCTCTGGAGCCGACGGCTGACCATCGGCGTCGCGCTCAGCTATCTGCTGCGCGGACTATGGCTGGTTGCGGCGCCGTGATGCCGCGCGGGTGCCGGGCCGTCATTGGCCCGGCAAGCCTCGGCGGTGTAAGGACCGACAGCGCTAGCGGCCGCCGCCCGAGTTCAGCGAAACGAAGTGGTGGCCGACATCGACGTGGATGTGGCTCATGCCGCGATAGGTCATGGTGCCGCCGGACTTGTGATTGGCGATCAGCCAACCTACCACCGCCGCCTTGCGGCTGCCGGCATTAAAGTCGATGGCCTCGCCGGAGGCATGCTTGGAGCGCCGGCCGGTGCCGGCAATTACCGCGCCGGGGCGGCAGGTGGAGATGATTTGCATCTTGCCGAACTTGGTTTCAATGCGTTCGAGCAAGGCACGGGCCGCGGCCGTGAGGCAGCCACGTGAGGTGCTGGCACCGGTGCCGTGGTGACGGTGATGTCCGCCGTGTTCGCGCGCCAGGCTGCGGCGATGCGGGACCTCAGCTTCCTCACCATCGGTGCGGTCGACGTAGGCGACGCGCTGGCGCCGCGGCCGCCCTGCTTGACCATCGCCATCGTCAGCCCGCCACGTATTATGGTTGAAATCGTAGCTGTGCGAGTTGGCTGCGGTCGTGATGAGGCCGAGCGATAACGCAAGCGCTGCGCGAAGACGCCACTTGTGCATGGTAACTCCTGACTTTGCGTTGTGACTTGAGGTCGCCGTAGCCCGCACATAGAAAGGCGGTGCCGCGGCAGTTCGGCTGCGAGCGCTAGCTGTCCCCGTGGTGCCGGGCGCATAAGTTGCGCCGACCGGCCGAAACTCCCTCACCCCTACTTTGTCCCCTCCGTTGTCTTGCGTTGGTCGCCGCTGACACGGCGAGCAACAGAAGCGTCACCTCCCGACGGCAGCAGCGTTGGCCACCGCCTATGGCGACAATGCGGCGCCATTTTTAAGCTGCACCAAGTCATTCCCGCACCGCGTGCAGAAGGCTTCTCAACGCCCGCGAATCCGATCTCAGGGGTGTATCGCCTGACGCCTGCCCGATCGGCGTGTACTCTCGCGGGCTTCGGTCAGCATCGAGGGACGACAATGCAGCTTGCGCCAATGCGTTACGTAAAAATCGACGGCACCGCCGTCGGCGTCACCGTCAGGTCGGCGACCGAGGCGAAGGCCGCCTTGAAGGAGCTGCGGCACAAGAAGCGGGAGATCAGATTTCTGCGTAGCGCGCTGTTGCGGCGACAAAAAGCCGCGCGCCCTGATCAAACCAAGCGCAAGCGGTCGGCGTCGCTCCGAGTACGGCTTTTTCGTGGCTTGGGCAGGCTCCTTGCCAGCCTGCTCGATCTCGCCACCGTCAGCCGCAGCGAACGCAAGCAGCGCAGCCCCGCCGAAATCGAGCGTGAGCTGCAGTGGGCGGATGAAGTGCTGCACAACATTGAGGGCTGCATCTTGCAGCTTGAGGGCAAGCTCCTGACGCTCACCTGACGGACGGCGACGGCATCGGTGATGCCGCACGGGCCGCGGCCTCGGGCGATGGTTGCTCGCGGGATCCTCGCCGTCGCCGCCTTGTCCGCGATCACGGCGCTCGGCGGCCGGCGACCACGGTGGGTTCGGTCTGGGCTTGCGAGCCTCAGTGGAGCGGTGCGGCCTGGCGCCGCGATCGGCAAAAGCGCGATCTGTGCCCGCAGGGGTGGCGCAGCTCGGCCAAGCAACCGCGGCGGGGTTTCCGCCTAGTCTGATGGCAACACGATCAGATGATTGGCAAAGGCCGCAGGATCGTGGCTGCCGGGCGGGAAGTGGCGAGCCAGCTCCTGGCCGACCGCGGCAATGGCCTGCACAAAGCCATCGACCGCCTCCCCCTCGCCAATCGACCTGGTGAGCGCATCGACGATGCTCTGCCAGGTGCCGTCTGCAACCTTCTGGTTGATGCCGGCATCGGCGATAATCTCGGCAAAGCGCTCGGCCACGGAAACGAAGATCAGCACACCGGTGCGGTTCGGCGTGGTGTGCAGGTTTTGCGCCAAGAATTGCTCGACGGCACGGCGATGGGCGCGTTGCCGCTTGATGGCACCAGGTACCAGCGCCAGCCGCAGCGGCCGATACATCAACATCACGACCAGCAGCGCGAACACGACGAGTTGCAGACCGTAGATGTGCTGGATCGGCCACCAAGTGAAGAAGATGAAGGGAAACGGCACCGCCAGTGCAACGATCGCCGCCCACATGAACGGGACGTAGGCGTAACTCGCGCTCTCGCCGGCGATCACGGCGACGATCTCGCCGGAGGTTTGCCGCTCGGCTTGAGTGATGGCCTCGGCGACCCGTTGTCGCTCCATTTCGCTGACGATCGTCATGACGCCATCCGTTGCGCGCCCATCCCTACCAGCCTCCCGATGCACCGCCGCCGCCGAACGAGCCGCCGCCGCCGGAAAAACCACCGCCCCCCGATCCGCCCCAGCTGCCCGAGCCGCCGCCCCAGGAGCCGGGGATGATGACCGGTGTGCCGTAGCGCCGATCGCGCGTCGCGTAGCGCCGATCGCGTTGGTCGAGGCGGGCGGGATGCGCGGTTCGGCGCGCGTCCATTTGAACCATCAGGAACGCCAGCACAATAAACAGTAGCAGCATGATCAGCGCCGGCGACAGCCCGGGGCCACCGTCGCGCTTTGCTGCCGACCGGGCCCGGGCTTTCACGGCTTCGGCATCGCCCAGCAGCACGTCACGGATGTCGTGCACGCCGGCCTTGATCCCGGCGCTGAAGTCGCCGCGCCGGAAGGCCGGCAGAATCGCATTCTCGATGATCAGTCTGCTCATCGCATCGGTGAGCTCCGGCTCGAGGCCGCGTCCGACCTCGATCCGCACCTTGCGCTGGTTCGGCGCCACGATCAGGATGACGCCATTGTCCTTGCCCTGTTGCCCGATCTGCCAGGTGCGACCGAGGCGATAGCCGAAGTCCTCGATCTCGTAGCCTTGCAGCGACGGCGCCGTGTAGATCACGAGCTGATCGCTCGATCGCTCTTCGAGCGCCTTCAAGTCGGCTTCGAGCGCGCGGCGATCCTCGCCGGACAGCAGATTGGCGTCATCGACGATGCGGCCGGTGAGGGGCGGGAACTTTGGCTCGGCGCCGGCCGGAGCGGTGAGGAGCAGGGCGACCAGCAGCACCAGCAGGGCGGCGGAAAAGGATCGCATCAGGGTTGCCCGCAACTGCTCACCCGCCAGCCAATCGAGGGTGGCGCACGGTCGGCGCCGGGCGGTGCCGAATGCCGCCGGTGCGGCGCCCACCGCGGCAATGGCATCGGCAGCCTGAGCGCTCGCCTCACGCCCACCCGCGTCGTTGTTGGCCAAAGACAACCGGAGCGCGCCTGCCATGCCATGCTCTCGCGCACTTAACTTACGTGACGGCCGATCTAACGCCGGAAGCGCTGCTCCGGGATCGGCTACTTCTTGGTGCCAAAGTCGACGCGCGGCGTCGTTTGTTCTTGCGGCGTGATGTCGAAGGTGGCCATCGGCTGCGCCGAGGAGTAGAGCACCGAGCGCCAGATTCGGCCCGGGAAGGTGGTGAGCTCGGTATTGAAGACGCGCACGGCGTCGATGTAGTCACGCCGGGCGATGGCAATGCGATTTTCCGTTCCCTCAAGTTGCGACTGCAGCGCCAGGAAGTTCTGCCCTGATTTGATATCGGGATAGCGCTCGACCACGGCGAGCAGGCGGCCGAGGGCGCCGCTGAGCTGGTTCTGGGCGTCCTGAAATCGCTGCATCGCTTCGGGGTTGCTGACAACGTCGGGCGGCAGTTGCACCTGTGCCTGTGTCGCCTTGGCGCGCGCCTCGACCACCGAGGTCAGCACCTGCTGCTCCTGGGCGGCAAAGCCCTTCACCGTCTCGACCAGGTTGGGGACCAGGTCGGCGCGGCGCTTGTACTGGCTCAAGACCTCCGACCATTTGGCTTTGGCGTTCTGCTCAAAGGTCGGGATATTGTTGATGCCGCAGCCCGCCAACGTGGCGCTAACGAGCAGGACGGCAACGAGCTTGGACAGGCGGCTGAGGTGTGGGCGCAGCATCAGCTTCTCCCTCTTGGGCGTCGACAGGCCCGAGGCAGGGCCCCATTTGACCCAACCAAAATGGTGGTTGATTGCCGTCCGCACCAGAGGGAGGCACGCTAGCAGCCAATGATTATTACCTGGGCAGCTGGCCGCCGTTTGCCAGGCTGGTCAACATAAGACGTATACGGCCGCCACCGCCGACTAGCCGGGCAGAGGGTAGCTGGCGAATTGGGCGCGCAAATCCTTCTTGGAAATTTTGCCGGTTGCCGTCATCGGCAAGGCCTCGACAAACACCACATCGTCCGGCATCTGCCAGGGTGCGATCTTGGCGCTCAGGGCGTCGAGGATTTGCGCCTTGGTCGGCTCGGCGCCCGGTGCCTTTACCGCCACCAGCAGCGGTCGTTCGTTCCATTTCGGGTGCGGCACGCCGATGACCGCGCAATTGGCGATGCCTTTGACGGCGGCCAGCGCGGCATTCTCCACGTCGATGGAACTGATCCATTCGCCGCCGGACTTGACCAGGTCCTTGGTGCGATCGACGATCAGCAACCAGCCGTCGGGGGTCAGCTTGGCAACGTCACCGGTGCCGAACCAGCCCTCGCCGTCGATCTGCCGGGCGGACGCCTCCGGGTTGTTGAAATAGCCGGAGACGACGGTGGCGCCGCGAACGAACAATTCGCCCGAGGTCTCGCCATCGGGCGGCGCGCGGTTGCCCTTGTCGTCGATCACCTTGAGATCGACGCCAAACATGCGACGACCTTGCCTGGCGCTAAAGGCGGCGCGCTCTTTCGGCGGTTTGGCCCGCTCGGCGGGACGCAACACGGTGATGGTGCCGACCGGGCTCATCTCGGTCATGCCCCAGCCGTGCGTCACGTCGATGCCCCAGTCGCTGAAGGTGTCGATCATGGCCGCCGGTACCGCCGAGCCGCCGCTCAGGATTTGCACCAAGTGCTTGGGTTTGCGGCCGCGTTTGTTAAATTCCTCGAGCAGGCCAAGCCAGACCGTCGGCACACCCCAGCCTGCTTCCACAGCCTCGTTGTCCATGAGCTCGAACAAGGTTGGGCCGTCGAGCTTTGCGCCCGGTAGGATCAACGGACAGCCGGTAAGCGGCGTGACGTAGGGCAGGCTCCAGGCGTTGGCGTGGAACAGCGGTACCACCGGCAGGATGGTGCGGTTGTGCGCGAACAGATCGGGCCGCGTGGCAATGAGAAAGAAGGTGTGCAACAGCATCGAGCGGTTGGAATAGAGCACACCCTTGGGCTCGCCGGTGGTGCCCGACGTGTAGCACAGCGCACAGGCGGCATGCTCGTCGAACTCCGGCCAGCTGAAGTCGGCTACCGTCGCCGCCAGCAACTCCTCGTAGCACAGCAAAGGCGCCAATGTCGGGTTTGCCGGCATGTGCGCGCGGTCGGTCATCAACACGTAGCTTGTGATGGTCTTGCAGGCCGGGGCCAGCTTCTCCACCAGCGGTTGGAAGGTAAGGTCGAAGAACAGCACGCTGTCCGCCGCGTGATTGGCGATATAGGCGATCTGATCGGGAAACAGCCGCGGGTTGATGGTGTGGCAAACGGCGCCAATCCCGGCGATGGCAAAATAGAGTTCGAAATGGCGGTAGCCGTTCCAGGCCAGGGTGGCGACGCGGTCGCCCGGCTTGACCCCCAGCGCCAGCAGCGCGTTGGCCAGCCGCCCGATGCGCGCGCGCGCCTGGGCGTAGCCGTAGCGGTGGAGGCCACCCTCGATGGTCTGCGACACCACCTCGACGTCCGGGAACACGTCGGCTGCGTAGTCGATCACGCTCGAGACCAGCAGCGGCCGGTCCATCATCAATCCGCGCAGCATGGCTGTTCCTCCCTGGCATGCTTGGTGCCGGAAGAGTAACCTCGGCCTGAGCCCCGCGCCAAGCCGGGGTCGGCAACCCAGCCAATGCCGGCAGAGCCATGCCAAACATCATGCCAGACATAGAGCCATGCCAAACATAAGGAGAGCGCACCGTGGCCATCGTTGAGACCGAGACCGAGGGCGAGATCGCGGTCATTCGCATGCACAACCCGCCGGTCAATGCGCTTGGGCACGCGCTGCGCGTCGCCTTGGCCGAGGCCTTGGCCGCCGCCAACGCCGATCCCGGCATCAGGGCGATCGTGCTGACGGGCACCGGCAAGTTCTTCTCGGCTGGCGCCGACATCAGCGAGTTCAAGGCGGAAATGAAGGAGCCGTTTCTGCCGCAGCTGATCGATACCTTGGAAGCCGGCAGCAAGCCCGTGGTCGCCGCCGTCAATGGCACCGCCCTGGGCGGCGGGCTGGAGCTGGCGCTTGGGTGCCACTATCGCGTCGCCAGGCGCGACGTGCGGCAGCTTGGTCTGCCCGAGATCAAGCTCGGCATCATTCCCGGCGCCGGCGGCACCCAGCGGTTGCCGCGCGCCATCGGCGTCGAGCCGGCGCTGCAGCTGATCACCAGCGGCAATTTTATCGACGCCGAAAAGGCCGCCGCGGCCGGCCTGATCGACAAGCTGATCGACACCGAGCTAATGCCGGCTGCCATTGCCTTCGCCAAACAGCAGGCCGGCAAGCCGCCCCGCCGGATCGGCGAGATCAAGATCGACAAGGCGGCGCTGCCGGCGGATCTGTTCGACAAAGCGCGCGCGGCGCTCGGCCGGCACCCCAGCGGACCGCTGGCTCCCAAGATCGCCATCGACGCCGTCAAAGCCGCAACCGAGTCCGACATCGTCCAGGGCAGCGCGCGTGAGCGCGCGCTGTTTCGCGAGGTCGCGGCCAGCCCCTACGCGCGCGCCCTGCAATATGCCTTCTTTGCCGAACGCCAGGCTGCCAACCTGCCGGGCATCGGTGCCAATACCAAGCTGCGCGAGGTCGAAACCATTGGCGTGCTTGGCGCCGGTACCATGGGCACCGGCATCACCCTGGCCTTCCTCAACGCCGGCTTTCCGGTGACGATCGTCGAGACCACGCGGGACGCGCTCGACAAGGGTGTGGCGCGCATCAAGGATACGCTGTCGGCCAACGCCAAGCGCGGGCGCATCACCGCGGCGCAGGCGGCCGACCGCTTTGCCAAGCTGACGCCGTCGCTCGATATGGTCGATCTCGGCAAGGCCGACCTCATCATCGAGGCGGTGTTCGAAAACATGGCGCTCAAAAAGGAGGTGTTCGGCAAGCTCGACCGCATTGCCAAATCGGGTGCCATCATCGCCACCAACACCTCGACCTTGGACGTGGACGAAATCGCCGCCCAGACCAAGCGGCCGCAGGACGTGGTTGGCTTACATTTCTTCTCCCCCGCCAACATCATGCGCCTGCTCGAGATCGTGCGCGCCGACAAGACCGCGAGCGACGTTATGGCCACCGCCATGGCGATCGCCAAGCGGATCGGCAAGGTGGGCGTGCAGGCGGGTGTCTGCGACGGTTTCGTCGGCAATCGGATGCTGGCGGCCTACGGCGGGGAAGTGCAGGCCATGAACCTCGAGGGTGCCATGCCGCAGGAGATTGACGGCGCACTCGAAGGCTGGGGGATGGCGATGGGCCCGCTTGCCGTCAGCGACCTTGCCGGCCTCGATGTCGGCTATCGCATCCGCAAGGAGCGCAAACTGACCGGCGAGGCCGCCCAGAATGCGCGCATCCCGGACAAGATCGTCGAGATGGGTCGTCATGGGCAAAAGACTGGCGCCGGCTACTATCGATACGACGAGAACCGCAAGCGCCTGGTCGACCCCGAGATCGAGGCCCTGATCCGGGCCGAGGCCGAGGCCTTGCAGATCAAGCAGCGGCATATTCCCGCCGACGAGATCGTCGAGCGCAGCCTGTTGCGGCTTGCCAACGAAGGCGCCAAGATCCTGGAAGAGGGTATCGCGCTCAGGGCCAGCGACATCGACACCATGTACCTCAACGGCTACGGTTTCCCGGCCTGGCGCGGCGGGCCGATGTGGCAGGTCGACAACGTGATCGGCATGAAGCAGGCGGCCGAGCGCATCAAGGCCTACGAGGCAAAGTATGGAGCGCGCTGGAAAATCGCGCCATTGATCGAAAAGTTGGCGGCGGACGGGGCCACCTTCGCCAACCTCGATACCCGCAAAAACTAGGCTCGAGGGATGACGGGAGCACCGGTGCGGTGATTGACAAGCTCGTGGGCTCGGCTGCCGAGGCGGTGGCCGAGGTGAGGGACGGCGCCACCATCCTGGTCGGCGGGTTCGGCACCGCCGGCATGCCGATTGTGCTGATCGACGCCCTGATCGCGCAGGGGGCCAAGGACCTCACCATCGTCTCCAACAACGCCGGCAATGGCGACACCGGCCTGGCGGCGCTGTTGGCGAGCGGCCGCGTGCGAAAGGTGGTCTGTTCGTTTCCGCGGCAAACCGACTCGTGGGTGTTCGACGGCCTCTATCGCGCCGGCAAGATCGAGCTCGAGGTGGTGCCGCAAGGCAATCTTGCCGAGCGTATCCGCGCCGCCGGCGCCGGCATTGGCGCCTTTTATTGTCCGACTGGCTACGGCACGCTGTTGGCAGGAGACCGTGAGACGCGCCGCATCAACGGCCGTGACTACGTGCTGGAGTTTCCGATCCAAGCCGATGTGGCGCTGATCAAGGCCTACAAGGGCGACCGCTGGGGTAATCTCGTCTACCGCAAAACCGCGCGCAACTTCGGGCCGGTGATGGCGATGGCGGCACAAATGACCATCGCCGAGGTCAACGAGGTGGTGCCGCTCGGTGCGCTTGATCCCGAGGTGATCGTGACCCCTGGCATCTTCGTGGAGCGCCTGGTGCGCGTTGCGGCTTAGGAGAAGTGAGCATGGCGGCCAATCTCGCCAACCTGAAGCGGCTGAGCCGCAAGCAAATGGCAGCTCGCGTCGCCCGCGACATTCCCGAGGGTGCCTATGTCAACCTGGGCATCGGCCTGCCCACCCTGGTTGCCGACTTCCTGCCCAGCGGTAAGGACGTATTCCTGCATTCGGAAAATGGTTTGCTCGGTATGGGACCGGCGCCGGCCAAGGGTGCGGAGGACCTTGATCTCATCAACGCCGGCAAGCAGCCGGTGACGGCGCTGCCGGGTGCCGCGTTCTTCCACCATGCGGATTCCTTTGCCATGATGCGCGGTGGCCATCTCGACATCTGCGTGCTGGGCGCGTTCCAAGTGTCGGTGATGGGCGACCTCGCCAATTGGCACAGCGGCGAAAAGGATGCGATCCCGGCGGTGGGCGGGGCCATGGACCTGGCGATCGGCGCCAAACGCACCTTCATCATGATGGAGCATTTCACCAAAGCCGGCGATAGCAAGATCGTGCCAACCTGCACCTATCCGCTGACGGCCAAAGCCTGTGTGTCGCGCATCTACACCGATCTGGCGGTGATCGACGTGACGCGCGAGGGTCTGGTGGTGCGCGAGATGGTCGAGGCGCTGTCGCTGGGCGAGCTTGCCACCCTTACCGGCGTGGCGCTCGCCGACGGACGCAGCACGGCCGGCAGCGCCGGCTAGCGGCTCGGTCGGACGCACCGACCGCACAAACGAGCGTGCACCGGCGCTAGGCGGGCTTGAGGTTGATTGAGGCCCGCAAAGCTTGCTGTCTTAGGCCCGAGCAGCGGCCGTACGATCGGCGCTGGCGGTCTGACTGGGACAGTGACACACGTCAACGGCGGGCGTGGCGCGTCATGTGGCGGGACGACGACGCGTCCCCAGGGTGGGGACGCGCGGGCGCGTGTTGTGGCGGGCAGGATCGCCCGCAGGGGCTAGAGTCGCGGTCGACCACTGCCCTGTTGCCAGATGATGTAGGCCATCGTCACCAGCGCCGTGAGAAACATGGTGCCGAGAATGTCGGGCCGGCCGATGAAGGCGTACCAGAGCTTCACGCCCTGGATGGTGCCACCTCGCGCCATGAGCGAGCTGTTGGCGACGACGATCACAAAGAACACAGCGGCGGTCAGCGCAAGGGCGATAACGATGTCGAGAGTTTTGCGCATCATTGGCGGCATGAGGCACCCCCTGTTTGTTGAGCTCGGCCCTGCAACGAAAATGCCGCAGGCATTGCGGCATCCTCACACGTTGAGGTCGAAGCATTTTATCAACGCAACCTAATCTGATTCGGTGCGGCGAGGTTGGACGTACACGTCGTGCAGCGCCGATGCTTCCGGTCGCTGCCATCGCGGCCAAGCTCGTAAGCTGCCGGCCGGGCGCACGGCGGGTCCGAGGTCCATGCCGGCGGCCGCGCCCCGGCTCAGGCGGTGCCGCGCTCCAGGGCGGCGCGATCCCAACGGGCAATGTCGGCCGCCGCCGCGTAGGTCTCCTCGAGGAACCCCAACAGCAGGGCCTCAGGATCGCGGGCTTGCCGCATGGCGTCATAGGGCAGAATGAATTGGCCGAGGCCCGCATCGTAGCAGGCGCCGGCGCTGGTCACAGGTGTGGCGCCGTAGCCTTCCGGCTCTGGATAGGCGTAGACATAATAGGCGGCCCGACCGTAGCCGCCGTTGCCCGGCCAAAAGCCGCAACTGCTCACCTCGTGCGAATAGGCCTCGCGCATCACCCAGGCTGCCACGTTGGGCGTGGTGCCCGTTGGCGGCGGCGCCCGGCGGCCGGAAAAACGGGTCACGGCGAGATCGAAGCTGCCCCAAAAAAAGTGCACCGGGCTGGCCTTGCCGATGAAGCGCGAACGGAATTGCTTGAGCAGCCGATCCGATTGCGACAGCACCTGCCAAAACCGCCCGACCCAGACCGGATCGTAGTCGGCATTGCTGTGATCGCGTTCGAAGGGGACGGCATCGGCAATTTCGCTCGGCGTGGTCCAGATCGCAACCTTGACGTCGAGGCGCTGCAGGCAGGCCATCAGCTCGTGATAGAAGCTGGCCACCGACATCGGCACCAGTTGCAGCTGTTGTGCGGTACCGCGGCTATGGCGGATATGCAGTCGATGCTCGAGGAAATCGAAGGCGATGGTGAACGTGCTCTCGGCGTAGGGCAGAGGTGGTGTGGTCAGGCCCCGCGCCGTGGTGAGAAGGGTGACGTTCCACCAGTGATTGGTGAGCGGCGTCAGCGCCAGCTGGATCTTGCCCACCACCTGTGTCCATCGGTGCAGGGTCTCGCAGGTCTGAGCCCAAGCGGCGAGGGGAAGCTCCGGCCATCGGGGATCTTGCGCCATGTTGGTTGAGCTCCGTCTCGTGTTTCGGCGTAACGATCCCCCCAATTGCCTGCATTAGTAGGTCAGCGCGGCCTTGATGGCGTTGAGCTCGGCGGTGGCGTCGGCATAGGCCTCATAGGACTGCCCGGCGCGCCGGTACCAGTAGCGTGCATTGGCCTGGTCGCCCTCAATCTTATGCAAAACGGCGTGGATCCAGCACGAGGTGACGTCGGCCTCGTCCCGCTGCACGATCTGGTGCGAGGCCTGCCAGTCGCCGGCCAGCGCCAGTTCGACCGCCTGGATCAGGTCGCCCCGCTCGCTTGCCATTGCTCCCATCCTTTCGCCCGCAGCTGGCACGCCGGGCAGCTGCCGCAACCATAGCCCCAAGGGTGGCGCGCGTCCCGCTCGCCCTTATAACAGGTGTGCGTATGCTCGATGATGAGCTCGATCAGGGCCGGCCCGCCCAGCCTCCCCGCCAAGCCCCAGGTCGCCGCCTTGTCGAGCCACATCAGCGGCGTTTCGATCTGGAAGGCGGTGTCCATGCCGAGCGAGATGGCGGCGGCCAACGCGGTCATGGTCTGGTGGCGGCAGTCCGGATAGCCCGAGTAGTCGGTTTCGCACATGCCGCCGACCAAGCTGCGGATGCCGCGACGATAGCCGAGCGCGGCGGCAAAGGTGCAAAACAAAAGGTTGCGTCCGGGCACGAAAGTGTTCGGGAGGCCGGCCGCGGTCATGGCGAACTCGGCATCCCGCGTCAGCGCCGTGTCGCTGATGGTGGCCAAGGTGGGCAGGTCAAGCACGTGGTCTTCGCCCAGCCGCTGCCGCCAATCGGCAAAACGCCGAGCCAGTTCGTCGCGGACGATGCCCCGTTGCACCATTTCGATGCCGTGGCGCTGTCCATAGGCAAAGCCGACCGTTTCCACCCGCTGGTAGCGGGCGAGGGCCCAGGCCAGGCACACCGTCGAATCCTGGCCTCCGGAAAACAACACCAACGCGCTACTGGCAAGCATGCCCGGCAGTCTCCTCCACCCTCAACCGCATTGACCGAGCAAGGCTGGCGCGATCTGCCGCTTGGCGGGCTGCATCCGACCGGGATAGAACCTCCCCCGTTGCCGCCGGTTTGCTGCAAAACTCAAGCTCGAGTTGGAACCCATCATGACCGCCATCGTCGACATCATCGGCCGTGAGATCTTAGACAGCCGCGGCAATCCGACCGTAGAGGTGGACGTGATCCTGGACGGTGGCGCCTTGGGTCGGGCCGCGGTGCCGTCCGGGGCTTCGACCGGCGCCCACGAGGCGGTCGAGCTGCGCGACGGCGATCCACGGCGCTACCAGGGCAAGGGCGTACTCAAGGCGGTGGAAGCCGTCAACGGTGAGATCTTCGATGCCGTGGGCGGCATGGACGCGGAGGATCAACGCCGCATCGATGCCGCGCTGGCGACGCTCGATGGCACTCCCGACAAAGGACGGCTCGGCGCCAATGCCATCCTGGGGGTGTCGCTAGCGGTGGCCAAGGCGGCGGCCGAGGCCCACGCCCTGCCGCTCTATCGCTATCTCGGCGGCACCAACGCCCATCTGCTGCCGGTGCCGATGATGAACATCGTCAACGGCGGCGCGCACGCCGACAACCCGATCGACATTCAGGAATTCATGATCATGCCGGTGGGTGCGGCCACCTGCGCCGATGCCATCCGTATGGGAGCCGAGGTGTTCCACACCTTGCGCAAGTCGCTCAAGGATGCCGGCCACAATACCAATGTCGGCGACGAAGGCGGCTTTGCCCCCAACCTCAGGTCGGCCGAGGAGGCGCTCGGCTTCATCAGCAAGGCGATCGAGCAAGCCGGCTACACGCCGGGCGAGGACATTGTGCTGGCGCTCGACTGCGCTGCTACCGAGTTTTTTCGCAACGGCAAGTACGCCTTGGCCGGCGAGGGCAAGAGCCTCGATAGCGGCGGTATGGTGAAATATCTTGCCGGCCTCACCGATCGCTTTCCGATCGTATCGATCGAGGACGGCATGGCCGAGGATGATTGGGAAGGCTGGAAGGCGCTGACCGATGCCATCGGCGGCAAGTGCCAGCTCGTCGGCGATGATCTGTTCGTGACCAACACCGCGCGGCTGCAACAGGGCATCGGCCGGGGTATCGGCAACTCGATCCTGGTCAAGGTCAACCAGATCGGTACCCTGACCGAGGCGCTCGAAGCCGTGCGCCTGGCCCAGGCGGCGCGCTACAGCGCGGTGATTTCGCACCGTTCGGGCGAAACCGAGGATGCCACCATCGCCGACATCACCGTCGCCACCAATGCCGGCCAGATCAAGACCGGGTCGCTGTCGCGTTCCGACCGGCTCGCCAAATATAACCAGCTCTTGCGCATCGAATTGGAGTTGGGTGATCAGGCCCGCTTTGCCGGGCGCACGGTGCTGCGGCGCTAGCTCAGCGGCAGGCGGCGCTAATCCGGGTGCGCCGGCCTTGCGATCTGGCTCGCCTGCAGGGCGGCTTTACCCGCGTTTAACCAAGCTTGGGTGAAACTGGTGTGGCGCCCCGGAATGGGCGCTGTCACCCCAACGGTTTCGCGTCGCCTTCATGCATGATCGGCGAAAAGCCCGGCCGCGGCAGTTCCTGGTGTCGCTTCTCTGCCTGTGCGCGTTGGCGTACTTCGCCCACCATGCCGTCAAAGGTAAACGCGGCCTCGAGGCGCGTAGCCGGCTGATCGAGCGCTCCCGAGTGCTGGAGCCCGAGATCGCCCGCCTCGAGGCCGCGCGCATGCGCCTGGAGCAGGATGTGCGGCTGCTCAATGCCCACGACCCCGATCTGGTCGAAGAACTTGCCATCGCCGTATTGGGCTTTGCCCGCCCCGGTGACCGCATCATCGTGCCGCCGGCAGCGCCGGCGGCGGCGCACCCCAACTGACGGTCGGGGGCCGATGGCAGCCGCGCGAGTTCGGCGCACGGCTGGTCTTGCCGGGCCGTTTCTTGTACGCTCGGATCCCCGTCGTCAGTGAGGCCAACACAGCCAATGTCTCGTCCCAACGGTCAGGAGACCGTTCCCCCATTCAGCCGCGATCAGGAACTCCACGCCTATCGCGAAATGCTGCTGATCCGCCGCTTTGAAGAGAAGGCGGCGCAGCTCTACGGTATGGGGTTCATCGGCGGCTTCTGCCATCTCTACATCGGCCAGGAAGCGGTCGTGGTCGGCATGAAGATGGCGTCCAAGGACGGCGATCAAATGATCACCACCTACCGCGACCACGGTCACATGCTGGCGTGCGGCATGGATCCCAAGGGGGTCATGGCGGAGCTCACCGGCCGCGCCCACGGCTACTCGAAGGGCAAGGGCGGCTCGATGCACATGTTCTCCAAGGAGAAGCGCTTCTACGGTGGACACGGCATTGTCGGCGCCAATGTTCCGCTCGGGGTCGGCATAGCCTTTGCCAACCGCTATCGCGACGACGGCAATGTGTGCGTGACGTTCTTCGGCGACGGCGCCGCCAATCAGGGCCAGGTGTACGAAAGCTTCAACATGGCCAAGCTGTGGAAGCTGCCGGTGGTGTTCGTCATCGAGAACAACAAGTACGCCATGGGGACGTCCGTCGAGCGCTCGGCGGCCACCACCGACTTCTCCCAACGCGGCCGTTCCTTCGACATTCCCGGCGAACAGGTCGACGGCATGGATGTGCGCGCCGTGAGAGCCACTGCCGATCGGGTGCTCAAGTGGGTGCGCGATGGCAATGGCCCCTACATTCTGGAGATGCTGACCTATCGTTATCGCGGCCACTCGATGTCGGATCCCGCCAAATACCGCACGCGCGAAGAGGTGCAAAAGATGCGCGAGGATCACGATCCCATCGAGCAGGTTCGCCGCCGCATGCTCGAAAGCCGGCTGGTGAGCGAGGACGAAATGAAGAGCATCGACGCTGAGGTGCGCGCCGCGATCAATGGCGCTGCCGAGTTCGCCCAATCCGACGCCGAACCGGACGACAGTGAGCTCTGGAGCGATGTTCTGCTGTCGGCCTGAGCAAGTTGCCGGGCAGGCTTTTGAGCAGGGGATTGAACGGTGAGCGCCAACCTGGACCAAGCCTCAGACCACCCCTTCACCTCAAGGTCGCCCCGCGTCGGCCGCCGGCGCGCCAACTGGCGCCAAGGATTGCGACGGTAACCCCACGATCAGCGAGAGCAGTCGGCGCGGGTCCCGCGCCCCGATCTTGAGCCAACCCGCGAGTAAGAGACCCGAGCCAGATGGCCACCGAGATTTTGATGCCGGCACTGTCGCCCACCATGGAAGAGGGTAAGCTCGCCAAGTGGCTGGTTGCCGAGGGTCAAGAGGTCAAGCCCGGCGATGTCATCGCCGAGATTGAGACCGACAAGGCGACCATGGAGGTGGAGGCGGTCGACGAGGGCAAGGTGTCAAAGTTGCTCGTCGCCGAGGGTACCGAAGGGGTGAAGGTCAACACGCCGATCGCCGTGCTCGATGGCGATGCTGGCGCCACCACCAAGGCCGCCCCGGCGGCGCAACCCGCCCCACCGCCGGCGGCCCCGGCATCCCGCGCCGCGCCCGCGTCAGCGGCACCACCCCACCCAGCGGCGGCTCCCCGACCAGCGCCGGCGCCGGCAGCGCCCGCGCCGGAACCCGCAGCCGAAGCCGAGACCAGCACGCAAACCATGCGCGAGGCCCTGCGCGATGCCATGGCCGAGGAGATGCGCCGCGACAAGGACGTCTTTTTGATGGGCGAAGAGGTGGCCCAGTACCAGGGTGCCTACAAGATCAGCCAGGGCCTGCTCGATGAGTTTGGTGCCAGGCGCGTGATCGATACGCCGATTACCGAGCAGGGCTTTGCCGGCGTCGGCGTCGGCGCCGCCATGGCCGGGCTCAAACCCATCGTCGAGTTCATGACCTGGAACTTTGCCATGCAGGCGATCGACCAGATCATCAACTCGGCCGCCAAGACGCGCTACATGTCGGGCGGGCAAATGGGCTGCTCGATCGTGTTCCGCGGTCCCAACGGCGCCGCCGCCCGGGTCGCCGCCCAACACAGCCAGTGCTACTCGGCCTGGTATGCGCACGTGCCCGGCCTCAAAGTGGTGGCCCCGTCCAACCCCGCCGATGCCAAGGGTCTGCTCAAATCCGCCATTCGTGATCCCAATCCGGTGCTCGTGCTTGAGAACGAGATGCTTTACGGCGCCTCCGGCCCGGTGCCCAAGGGCGCGGACTGGCTGGTGCCGATCGGCAAGGCGCGCATTGCGCGCGCCGGCCGCGACGTCACCATCGTCTCCTTTGCACGCGGCATGCTCTATGCACTCGAGGCGGCCGAGCAGCTCGCCGGCGAGGGCATCGAAGCAGAAGTGATCGATCTGCGCTCGCTGCGGCCGTTGGATCTCGAAAGCATCCTGGCCTCGGTCAGGACAACCAACCGTCTGGTGACGGTGGAGGAGGCCTGGCCGGTATGCTCGGTGGGTTCGGAAATCTGCGCCCAGGTCGCGATCCAGGCCTTCGACTACCTCGATGCGCCACCGGCCAAGGTTTCCGGTGCCGATGTGCCGATGCCCTATGCCGCCAATTTGGAACGCCTGGCGTTGCCGAGCACGCAGCAGGTGATCGAGGCGGTCAAAAGCGTGCTCTACCTGTGACGATCATGCCCCGAGGCGCTGGCGAGCTCACTGATGCCGGTGGCGACCGCGACGCGAGGCGGGTGTCGGGGACCTACAGGCGGGCGCCGCCCAGTCAGTGAAACAGCCATCGAGCCAAGCGAGCGCCATGGTACCCCAGGTCTATCACAGTGAAGGCAGCTGCCACTGCGGCGCGATCCGCGCCAGTTTGTGGGCGACGAAACCGGCAAGCGAGCTCGAGGTGCGGGCCTGTCAGTGCTCGTTTTGCACCCGGCATGGCGCCATGAGCGTGTCGGATCCGGCCGGCCGCGCCGCTTTTGAGATCGAGCGCGCACTCTATACCACCTACCAGTTTGCCAGCCGCACGGGTTCGAGCCTGATCTGCCCGCGGTGCGGCATCTATGCCGGCGTGCTGCTGGAGGATGCGACCGGGTTATGGTCGGTGCTCAATGCGCGCGGGCTGGCGGTTGCGCCATTCCTGGGACGCGTGCCCGCACCGGTGGTGTACGAGGGCGAGACCGCCGCCGAGCGCATCGCCCGCCGCAAACGCAAATGGACGCCGACCGAGATCAAATTCAGCCAGTGATGGGACCAGCATGCCGACGGAAATCCTTATGCCCGCGCTGTCGCCGACCATGGAGGAGGGCAAGCTCGCCAAGTGGCTCGTCAAGACCGGTCAAGAGGTCAAGCCCGGCGATATCATCGCCGAAATCGAGACCGATAAGGCCACCATGGAGGTCGAGGCGGTCGATGCCGGCAAGGTATCCGAGCTGCTGGTCGCGGAGGGCACCGAGGGCGTCAAGGTCAATACCCCGATCGCCACCTTGCTGCTCGAGGGGGATGATGCGGCGGCGGTACCGGCACGGAGCGCCGCGCCGAGCCCGGCGCCGGCTCGCTCGAACCCGCCGCCGGGCGCGCCGAGCCCGGCTCCCGCTCGCTCGAACCCGCCGCCGGCCGCACCGAGCCCGGCTCCCGCCCGCTCCAGCCCGCCGCCCGCCGCACCGGCTGCCGGCAAGCCGGCTGCCGCCGCCCCCGTTGCTGCGGCGGCGCCGGCGAAGCCGCCGCAATCTGGCACCGCGGGGGGCGAAGCGCGGATTTTCGCCTCGCCGTTGGCGCGGCGGCTCGCCAACGAACACGGTCTCGACATCGCGCGCCTCAATGGCTCAGGCCCGCGCGGGCGCGTGATCCGTCGCGACGTCGAGGCGGCGCTCAAGGACGGCCGGCCGCGGCCACCGGCGGCGACGGCGGTGACGCAAATGCCGGCGGCCGCCGGCACGCCGGCGATCGCGGCGATGCCCGACGACAAGATCCGCGCGCTTTACGATCAAGGCTCCTATGACCTCATCCCGCACGATGGCATGCGCCGGATCATCGCCCAGCGCCTTAGCCTTTCCAAACAGACGATCCCGCACTTCTATCTGACGGTACAGTGCCGTATCGACGAGCTGCTGCGCGCCCGCGAGAGCATGAACCGGTCGGCGCCGAAGGAGGGGCCGCGTGCCTACAAGCTGTCGGTCAACGACTTCGCCATCAAGGCGCTGGCGTTGGCCTTGGCGCAGGTGCCAGCCGCCAATGTGACCTGGTCCGAAGCCGGCATGATGCGGCACAAGTACTCCGACGTCGGCGTTGCCGTCGCCATCGAGGGCGGCCTGTTCACGCCCGTCATTCGCCATGCCGAGCTGAAGTCGCTGTCGGAGATCTCCAACGAAATGCGGGATTTGGCGGAGCGGGCGCGCAAACGGCGGTTGGCGCCGCACGAGTACCAGGGAGGCACTACTTCGATCTCCAACCTCGGCATGTACGGCATCAAGAGCTTCGAGGCCGTCATCAACCCGCCGCATGCCACCATTCTGGCGATCGGCACGGCCGAGAAGTCACCGCTCGTCGTCGCCGACAAGCTCGAGATCGGTACGCTAATGGCTTGTACTCTGTCGGCTGATCATCGCGCCGTCGACGGTGCGGTCGGCGCCGAGCTTCTCAACGCCTTCAAGACGCTGATTGAGGATCCGGTGCGGATGCTGGTGTAGCCGCGCCGCCTCGAACAGGCAGGCGAGGTGGTGGTCGATGTCCCATCCGCCCGGTGTTTCGCAGTCGACGCGAGATCGACCGCGCGGCTCGCGGCTCGTGCGCAGACGGAGATTGTGGCGGTCTGGTCACGATCGCTTTCAATCCACAGGATTGGGCCGTCGCGGCGCGCTTGGCAACAGCTCGCTGGCGGCCGATCCCTTGCCGGTCAACGAAAAGACGCCTAAGACTCGCAAGAATCACGATAAGTGCGCGCCGCG
This sequence comes from Hyphomicrobiaceae bacterium, assembly GCA_035258605.1. Classification (GTDB taxonomy): domain Bacteria; phylum Pseudomonadota; class Alphaproteobacteria; order Rhizobiales; family Hyphomicrobiaceae; genus AWTP1-13. The sequence goes on along the minus strand of DATFXD010000201.1, from coordinate 31,034 downwards.
CGTATGGGGCGGCAATGTCAAATCGTTTGGGGGTTTTTGCATATGACGTTCCAGATACGCGCTCGTTCCACAGTCACGTTGCTTGCGGGCCTGGCACTCGCGGGTTGCGCCGCAGATGGCACCGACGGCTTGTTCACCACCGGGGCGCTCAGCGCCACGCAAACCGCCGACAAGGCTGATCCCGCCTGTGTCACCTTGGCGGCCAGCATCGAAGGGCTGCGCAAGGAAGGTGTCGCCGAGAAGATCGAAAAGGCGGCTGCCAAGAAATACAAGATGACCGCCGCCGATCTGAAAAAGGCGGATCAATTGACGAAGGCCAACGCCGAGTTCCAGAACCGGTGCTCGACGGTCACGCCAAAGGCCACCACGGCGCAGGCGCGACCGGCCTCGAAGGCCGGCGCCACCGATGTCGCGAACGCGCAGAAATGACGGCATCGGCACGTTGAGGTTTCCCGTGGACGCCGAGCGGCGGCCCACGGGATGCCCCGGCCAATTTGGCGGCGCTCGCAGCAGCGACAAAAGCAGCGAGCGCCGTTGGCTTGCCGTGCTGCAAAGTTACCACACATAGGTGTTAGCCGGTTGAACTTGCTGCGCCATTGTGGTTCGTAGCGGGGGCGGAGCGACGCGATGGCAAGCGAAGGAGGCTGGCGTGGCCCGGGATATGTTTGACGCGGTCAAAGTCTTGATGCTGGCAGGTGCGCTGGCACTCGTGGCCGGGTGTGCCGAAGACGGTGGCAGCTACGGCGGCGATCCGGGCGCCCGACCGCTGGCCGCCGGGCAGAGCTGCGGATCAATCCGTCAGGAGCTCAATCGGCTCGACAGCAAGGGCACGCAGGCCAAGGTCGAGGCATCGACGCAAGGCAAAAAGCTGCCGCCGGCGGCGCAGGCCGATGTCGACCGCTACAACGATCTGCTCAACCAATATTTGGGGGCGCGCTGCCACGTTTGAGTTGGTAGCGATCCCGGCATCCGCCGATTTGCCTTGAAAGGGCAGGCTCCAGCCACTAGGCCGGGGCCTGTTGTCGTTTCCCAGCCAGCCGTCGCGAGAGCCTTCTATGGCCGACACCAGCTTCGATCTCATCGTCATCGGCTCCGGTCCCGGCGGTTATGTCACCGCCATTCGCGCCGCCCAGCTGGGTTTCAAAACCGCGATCGTGGAGCGCGCCTATCTCGGCGGCATCTGCCTCAATTGGGGGTGCATTCCGACCAAGGCCCTGCTGCGCTCGGCCGAGATCTATCACTACCTTGGCCACGCCCGCGACTATGGTCTGAGCGCCCAGCAGGTGGGCTTTGATGGCGCCGCCGTGGTTGAGCGCTCGCGTCGCGTGGCCAAGCGTCTCAACGACGGCGTCACATTTCTGATGAAGAAGAACAAGATTGCCGTCATCTGGGGCGAGGCCACCCTCGATGCCGTCGGCCGCGTCACGGTCAACGCCTCAACCGTTGCCGCCCCCAAGGGCACGCTTGGGCCCGGCAGCTATCGGGCGCCGCACGTCATCATTGCCACCGGCGCCCGCCCCCGCGTCCTGCCGGGGATCGAGCCCGACCAGCGGTTGGTGTGGACCTATTTCGAGGCCATGGTGCCGCCGGCAATCCCGAAATCGCTGCTGGTGATTGGTTCGGGAGCGATCGGCATCGAGTTCGCCTCGTTTTTCCGCTTCTTCGGCAGCGAGGTGACGGTGGTAGAGATCCTGCCGCAAATCCTGCCCGCGGAAGATGCCGAGATCGCCGCCTTCGCGCGCAAGGCATTCGAGCGGCAGGGGATCAAGATCTTCACCGATGCCAAGGTGAGCCGGCTCGAGAAGCGTGCCGACGGCGTCAGCGTTCGCATCGATGGCAACGGGGCAAGCAAGGACATCGCCGTCGAGCGCGTGATCAGCGCCGTCGGCGTGGTCGGCAATGTGGAGCATCTCGGGCTTGAGAAACTCGGCGTGAAAATCAGCCGCAATACCATCGACACCGATGCCTTCGGACGCACCAATGTGGCGGGGATCTACGCCATCGGCGATGTTGCCGGACCGCCGATGCTGGCGCACAAGGCCGAGCACGAAGGGGTGGTGTGCGTCGAGGCGATCAAGGGCCTCAACCCGCATGCCATCGACAAGTTGAAGATTCCCGGCTGCACCTATTGCCAGCCGCAGATCGCCAGCGTGGGCCTGAGCGAAGCGGCGGCACGCGCGCAAGGCCGCGACATCAAGTGCGGCCGCTTCCCGTTCGTCGGCAACGGCAAAGCGATCGCGCTCGGTGAGGATCAGGGGCTCGTCAAAACCATCTTCGATGCGGCAACCGGCCAGCTGCTCGGCGCCCACATGGTTGGCGCGGAGGTCACCGAATTGATTGGCGGTTTCGTGATTGCCATGCAACTCGAAACCACCGAAGAGGATTTGATGCACACGGTGTTCCCGCACCCGACCTTATCGGAAATGATGCACGAAAGCGTGCTCGATGCCTTCGGGCGTGCCATTCACATCTGACGGTGGCGGGCGGCCTGCCCACCACGCCGGTGGCGGGTCGGTCGGTTTAAGCGTCGCCTGCGCCATTGGCCCCAAAAGGCAGCATCTCGCGGTTGCGAAGCACAGGGTCGACGCCCGCCCGCGAGTCGGTCAGATTCTGTGACCAGACGATCGGCGGATCGAGGGGCAATGCGGCAGACCGCCGCGCGGCACGAGGGGAGACCAGCAGATGAACATGAATGCCCAGCAAATCATCATCATGGCCGTGATCGGCATCATCGCCGGTTGGTTGGCGAGCATCCTGGTCGGTGGACCCGGCAGCCTCCTTGGCTATCTCATCACCGGCATTATCGGCGCCTTCGTCGGTTCCTTCATCTTCAATTCGGCCGGCTGGAAGCTCAACCTGGGCAATGCCTGGGTCGATGCCATCGTGATCGCCTTCATCGGCTCCGTGGTCGTTATCTTCCTGGCCCGGCTGATTCTGGGCTGGTAGCGCCGAACACGCGCTCGAAGATCAGATCGACGTAGCGGCTGTGAAAGCCGAGGTCGAAGGCGGCCTCGATCTCGGTTGCGCTCAGCAGTTTCGTGACCTCCGGGTCGGCCTTGAGTAGGCGCAGGAAGTCGCCTTCGCCCTGCCAGGCCCGCATGGCGTTTCGCTGCACCATGCGGTAGGCGGCTTCGCGCGCTGCACCCTTCTGCGTCAGCGCCAACAGCAGCCGCTGCGAATGAACGAGGCCACCAAGCCGGTCCAGGTTGCGCCGCATGTTGTCGGGGTGGACCACCAGCTTATCGATCACGCCCGCCATACGATCGAGCGCGAAGTCGAGGGTCACCGTGGCATCCGGTCCGATCATGCGCTCAACCGAGGAGTGCGAGATGTCCCGCTCGTGCCAGAGTGCGACATCCTCCATGGCCGGCAGGCAGTAGCTGCGCACCATGCGGGCCAGTCCGGTAATGTTTTCGCTCAGCACCGGATTGCGCTTGTGCGGCATGGCCGAGGAGCCCTTCTGCTCGGCGGTGAAGTATTCCTCCGCTTCCTGCACTTCGCTCCGCTGCAGATGCCGGATCTCGATTGCGAGCCGCTCCAACGACGAGGCGATCACGGCCAGGGTGGCGAAGTACATGGCGTGCCGGTCACGCGGGATGATCTGGGTCGAGATCGGCTCCGGTGTCAGGCCGAGTTTGGCCGCGACGTAGGCCTCCACCCGTGGATCAACGTGTGCAAACGTTCCCACCGCTCCGGAAATGGCGCAGGTGGCAACCTCGGCGCGGGCTAGCTTTAGCCGGGCCTTGGCGCGCGTGAATTCGGCATAAGCATAGGCCAGCTTGATGCCGAACGTGGTGGGTTCGGCATGGATGCCGTGGCTGCGGCCAACGGTCGGGGTGTACTTGTGCTCGTCGGCGCGCCGCTTGAGCGCGCCCATGAGCTTGTCGAGATCGGCCAGCAACAGGTCGGCGGCGCGAACCAGCTGCAGGTTGAAGCAGGTGTCGAGGATGTCCGAAGAGGTCAACCCCGCGTGCAGGAAGCGGGCCTCGGGACCAACTTGCTCGGCCACATGCGTCAGGAAGGCAATAACGTCGTGCTTGACCTCGCGCTCGATGGCATCGATGCGCGCCACATCAAACACCGCCTTGCCGCCCTTGTCCCAGATGGCTTTTGCCGCATCGGCGGGGATCACGCCCAGGTCGGCCATCGCCGTCGCGGCATGGGCTTCGATCTCAAACCAGAGGCGAAAGCGGGTTTGCGGCGTCCAGATCTCGGCCATCTGCGGGCGCGTGTAGCGGGGAATCATTGCCGTCCTCGCTTGACTGTTGGGACTGTCGCCTAGCACGCCGCCCCCAGGTGCCGCAAACCCCCGGCCGGCGGCGCCCGCCTCAACCCCACAGCTCGGGTGCGGGGGGATAAACGAGGGCGCCGCGATAGCTGAGCCCGGGGGTGCGGTCCTTGGCCAGCAACAGCGGGCCGTCGAGGTCGACCCAGTCGGCGGCCTGAGCGACCAAGGTGGCGGGGGCCATCGACAACGACGTTGCCACCATCGAGCCAACCATCACCTTGAAACCCCGGGCGCGGGCCGCGCTGGCGAGCTCGAGCGCCGCGCTGAGGCCACCGGCCTTGTCGAGCTTGATGTTGACGGCATCGTAACGGTCGCGCAGGCGGTCGAGGTCGGCGCTGGTGTGAACCGATTCATCGGCACATACCGGCACCGGATGCGGCAGGCCTGCGAGTGCGGCATCGGCGTCGGCCGGCAGCGGCTGTTCGATCATCTCGACCCCGGCGGCAGCCGCCGCGGCCATCAGCCCTGGCAGCAGCGCCGGTGTCCAGCTTTCGTTGGCATCGACGATCAGGCGGCAATCGGGGCACGCCGCCCGCACGCGGGCGAGGCGCTCGGCATCGCCAGTGCCACCGAGCTTCAGCTTTAACAGCGGCAGCTGGCGATGGGCCGCGGCCGCTGCGGCCATGCGGTCAGCGGCATCGAGGCTGATGGTGTAGGCGGTCAACAGGGGCTTGAGCCCGGCAAGGCCGGCGAGGGCGGCGACGCCGCGGCCGCTCAGCTTGGCCTCGTAGTCCCAAAGCGCGCAGTCGAGGGCGTTGCGCGCCGCGCCCGGCGGCAGCCGCTCGGCGAGCGTCGCCCGCGCCAGCCGATCGCGTGCCACACCCAGAATGGTTCCGCACACGCCCTCGACCGTTTCACCGTAGCGGGCGTAGGGAACGCATTCACCGCGTCCGCGCGTGCTGCCATCGCTGACCGCTGCGATCACCACCGTCGCTTCGCGCTTGCTGCCACGGGCGATGGCAAAGCTGCCGGCGATCGGCCAGGTCTCGGCCCAGGCCTCGATTTCAACAGGGCGCATGGCACGGTGCTGGCGTTAGGCCGCCCTAGCGCAGGCGGCCGCTGGCGTGAGCCAGGAACAAATACACCCGGCCGCTGTCGGAAACGAGATGGTTCTGCAGGGTGCGGCCGGACGGGTCCTTTTGCTCGACATTGCGCAGCAGCCATTCGAAATCGGTCAGGTAGCGGTCGACGGTCCTATGGAAATCGGGCTCGTTCTTGTAGCGCTCGATGACCTCGTCGAAGGCATTGCGGCCTTCCGCCGTATAGATGCTGCGCACCATGATGCCCCGCTGGCCGGCGCGAAACCGCGACCAAATGGCGGCAGCGGTGCTGGGATCAAGGGCGCGGGCGATGCTGTCGATGTTAATGATGGCGGCGCGGGTGGTGCCGTCCTCATCGCGCGAGGCCCGTACCAATAGGTCGGTGAGCGACCAGCGATCGCCGGTCTCTTGCGGCATCGGCGGGCCGAGCGGGGCGGCAATCGGCGGCGCCGCCTGGTGCTGGGCGTAGGCCGCGGTCAGCGACACCGAAATCGCCGGCGCGATGATGTCGCGCCGTTCGCGCGCCGACAGGCTGGAGAGCTGCTCGAGGGCGCGCAGCTGGTCATTGAGCGCGGCCCGCATGGCGTCGGCATTCTCGCGCGCGGCAGTCGGCAGGTGATCGGCCTCGGAGCGCAGCCGGCCCTGCTCGGCATGCAATTCGGCGGCAACGCGCTGGGCCCGCGCCTTGAGGTCGTCGGAGGTTTCGTTGAACCGGCTGGCGATGTTGCCCAGTTGCGCGTTGAGTTCGTGTGAGGCGCCGGACACTTTTTCGCGCATATCGGCGATGGCGCGCGTGGCGTGGCTCTCGGTGTTGCTGCGCAGGCGCTCGAATTCGGACAGCACTGCCTTGGAATGGCTGTCGGTCTGGGTGCGTAGGCGTTCCAGTTCCTGCACCGCCGCCTGGGCGTGCGCGCTGGTGCCTTCGGCAAGCTGCTGGATCAGGGCGCGGGCGCGGTTTTCCGCGTGCGCGATTGAGGATTCGAGCGTGGCGGAGTAGCCGCGCATGACCTCGTCGATTTCGCTGGTTTTGCCGGACAGGCGCTGCAGGGTATCGCTCAGCTCGCCCTGCCGCTTCTGCAGGGTGGCGTCGATGCGCATGTTGGCCTTTTCCAGCGCCGTTGCCGCCGTCACCATCGACTGGCCCTGCTGATCGAAGCGCGAGGCCGCGGTCGCGATCTGCTGCAGCAGGTTCTCGGAGACATTCTTCAGGAGATCCGCCTGGCCCGACAGTCCCTCGATGGCATGCAGCGATTGCCGCGTGATGCTGTCACTCGTGCGCCGCACCGCATCGATGCCGTGCAGCATCGATTCGTCGATCGAACTCGCCTGCCGGCCGAGCGTGTCCGATAGCGCCCGCACATGGCTCTCCATGGCGGCGGTCAGCGCCCGCGATCTGTCGTTGACGGCCGAATCGATCGCCACCGTCGAGCGCACCATGGCATCGTCGAACAGCGCCAAGCGCTCGGCAAACGCCGCATCGAGCGCGCGCGTGCGTTCGACCAGGGCCACGTCGAGCGCTTCGGCGCGGCTCGCCAGGGTGGCGTCGAGGGCCACCGTGTAGTCGTCGAGCACGGCCTGCAATTGCTGTGTGCGATTGGACAGCGCGCTTTCGAGACTGCCGCTGGCGCTCACCAGCTGGTTCTCGAGCGCGATCAGGTTCTGGCCGGCGCCCTCGATGATTTTGGCGAGCTTGATCTGCTGCTGCGACAGCTTGTCGATCAAGGCCGGGACATCGCTGCCCATCGACTTCAAGGTCTCGGCCACCTTGTCGGTGGTGCTGACCAGGGCGTGCCGCTCGCCAACCAGCTCCTGGATCAGGCCTTTGATCTTGTGCTCGTTCTCGCCATAGGACTTTTCCAGTGCCGCAACCTCGTTGTGCACCAGCGCCTCAAGCTCGCCAGCCCGGCCGAGGGCGCGCGAGATGGCATCGTTCATGAATGACACTTGCCGCCGCACGGCCTGCCCGAGCGAGGCTGCGGCCTGCTCCGCGGCCCGGTCCGGTTCGGCCAGGCGCACCGCCACTTCGGTCATGGCCGAGGACATCAGTTTCAATTCCTGGGCACGCCAAACCAGCAGCGCCAGGAACCAGAACAGCGCGATCGGCAGAAAAATCGTGGTGATGACCACCACCATCGTCGGACTGGCGAGGCTTGCGCCCTCCTGCGACAGCGCCGCCCAGGCAAGCACCGCGCCAATCGCCATCCAAGCCCCCGAGGCGATGGCGGCGAGCTCAAATGGGCGCCGCGACGGCCGCTGCTGTAGCGCGAAGATCAGGCCACCGATCGAGGGCGCGTCGTCGTTGGCGGCAATGCGCGCGCGGGGCGGACCGGCAGGGCGGCGTTTGGCTTGCCGCCGCGGCGCGTCCGCGTCGGCGTCGGCCTCCGCGCCAGCGGCACCGTTGTTGGGGATTGGCGGGGGCGGTGGCAGCAGCTGGGTTGCGGGCGGCACCACCACGCGGTCAATGGCAACGCTCGCCGATTGGCGCTGCGTGGCGTCGCGTTGCGGCTTTCCCTCCTGCATCATCCCCGAGACCATTTGCGGCCGCGTACGGCCGAACCCCCATCCGTCACAAAGACATAGCGCATTTCCCAAGTGCGGCACAGGCAGCCAGTGAGGAAAAACTGGTGATCGGCCAAATCCTCCGGGCCCCCAGCCCGATCGCTCCCCGTGCGTCCCCGCGGCTGGCGCCCTAGCTATTGGCGCAATTGGGCAAAACCAAGATTTGGCCAACCTTCGTCCACCGCCGCGTTGGGCCCGGCTGCCCTGGCGAGGGTTTACCGATGCGCCCAGCACGGCAGCTCTTGTTAACGGCGGGTTATGGGAGCTGCCTGCATGTTGTTTCGGCGGGGTCGGCGTCGCTGGTGCCGCCGGTATAGGCCGGCGAGGCGCCTCGGCGGGGGCAACGAGGGGAGGCCTTATGACGACAGCGGGCAAAGCGCCGCCGATCGGGGCGCGCCAGGCGCCGGCCGCGGTCATCGATCGCGGCTATTTGGAGCGCTTTACCTTGGGCAACATCGCCCTCGAACAGGAAGTGTTGCAGCTGTTCGCCGCCCAGGTGCCGCACTATCTTGACCGTTTGCGCCAAGCCGCAACCGACGCCGACTGGAAGGCCGCAGCCCACACCCTCAAGGGCTCGGCGGCCGCGATCGGCGCCCAGGCACTCGCCCACTTGGCCGAACTCGCCGAACAGGTCGACTTGAGCCTGGCGCCGGCCGTCCGGCAGGCCGAGCGCGAGCTGGCCGAGCGCCGCATCGCCGAGGCGACGGAGGCGACCTGTCGCCACATCGGCCACCTCCTCGGCCATTAAGCGGGCCGCCGGCGGTGGCGCGCGCTTGAATTTAACGCCCCGGGCCGTTAACACTCCGCCCCGCCCAAAGGGTCAAAGCCCGGCGGGATCGCACGCCCCAGTGGCACGGCAATTTTGATGAGCGAGGCGGCTTTGCGCCGATGGTGAAGATCACCTTCATTGAGCCGGACGGCAAGGAACAGACCGTCGAGGCGGAGCCTGGCATGACGGTGATGGAGACCGCCAAGAAGGCCATGATCGAAGGCATCGAGGCCGAGTGCGGGGGTGCTTGCGCCTGCGCCACCTGCCATGTCTATGTCGAGGATGCCTGGCGCGAGGCGGTTGGTCCGCCCTCGGCGATGGAGGAGGATATGCTCGACTTCGCCTTCGAGGTTAAAGAGTCGAGCCGGCTCAGCTGCCAGATCAAGGTGAAACCGGAGCTCGACGGCTTGGTTGTCCGCGTACCAGAAAAGCAGTTTTAAGGTCGGCGCGCGACCTGCGGCAAGCTGTCCGCGTCGTGGCACAGGTGCCAACAGGGACGAGACCCCCGATGATGCGCAAGCATTGGCTGCTGATGGTCGTTGCGGTCGCGACCGTGGCCGGAACTGCCTTGTTTCAGGCCAGCGGCGCCCAAGAGAAACGCTGGGCCGCGATCGACCCCAACCACGAAACGAGTTCCCCCGTTGTCTGGGCCACGAACGAGACCAGGGCGCGCCAAGACGCGGTCGACGCCTGCCGGCGCACCTCGTCCAAGACCTGCGCCAATGGGCCGGCCTCCACCAACGAGATGCAGGACGTATTCGCCGTAGTGTGCTGCACCAAGCCGCGCCGGGGTTGCGCGGTGGGTGTGGCTGGGGCTAGGCAGGAGGCATTGAAAAGCGTTGAGAAGACCTTCGCCGACGCCGGCTATTCCAATTGTACGCTGCGTCACTATCTCTCCGCTGCCACGGGCAAGAAGGATTAGCGGGTGCCTGCCGCCAGCGGGCCCCGGCTCGCCGACTGCTAAGGGGACATGACGTTCATGCCAGCTGAAGGCTCTACCGGTGCAGTCCCAATTGCGACCGACGCCTTGATCATCGGGGCTGGGCCGGTCGGCCTTTTTGCCGTGTTCGAGCTCGGTCTCGTCGACATCAAGGCGCAGGTCATCGACGTGCTCGACAAGATCGGTGGCCAATGCGCCGAGCTTTATCCGGAAAAGCCGATCTACGATATCCCCGGCCTGCCGGTGGTGACCGGGCAAGGGTTGACCGATGCGCTGCTCGAACAGATCAAGCCGTTCGGCGCGCAATTCCATCTCAACCGCCGCGTCGACACTTTGCAGCGCACGGACGATGGCCACTTTCGGGTGACCACCGATGCCGGTGATGTGTTCCTGGCCAAGGTCGTGGTGGTGGCCGCGGGCGGCGGCTCCTTCACCCCCAAGCGGCCGCCGCTTGCCGGCATCGAGGCGCACGAGGGCAAGTCGGTGTTCTACTCCGTGCGCCGCATGCAGGACTTTCGCGATCAGGACGTGATGATCGTCGGGGGCGGGGATTCGGCGCTCGATTGGACCCTCAATTTGCAGCCGCTGGCGCGCAGCCTCACGCTCGTACACCGGCGCGATGAATTCCGCGCCGCGCCGCACTCGGTAGAGCAGATGCGCGCCCTGGTCGCCGCCAACAAGGTCAGGCTGCTGATCGGGCAAATGACGGCCCTGCACGAGCACGCCGGGGCGCTGGCGGCGGTCAGCATCAAGACCAAGGACGGCGAGCAGCGGGTGACGGCGAGCCGCTTGATGCCGTTCTTCGGGCTCACCATGAAACTTGGCCCGGTCGCCAACTGGGGCCTCAATCTTCACGAAAACCTTATTCGCGTGGACACGGAAAAATTCGAGACCAGCGAAAGTGGCATCTTCGCCATCGGCGACATCAATTGGTACCCGGGCAAACTCAAGCTGATCCTGTCGGGCTTTCACGAGGCGGCGCTGATGTCACAGGCGGCCTATAAGCTGGTTTATCCCGGCAAGAAGCTGTTGTTCCAATACACAACCTCATCCACCTCGCTGCAAAAAAAGCTGGGGGTCAGCTGAGCCCCGCTTCACCGAGGCGCGGGCTTTGCCGCAACGATGCGGGGGATGTCGAAGGGCGAGCGTCGCCGCGCAGCCTGGGCACCGGCGCTAACAGCGCCGCCCTGGAGCGCGTGAGAGCGCGTTAGCCGCGGCCCACGTCAGCGGTGGCCGCTGATTTTGTCGGCATCCGACTTTTGCCAAAATTTCTTGCTGTCAAACGGTTCGTCGGAGGCGTTGGCATTGCAGCCGAAGAAGCCGCAGTCGGCCACCACCTTGGGTTTCGGGAAATTGGGGGCGTAGTCGCCGGCCAGATGACGGGCCAGCTCTTGCTTGATCTCGGCACCCTTCTGGTCGGTGCAATAGTCATCGTTGGCCCACACCTGGGACGACGTCGACTGGAAGGTCTGGTCATAGGTCTTTTCGATATTGGCAAGGTCGCCCGGGTTGGCACCGTGCTTGCTCTCGTAGGCGAGATAGGATGCCTTGAGCTTGGCCGGATCGAAATAGAAGCCGCAGCGCTTGGCCCGCGCCGAGGTCCAGGCGACGAAGGTGGGCCGCGCCATCGGATCGTCGTTGCGCGGGATCTTGGTTTCCGTGCTGCTGGTGGTGAGACCTGTGGCACCGCCGCCGCAGCCGCTCAGCAGCCCAGCTCCGATCAGCACCGCTCCAGCGGCCAAGGCTTGCGCGAATCGATGCATTCGATGTCCCCGTTGGCGTCGGTACTGTGCCAAGAAACCGCGCTCAGTCAATCGGCACCTCATTTCGGGCGATATGAGGGCTGAAGTGGCGCCTTTTGGCCTCAGCGCATCAATTCCCGCATCGCCCGGTCCAGCCCCTCGATCGTCAGCGGATACATGCGCTGGCCCAACAGATCCCGGATCAGCTTAATTGAGGGCGTCCAGCCCCAGTGGCTTTCCGGCACCGGGTTGAGCCAAACGCAGTGCTGATAGATGTCGCTCACTCGCCTGAGCCACTGCGCCCCGGCCTCCTCGTTCATGTGCTCCACCGAGCCACCGGGCACGGAAATCTCGTAGGGGCTCATGGAGGCGTCGCCGACAAAGATCACCTTGTAATCGGCCGGGTATTTGTGCAGCACCTGCCAGGTCGGCGTGCGCGCGCTCCAGCGGCGCGCGTTCTCCTTCCAGACGAACTCATAAAGGCAGTTGTGGAAGTAGAAGTACTCAAGGTGCTTGAACTCGGTGCGCGCCGCCGAAAATAGCTCCTCGGCCTGCTTGATGTGCCAGTCCATGGAGCCGCCGACGTCGTAGAACATCAATACCTTGACCGTATTGCGCCGCTCCGGGCGCATATGAATGTCGAGATAGCCCTTGTGCGCAGTGCCCCGGACGGTGTTGTCGAGGTCGAGTTCGTCGGGCAGCCCCTGGCGCGTGAACTTGCGCAGCCGGCGCAGCGCCACCTTGATGTTGCGGGTGCCGAGCTCCAGCGTGTCATCGAGGTCCTTGTACTCGCGCTTGTCCCACACCTTGATGGCGCGGTTGTTGCGATTGGTTTTCTGACCGATGCGCACGCCGGCGGGATTGTAGCCGTCGGCGCCGTAGGGTGACGTGCCGCCGGTGCCGATCCATTTGTTGCCGCCCCGATGGCGGCCCTTCTGCTCTTCCAGGCGCTTCTTCAATTCCTCCATGATCTTTTCCCAGCCGCCCAGGGCCTCGATTTTCGCCTTTTCCTCGTCGCTCAGATAGAGCTGGGCCAGCGACCGCAGCCAGGCTTCGGGGATCGTCGTCTCGATCGCCTCGGCCATCAGCTCGAGGCCCTTGAAGACGTGGCCAAACACCTGATCGAACTTGTCGAGATGCCGCTCATCCTTCACCAGGGCGGTGCGCGAGAGATAATAGAAGTGCTCAACCTTGCGGTTGGCGAGGTCGGCATCGAGCGCCTCGATCAGCGCCAGATACTCCTTCAAGGTGACGGGAACCTTGGCGGCCTTGAGCTCATGGAAAAAGGTGGCAAACATCAAACGGGTCCGGCAATTGCATCGGCTCCCCCAAGCCTAGCCGAGCCGCCGCAGGATTGCACCGGCTTCAGCACCGCACCGGCAGCGCCGGCGCTCCATGGGTTCAGCGGTTAGGATCGCGGCGGCTTGCGGTTAAACAGCGGCTTTAAGACTTCGTTCAGCATGTCGCGCACGCGCAGGGGCTTGGCGGCCAGATAGGGCAAGGGGCGAATGACGGCGATGGCGGCAACCCCGACGCGGGCCGTCAGGGCGCCATTAAAGGCGCCCTCGCCCAGGCGGCGGGACAGGCGTCGCAGCATGTCTTGGCCCACGAACTGACCGATAATGTCGTCGGTCATGGCAATGCCGCCGGTGGCCACCATGTGGGTCAATACCAACCGGGCGAGCCTGAGCGCGCCCAACACGCCCGGACGCCCGCCGTAGAGGGTGGCAAGCGCGCGCAACAGGCTGAGGCATTCGACCAGCACATAGGAGACCGCGATAATAATGATCGGGCTCAGCGCCGTGACGGTGGCCACGCGCTTGGCCGCCAACAGCACCGTGCGGCGCGCCTCGGCATCGAGCGGGACCAGGATCTCGCGCTCGGCCAGGGTCAACAGCTCCCCAGCGTCGCGCACGTCGCGGGCGTGCTCGCCGAACCGTCGCACACCCCAGGAGACATCGGCGCGCCCGGCGTAGAGGCGGACGATGCTGCGCGCCGCACGCCGCTCGCGCCCGGGATCCTTGGTGCGTAAGGCCGCCTCGACCTCGGCGCGCAGCCGGTTGAGCCGGCCCAGCCGCGAGAAGCCGATCAGCTCGCGCAGCACCAGCATGGCGAGCGCGAACGCGGCGATCAACAGTAAGCTGAGGGTGACCCAACCCAGCCAATCGTCGCGTGCCAGCGCTGCCGCCACCAGGCGCATGAACCAGGCGCTGGCGCCGAGGGCGGCGGCGCCGCCGACGGCCGACAGGAACACCGCGCCCCAGCGCCAGCCGCGGGCTCCAAGCTCGGCCAAGGTCGGGCGCACCAATTCCTCCTCGGCGGCGACGGGCGGTGCAGCCGTGGTGGTGGCATCGGCAAACTCGGCCTGCGGCTCCTCGATCAGCACGGGATCATCGGTGCTGAACAAGCGTGGCTGGCGTGGCGGCGTGGCGGCGATCACGTGAGTTGATCTCCGATCAGAAAATCGACGGCCCGGTCGAGACGGATATGCGGCCAGGCCAGCCAATCCCCGGCCGGGCCGGCAAGCTTGAGGCGTGGCGGGCGAAAGCTCAAAAAGCTGACCGGATCGATCGCGGCCAGGGGCAGGCTTTGGTTCTCGGGCAGGGCCGACGGCAGGTCGCCGGGAAACAACGCAGTCTCGCTCACCCCGTCGAACACCCGCTCCCCCAGGCGTTGGCCGGGCATCGGCACGCCGAGGATGCATGGCAGCCGCTCGGCGCCAGCGCGGGCCTCCGCCTCCCGCGTCGCCCGCAGCGCGGCCAGCGCCAACACCTTAACGTCGGCGCCCGCCGCGCGGGTGCGGGTCATGGCCTGATCGACGAGGCTGCCCAACAGCGCCTCGAGCCGGTCATGGTTGCGGTGGTGCAAATGGTCGGCCTTGGTGGCGGCGAACAGGACGCGGTCGATGCGCCGGCCGCCCAGCATGCTCGACAGCCAGCTGTTGGCGCCGGGACGAAAGCATTTGAGGATGGCATCGAGCGCCTGCGCCAGGTCGGTCAGCGCCTGCGGTCCACCATTGAGCGCGGATAGCACATCGATCAGCACGATCTGGCGATCGAGGCGGGCAAAGTGATCGCGAAAGAAGGGCTTCACCACCCGCGCCTTATAGCTTTCGAAGCGGCGTGACAGCATGGCGCCGAGCGTGCCGTGCTTGAGACCACCCTCGCCGCTCGGCGGCAGCGGAAAGAAGGTCAACAGCGGCGAGCCGGCAAGATCGCCGGGCCACAAAAAGCGTCCTGGCCCCGGCGCAATGCGGGCGGGGTCGCTAGCGCGCGCCTCGCCGAGATAGTCGGCGAACAGCTGGGCCCCCGTCAGTGCCAGCTGCTCGTCGGCGGGCATCTCGGCGTTGAGCGGGGCGAGGAACGCGAGCCAGGCGCGTTGCGCTTGGCCACGCGCGCGCGCCTTGGCCTCTGCCAGGGCCTGCTGCGACCATGCCCTAAACGTGAGCTCCAGCAGCGGCAGGTCGATCAGCCATTCGCCGGGATAGTCGACGATGTCGAGATGAACCCGGCCATGGCCGAGCGCGCGCCGCAGGGGGTTGCGGGAGGCGTACTCGATGCTGAGACGCAGTTGACTGATTTGGCGTGTGCTGTCCGGCCAGCGCGGCGGCTCGGCAATCAGTTCGCGCACATGCTCTTCGTAGCCGAAGCGAGCAATATCGTCGTCAGGCTGGGGTTCCAGATAGGCGCGCCGGATGCGGCCCTCGGCCATGGCCGCGAAGAACGGCAGGCGGCCGCCGGCCATCAGGTTGCGCACCAGCGCGGTGATGAACACGGTCTTGCCCGACCGCGCAAACCCGGTGACCCCCAGCCGAATGGTGGGTGTCATCCAGTCGGAGAGATATGCGCCGGCGCTTCTGACGGCGTCGGCCGTCGAATCGGCGAGGTCTAAAATGCGCACGTGCCGTCCTTACTTGCCCGCACCTTAGCTAGGTCGCAGGCACGAGGACGGCAAGTGAGCGGCCGCCGCCGCGGCGGCGGATTAGAGCGGCGCCCCGGTAAACACCGTCGAGAAGCACTTGTTTCGGCTAAGGCTCATGGCGGCGCAGATCTTCTCGGCCTCGGCCCGGGTATCAAACGGACCGGCGACCAGACGGTAGGAGCCGCCTTCCGTGCGCGGTACAATGACGCGCGGTTGCAACGGCGAGAGCGCATTTCCATGCTGATCGAGCAGCGTGCTCCAGCTCGTCTTCATGGCATCGAGCGACCGCCCGGCGGCGAGCTGCACGGCAAAGTTGGCGTTTGACCGTGTCACCACCGCTTCGCCGAAGGTGATCGTCGCCGCCGGCGCGATGCTTCCGGTCTCGATCGGCGGGGTGGCCGCTTCCGCTGCCGCCTCGGCCCCCGGTTTGGCCGGTTGATCGGGGACCGACATGACCGCCGACATCACCCGCGTCGCCGCCGCCGGGTCGGACTTGTCGGCGCCTTTCGCGGCGGCCGCGATCTTGGGCTGCGGTCGCTCGGCGGCCTTACCGGAGGTGGGCGCGGCGGCCGCTGCAACCGGGGCCGCCTGCGAGGCCAGATCGCTCATGCGGCCCTCGAGCGCGGTGACCCGCGTTGTGACCGCCTTGCTGTCGTTAACGCTGCGATCGAGCGTCTGGCGGATCTCCCCCACCGAGCGCTCGACGTCGCCGACCGAACGGCGCACATCGCGCACCTCGGCAATGGCGCGGGTCGCCAGCCGCAGAGCCGAATCGGGCTCCGGCTCGGCGATCTGTGGCCGGCGCGGGGGTGGGGATAGCCAGTCCGGCTGCCACACCAAGGTGGCAAGATAGGTCAGTCCGCCCGCCGCCAGCAGGCCCCAAACAAAGAGGTAGGCCTTGATGAAGCGCTCGGACCGGGGGTGGTGAGCAACGTGTTCTGCCATAGCGAGCAGCGCCCTCATTCATATAGCGATGGGCGGGTGCACCGACGCTGAAACAAACCGCATCCCGAATCGGCTACAACCGTGTCAAACGGCGGGGGGAGTGGTCAACGCGCCCAACCGCTTTTTGAAGCGCCAGCTGTGGACATGTGGTGAGGCTGCCATACGGGCCTGTTGCCGATAGGATGCAAGCGACGCCGACCGTGCCAGGCGCTATACCTGGGACCGGCTCACAGGGTCGCGCAGCCGGAGGCGCGCACCTGGGCCAACCGCCTGTGACCGTTAAGCAAAGCTGAAAGCTCCTGATGCCAAGGCCCCCGCTGCTGATCGTTATTCTTGCTGCCGGGATGGGGGTGCGGATGCGCTCGGCCCGTCCCAAGGCGCTCCACGCCATCGCCGGGCGGTCGTTGCTGGGCCACGTGCTGGCCCAGGCCGAGGCGGCGGGTGCCGCCGGCATCGCCGTGGTTGTCGCACCCGGCATGGCCGAGGTCAGGGCCGAGGCCCTGGCCCGGGCACCGTCGGCGCAGCTGTTCGAACAGATGACGCAGGCGGGCACCGGCGATGCCGTGCTGGCGGCGCGGCCGGCGCTCGAGGGCCACCGCGGTGACGTCATCGTCCTCTTCGCCGACTCGCCGCTGATCGAGCCGGCAACCCTGGAACAGCTCCGGGCGGCGCTCGATGCCGGGGCAGCGGTCGCCGTATTGGGCTTCGAGGCCGAAGATCCGACCGGCTACGGTCGCCTCATCCTCGATGCCAGCGGCGGCGTTGCCGCGATCCGCGAGCACCAGGACTGTTCGGCATCGGAGCGTGACACCCGCCTCTCCAACGCCGGGGCCATGGCGTTTCGCGTGCCCGCGCTCGCCGAGCTGATCGGGCGCATCGGCAACCACAATGCCAGCCGCGAATACTATCTGACCGATGTCGTGGACCTCGCCAACCGCGATGGGCACAAGGTTCTACCCGTGGTCTGTTCGGCCGAGGAGGCGATCGGCATCAACACCCGCGCCCAGCTGGCCGCCGCCGAGGCGGTGTTTCAGCGCCGCGCGCGCAGCAAGGCGCTCGAGCACGGGGTGACGATGATTGCGCCGGAGACGGTGTGGTTCAGCTATGACACGGTCATCGGCCGCGACGTATCGATCGAGCCCAATGTCGTGTTTGCGCCCGGCGTCGTGGTCGAGGACGGCGCTCAGATCCTGGCCAACAGCCACTTCACCGGCGCGCGCATCGGCAAGGGGGCACGGGTCGGACCGTTCGCGCGCCTGCGCCCGGGCGCCGATGTCGGTGCCAACGTCCACATCGGCAACTTCGTCGAGGTGAAGAACGCCACCTTCGAGCCCGGCGCCAAGGCCAATCACCTCGCCTACATCGGCGATGGCCGGGTGGGCGCCAAGGCCAACATCGGCGCCGGCACCATCTTTTGCAACTACGACGGCTTCCACAAGCACCTGACCGAGATTGGCAAGGGTGCCTTCATTGGCTCCAACACGTCCCTGGTTGCGCCCGTGAAAGTGGGCGAGGGCGCCTACATCGCCTCGGGCAGCGTCATCACCCGCAACGTTGCCGAGGATGCCCTGGCGGTGGCGCGGTCAAGGCAAGAGGAGCGCCCCGGCTGGGCGGCAAAATTCCGCGCGCTGATAAAAAACCGCAAGCCGCAGCGCTGAGCCGGCCGCGCGCCTGAAAAACCTAGCAACCTTGTTTGTATTGAAGGGGCTCGGGGATCGGACTAGCTAGGTCGTTAGCAGCGAGCCTTTAGAGGTGTGAGGCCCAATCCAATGTGCGGCATTGTTGGAATTCTGAGCCAGCGGCCGGTGGCGCAGGATCTGGTTGAGGCGCTGCGCCGCCTCGAATACCGCGGCTATGATTCGGCCGGTGTGGCGACCGTGGAAAACGGCCACCTCGACCGCCGACGGGCCGAGGGCAAGCTCAAGAACTTGGAGCAACGGCTCGCCAGCGCACCATTGAGCGGCCATGCCGGCATCGGCCATACCCGCTGGGCGACGCACGGACGGCCGGTCGAGCGCAATGCCCACCCGCATATGAACGAGCGGGTGGCGGTGGTGCACAACGGCATTATCGAGAATTTCCAGGAGCTGCGCGACGAACTCATCGGCCAAGGCCACGTGTTCGAGACCGAGACCGACACCGAGACGGTGCTGCACCTCGTCACGCAATACCTGGGGCAGGGACTGGCGCCGGTAGCGGCGGCACAAGCGGCCCTGGCCCGGCTCAGGGGCGCCTTTGCCCTGGCGCTGATCTTCGCCGGCGACGACAATCTGATGATCGGCGCCCGGTGTGGCCCGCCGCTGGCCATTGGCCACGGCAGCGGCGAGATGTATCTGGGTTCGGATGCGATCGCACTCGCACCCTTTACCGACACCATCACTTACCTCGAGGACGGCGACTGCGCGGTGCTGACGCGCCATCAGGCGCAAATCTTCGACGCCGGCGGGCAGCAGATCGTGCGGCCCTTGATTCGCTCGCTGGCGAGCTCGCTGTTGATCGACAAGGGCAATTTCCGCCACTTCATGGCCAAGGAGATTCACGAACAGCCCGAGGTGATTTCGCACACCTTGGCGAATTACGTGGATTTCGCCGCCGGCGAGGTGGCACTGGCGCAGTTCCCCATCGACCTCACCAGCATCAGCGATGTCGTGATCTCGGCCTGTGGCACCGCCTACTACGCCGGGCTGATCGGCAAGTATTGGCTTGAGCGCTATGCGCGCATTCCGGTCGAGATCGATATCGCCTCCGAGTTTCGCTACCGCGAGCCGCCATTGCGTAAGGGGGCGCTGGCACTCTTCATCACGCAGTCGGGCGAGACCGCCGACACCTTGGCGACGCTGCGCTACTGCAAGGGCCAGGGGCAAACCATCGCCGCCATCGTCAACGTGCGCACCTCCACCATCGCCCGCGAGTCGGATGTGGTGCTGCCGACGCTGGCCGGCCCCGAGATCGGTGTCGCCTCGACCAAGGCCTTCACCTGTCAGCTCAGCGCGCTGGCGGGCCTGACGCTAGCGCTCGGGCGCGCCCGCAACACGATCGGGGCCAGCGAAGAAAAGGAGCTGGTGCACGCGCTGGCCGAAGTGCCGCGCCACGTCGCGACCCTGTTGCGCAACGAGGCGCACTTCGAGCGGCTGGCACACGAGCTATCCAAGGCCCAGGACGTGCTCTACCTCGGGCGCGGTGTCAGCTACCCGATTGCACTCGAAGGCGCCCTCAAGCTCAAGGAAATTTCCTACATTCACGCCGAGGGCTATGCCGCCGGAGAACTCAAGCACGGGCCAATCGCCCTGATCGACGAAAACGTTCCCGTGATCGTGGTGGCGCCAGAGGACGATCTGTTCGAAAAGACCGTGTCCAACATGCAGGAAGTGGCGGCGCGGGGCGGCAGGATTATCCTCATTTCCGATGCGCCGCCGGCGCGGGCCGGCTGCAAGCTCGAGGCGCACATTCCCGTGCCTAAGGCGCACGGCTTTGTCGCACCACTGATCTATGCCGTACCCGTGCAACTGATCGCCTACCATACCGCCACATTCATGGGTACAGATGTCGACCAGCCGCGCAACTTGGCCAAGTCCGTGACTGTGGAATAGGCCGAGCGAGGCCAGATGCAGATTTGCCTCGTGCCTTCGATTTGACGTAGGCTCAAGGTAGGAGGTGCTTCGCGTAGGGGGACAGGGAAAGGGCAGGTATGGCTCGAAACTGGCACTCGCGCATCCTCGTGCCGGTGGTCGCCGCCTTAGCCATGGCCGGCGTCGCGAGCTCCGGCGCGCCGGCGGCCGAGGAGGCCGCCGCGGGTCAGGACGCTCCCCAGGCGGCGGGCAAGAAAAAGCACGATCCCGCCGAGACCCAGCGCACCCTCGACCATGCCACCAAACTGATCGACACCGGCAAGAGCGAACCAGCGATCCAAGCGCTGACCGCCCTGCTCTCCAGCGGCAATCTACCCCCGGCCAGCATGGCCAAGGCGTTGCTGCTGCGCGGCACCGCCTATCGCCAGCAGCACAAGCCCGCCCAGGCCATCTCGGACCTCACAAGTGCGCTGTGGCTCAAGGGTGGCCTGAGCGAGAGCGAGCGCGCCGACGGTCTGCGCCAACGCACGGCCGCCTACCAGGAGGCGGGCCTCGGCCAGGCCGGCGAGGCGCAACCCGCCACGGCCGCCACGCGCGACAGGACGCGCACGGCCTCCGCGGCGCAACCCTGGGGCGATGGACCAGCCGCGACGGCACCGGCCGCCGCGCTCAGGGAGGAGCCGGCCAGCGCGCCCGCCAGTAGTGGCGGCTGGGATCTGTTCGGCAGCCTGTTCGGTGGCAATGCCTTTTTCGCCAGCAGCAGTAGTGCGCCGCCGCCCCCGGCCGCCCCGCCACCGCCGAGCACAGGTGCCATCCCCAATGGCGAGGCGACCGCGGCCGAGCGGCCGGCCACGCCACGGCCGGCGCCGGCCAGCACCTGGTCACGGCAGACCCAGGTCGAGGCCGAACGCACCGCGCGCGTCGAGACCGGTACCATCGCCAGGAGCGAGCCGGTGCCCGCTAAGAGCGCGGTCGCCCATGCCAAGGCCGAGCCCGTCCGTGCCAAGGCCGAGCCCGCCAAAACCGAGGCCACCGCCGTTGCCAGCAAGGCTGGCGGGCATCTGCGCATTCAAATTGCCGCCGTGCGCACCCAGGCCGAGGCCAAGGCGCTGGCGGCCAAGGTGAAGCGCGAACACGCCGGCGCGCTCGCGTCGCGCGAGCCGGAGATCGACCAGACGGTGATGGGCAACATGGGCGCGTTCTACCGGGTGCTGCTCGGCCCGTTTGCCAGCACGCAAGAGACGGCAAGCCTCTGCGCCAAGCTCAAGGGCACCGGGCTCGATTGTTTGGTGATGGCGCAATAGTCGCAACACCATTTGAAAACACCTTTTCATTCCAATAGACTAACGGCCGTTTGCAAGATCGCCTCGGAACCTGACAGGCTGTGAACGGCCTTGCCTCGGGGTGGTCGCGTGCGACAATGGGCCGGATACCTGAGTCTGGCCGTTTTCCCGACGAGGGCTGCCAGCTCGATTGTGGGCCGTCGCGATGCATGACACTCCGGCCTCGTCCGCGTCTCGTTCGGCGCTGGATGAGACACACGACCTCAAGGCTGAGCTCGCCAAGCTGGCGCAGGACGAGACCGCCGAAATTAAGGCCGGTCTGGCGAAGCTGGCGCTCGACGCCGCCCCGGCCATGCATCAGCGCACCGGCGCCCGGTTGCGCAACTACTTTCTCACCGGCCTGGTGGTCGTTGGCCCGGTCACCATCACCCTCTACATCGCCTGGTACTTCATCAACATCATCGACGCGTGGGTGAAGCCCTATATCCCGAGGATCTACAACCCCGAATCCTACGTTCCCTTTCCCATCCCCGGGGTCGGCCTGTTGTTTGCCATCATCGGCCTCACCATGATCGGCGCCCTGACGGCCAACTTGATCGGGCGCTCGCTGATTAGCGCCGGCGAGGTGATGCTGGGCCGCACACCGATTGTGCGCAATGTCTACCAGGGCTTAAAGCAGATCTTCGAATCGGTGGTGACGGCATCGGCCCCCCACCAGGCGCTGCAGAAGGTGGCGCTGATGGAGTTTCCCTCCAAGGGCATCTGGTCGATCGTGTTCATCACCGGCGATGCCGCCGAGCAGATCGCGGCCGAGGTCCCCGGGCTCGATCTCATCAGCGTCTTCATGCCGACCGGCATGCTGCCGCCGTCCGGGTTCGTGTGCTTCGTTCCGCGCAAGGACGTGACGCCGGTCAAGATGACCGTTGAGGATGCCGCCAAGATCATCATTTCCGCCGGCATGGTGAACCCGGAAACCCAGGCCAAGCTGCAGGACATGGCGAAGAGGGCGCGCAACGGCTCCAAGGCCGCCTGAGGCGCTGCCGGCACGATCGCTAGGCGGCGCGAAACAGGCGCACTGCCTCGTCGCACTCGAACAGATAGAGCAGCAGTTTCAGCGCCTGTCCGCGCGCCGAGGACAGCTGCGGATCCTGGCTGAGGATCAGGCGCGCATCATCGCGGGCTGCCGCCAACAGCTCGGGGAAATTCGCCACCGCGGCGACACGGAATTCCGGCATGCCGCTCTGCCGCGCGCCCATCAGTTCGCCGCCCCCGCGCAGCTCCAGATCCTTCTCGGCGATTTGGAAGCCGTCTTCGGTGGCCTCCATCATCTCCAGTCGCCGCCGTGCCATTTCCCCGACCGGGCTGCGATAGAGCAGCAAACAAAAGCTCTCGCGCGTGCCACGCCCCACCCTGCCGCGCAATTGATGCAGCTGGGCGAGGCCAAAACGCTCGGCGTGCTCGATCACCATGATATTGGCGTTGGGCACGTCGACGCCGACCTCGATCACGGTGGTGGCGACCAGGATCTGGTGGCGGTTGCGGGCAAATGCCGCCATGGTGGCATCCTTGGCCCGATCCGGCATGCCGCCGTGCAGCAGACCGACGCTGTCGGCGCCGAATACCTGCACCAGATGCGCGTGCCGCTGCTCGGCCGCGGCCAGCTCGGAGCGATCACTACCCTCGATCAGCGGGCACACCCAGTAGACTTGGGCGCCGTCCTTGATCTGCAGGCGCAAACGCTCGATCAGCCGCTCGATGGAATCGACCGGCACCGATTTGGTCACGATCGGCTTGCGGCCCGCCGGCTTCTCGGTCAGCCGCGAGACGTCGAGGTCGCCGTAGTGCGTCATCAGCAAGGTGCGCGGGATCGGCGTTGCCGTCATCACCAACACGTTGGGGCCGCCGTTGCCGCCTTTGGCCTGCAGCGCCAGGCGCTGGTGCACACCGAAGCGGTGCTGCTCGTCGATGACCGCAAAGGCGAGGTCCTTGAAGGCAACATCGGCCTGGAACAGGGCGTGGGTGCCGACCATGATGTCGATCTCGCCTTGGCGCAGGCGGTTGAGCAACTCGGCGCGGGCAGCGCCTTTTTCGCGGCCGGTGATCAGCCCGAGGCGCAAGCCTGCTGCCTCGGCCAGCGGCGCGATGGTGTCGGCGTGTTGGCGCGCCAGCACTTCGGTGGGGGCCATCAGGGCGGCCTGGGCCCCGGCCTCAACCGCGATCGCCATCGCCATCAGCGCGACCACGGTCTTGCCCGAGCCGACGTCGCCCTGCAGCAGCCGCAGCATCCGAAACGGGGCGCCACAGTCGGCGGCGATCTCGCCCACCGCCTGGCGTTGCGACCCCGTGAGCGCGAACGGCAGCGCCGCGGCGATCCTGGCGCGAATACGGCCATCGCCTTTAACGCTACGCCCGGGCTGGTGCTTGAGCTTCTGGCGCACCAGTGCCAGGGCCAGCTGCCCGGCCAACAGCTCGTCATAGGCGAGCCGCTGCCACGGCGCGGCCGCCGGCGACACGTCGCCGGTCTGCTCGGGACGGTGCAGGCGGTTGAGGGCGTCGCGAAAATTGGGCCAACCGCGCTGCTTGAGCCAGGCCGCCTGCTGCCACTCCGGCAAGTCGGCCACCCGATCGAGGGCCTGCCGGCAGGCCTTAAGCAGGATCTTGCCCGACAGCCCCGCCGTCAGCGGGTAGACCGGCTCGAGCATCGGCAGATCGGCCCGCGTCTGCGGCGTCACGATATAGTCGGGGTGGACCATCTGCTTGCCGTCATTGTAGCTCTCGATGCGGCCGCTGACGTAGCGCGTGCCGCCCACCGGCAGCTGGCGCTCGATAAACTTGCGCTCGGCATGGAAGAAGACGAGATCGATGCGGGCGGTGGCGTCTTCGCATGTGACTTTGTAAGGTGCGCGCGAGTTGCCGCGCGGCGCCGGCTTGTGCTTGACCACGCTGAGCTCGAGCGTTGCGATCGTGCCGGGCACCGCCGCGGCGATGGTCGGGGTGGCGCGCCGGTCGATGACGCCGGTTGGCGTGTGCCACAACAGATCGATTGCCCGCGGCTCGGTGGTGCCCGGCGGCAATTGCAGCGCTTTTTTCAAGAGCAGTTCGAGGCGCGGGCCGATGCCGGCCAGCGTCTTGGCCGAGGCGAACAGGGGAATGAGCTGAGGCGGCCGCATTGGACGAATGCACGGGCTCCACGACGAGATCGGCTCCAGCCCGCCGCTGGAGCCCAATTTGCCTGCTGGCGCCGTCGGCAAGGCGGCACTATATGACAGCGCCGAAGTGGTGCAAAAGGTGACCGCGCGCGGTGGGCGGCGTCAAGCACCGCGCTGGGGTTATCCGGTCGTTATCGCGCCGAACTTGGGCCCATGCACGAGGATCTCGAAACCCGCCGCCGGCGCGCTTACTATCGGGCGTGGCACCGCGGCACCAAGGAAATGGATTGGATCTTGGGGCGGTTTGCCGACAGTGCGCTGGCTGAGATGTCGCCCGAGGCGCTGCAGCGCTTCGAGGCGCTGCTGGCGCTGCCCGACCCGGATCTGCAGCAGATGATCATTGATGGTGATCGGCCCGGGGAGGCGGCGCTGTGGGAACTGATCGACCGCCTGCGGGCGTTTCATGGATTGGGCTGATGCGTTCGACGCCGCAGGCTCCCGACCATCGCCACGTCAAGCGTTGTTAGCGCATGAACGAGGCAGCACCTCTCAAAAACGGGCGCGAGATCTTGTCCGGCGTGCCGGATGGGCTGACGGCGCTGGTGCTGGCGCGTCTGACGGTGGAGGCCGCGGCCTCGCCCCGACTGCTGCACGTTGCCCGCGACGACCGGCGCCTGGAGGCGCTGGCGGAAGGCATCGCTTTTTTTGCCCCCAACCTGCGCGTCATCAAATTTCCGGCCTGGGACACGGTGCCCTACGATCGCATCGGCCCCAACGTCGAGATCGTGGCGGCGCGCATGGCAGCGCTCGCCCGCCTCAGCGCCGCCCAGCACAAGGGGCCGACGGTGGTGCTGACCACCGTCAATGCCATCCTGCAGCGGCTGCCACCGCGCGACTTCATCCGCCGCTCGCTCAAGAATATCGCGCCGGGCCAGCGCCTCGACATGAAGGAATTGGTCGAGCGGCTCAACCTGGCCGGCTTCCAGCGCACCGGCACGGTGATGGAACCGGGCGAGTACGCCGTGCGCGGCGGCATCCTCGACGTCTATCCGCCAGGCCGTTCCAATCCGGTGCGGCTTGATTTCTTCGGCGACACGCTTGAGCACATCAAGGCCTTTGACCCCGAAACCCAGCGCACCGGCAAGCTGGTGCAGCGGCTGACCTTGATGCCGGTGAGCGAAGTGGCCTTCGGCGATGCCGCCGAGAAGCGCTTCCGCCGCGGCTACGTCGCCCTGTTCGGCGCCGCAACCTCGGCCGACCAGCTCTACGAGGCCGTCAGCGCCGGTCAGCGCTATGCCGGCGTCGAACACTGGCTGCCGCTGTTCCATGACCGGCTGGAGACGCTGTTTGATTACGCTGCCGACGCTGCCGTCAGTTTCGACCACTTGGCCGAGGCCGCGGTCGAGGAACGCCTGGCGCTGATCGAAGACCACTACAAGGCGCGCGTCGAGGGGCTTGAGGCCCTGAAATTCGGCGCGCCGCCCTATAAGCCGGTGCCGCCGGAACGGATGTTTTTCACGGCGCCGGAATGGGCCGCGGTTTTGCGCGGCCGCGTGGTACGGCAGATGTCGCCGTTCGAACAGGTCGACGCCGGCGGCGCCCGGGTGCGCTCGATCGGCGGCCGAGCCGGGCGCAGCTTTGCCGCCGAACGGTCGGCCGAGAACCTCAATGTGTTCGAGGCCGCGACCGGCCACGTGCGCACGCTCAAGGACCAGGGCAAGCGCGTGATCATCGCCGCCTTCACCGCCGGCGCCCGCGAGCGGCTGGGGGTGCTGCTCGGCGAGCACCATCTCGGCGACGCCCGCAAGGTCGACAACTACGCCGAGGCCGAGGCGCTGCCACGGCCGGCGACGGCATTGGCCGTGCTTGGCCTCGAGCAGGGCTTCGAAACGCCGCACCTTGCCATTATCGGCGAACAGGACATCCTCGGTGATCGGTTGGTGCGGCCGCGGCGGCAGGCGCGCCGGGCGGCCGACGTCATCACCGAAGCCACCAGCCTTGCGGTCGGCGATTTCGTGGTGCACGCCGACCATGGCATCGGTCGCTTCGATGGCCTCACCACCATCACCGCGCTGGCGGCGCCGCACGACTGTCTCGAGATCGGCTATGCCGGCGGCGACAAGCTCTATCTGCCGGTCGAGAACATCGAGCTGTTGTCGCGTTATGGCGCCGGCGATGGTCAGGTGCAGCTCGATCGGCTGGGCGGCGCCGGCTGGCAGTCGCGCAAGGCGCGCCTGAAACAGCGGCTGCGCGAGATCGCCGGCGAGCTGATCAAGGTGGCGGCGCTGCGGCAACTGCGGCAGGCGCCGGCCATCGCGCCGCCGGAGCGCGAGTTCGAGGAGTTCGTGGCGCGCTTTCCCTACGAGGAAACCGAGGATCAGGCGGCCAGCATCATGAGCGTGCTCGACGATCTGGCCGCCGGCAAGCCGATGGACCGGCTGGTGTGCGGCGATGTCGGCTTCGGCAAGACCGAAGTGGCGCTGCGTGCCGCCTTCGCCGTGGCGCTTGCCGGCTACCAGGTGGCGGTGGTGGTGCCGACCACCTTGCTGGCGCGCCAGCACTACGCCACCTTCCAGCAGCGCTTCAAGGGCCTGCCGGTGCGGGTGGCGCAGGCCTCGCGCCTGGTTGCGGCCAAGGAGCTCAGCGCCGTCAAAGCCGGCCTGCGCGACGGCAGTCTCGACATCGTGGTCGGCACCCATGCGCTGTTGGGCAAGAGCATCAGCTTTAACCGTTTGGGGCTGGTGATCGTCGACGAGGAGCAGCACTTCGGCGTCGCCCACAAGGAGCGCCTGAAGCAGATGCGTGAGGACGTGCACGTATTGACCCTGACCGCGACGCCAATCCCGCGCACCCTGCAGCTGGCGCTCAGCGGCGTGCGCGAGCTGTCGTTGATCACCACCCCGCCGATCGACCGGCTGGCGGTGCGCACCTATATCTCGCCGTTCGATCCCGTCATCGTGCGCGAGGCGCTGCGGCGCGAGCGCTACCGCGGTGGACAAAGCTTCTATGTCGTGCCGCGCATCTCCGACATCGAGGAGGTCGCCGAATTCCTCGCCGAGCACACCCCGGAGCTCAAGATCGCCCGGGCGCACGGACAGCTGGCGGCGAGTGAGCTTGAGGATGTCATGACCGCCTTCTACGACGGCAGCTTCGACGTGCTGCTGTCGACGGCAATCGTGGAGTCGGGGCTCGACATTCCCAACGCCAACACCTTGGTCGTGCACCGCGCCGACATGTTCGGTCTGGCCCAGCTCTACCAGTTGCGCGGCCGCGTCGGCCGCTCGAAAACGCGCGCCTACGCCTACTTCACCATGCCCAATGCGGAGAAGCTGACCGCCGGCGCCGAGCGGCGGCTCAAGGTGCTGCAGTCGCTCGACACGCTCGGCGCCGGCTTCTCGCTCGCCTCGCACGATCTCGATATCCGCGGTGCCGGCAATTTGCTGGGTGAGGAGCAGTCCGGGCACATTCGCGAGGTCGGCTTCGAACTCTATCAGACCATGCTGGAGGAGGCGGTGGCGAGCTTGCGCGATGGCGGCGCCGAGGAGGGCCAGGAGCAATGGAGCCCGCAGATCTCGCTCGGCACCGCGGTGCTGATCCCGGAAAGCTACGTCGCCGACCTGCAGCTGCGGCTCGGTCTCTACCGCCGGCTGTCGGTGCTGGAGCGACGCCAGGACATCGATCTTTTCGCCGCCGAGTTGGTGGACCGCTTCGGTGAGCTGCCCGAGGAGGTAAGACACCTTCTCGACGTCGTCGAAATCAAGGGCCTGGCGCGACAAGCGGGCGTGGCAACCATCGACGCCGGCCCCAAGGGCGCGCTGATCTCCTTCCGCAAGAACCAGTTCGCCAATCCGGAGGGCCTGGTGGCGTTCCTGCAGAAGTGGCGCGGTGCCTGCAAGCTGCAACCCGATCACAGGATTGTGTTCAAAGCCGATTGGGACCTGCCCGAGGCCCGCCTCAAGGGGGTACGCGGGTTGGCGGTCGAGCTTGCCCAGATCGCGGCCGCCGCGCGCAAGGCGGCTTAGACGGCCGGGCGAGCTCGGGCCCCCGATCCAAGGCGGTTGCCGGCTGGCACCGAAAGAGCCCGCGGCCCGCGCTAGAACCAAACGCCGGGGAAGCGAAGCCGCGGCGCGCGCGGGTCGGGCAACAGCTGATCGAGGGCCGGCAGGGCTGTCTCGGAAACCGCGAGCGGGGGCGGTAGCGGCGATGCCTCGAGCGGGGAAAGGCGTCTGATGCGCTCCTCGGTTGGCGGATGCGTGCGCAGCACCGACGGCACCGGAATGCGCCGTCCCGGCACCGGCAGCCTAACGTCCTCCCACACCGTGCCCTGCATGCGCTCGATGTGGGTCAGCGCCGAGGCGAGGCCGGCCGGATCCCCGCTCAAGGAGGCGCCGGCGCGATCGGCATCGAACTCGCGCGCCCGCGCCAGGCCGAGCTGCAGCAGGCTGCCGGCGGCGGGGGCCAAATAGAGCAGCAGCAGTGCCAACAGCGACACGTCCGAATCGCCGAGCAGCAGGCCGGGCACGTTGAAGATGGCGTAAAACAGCGCGAAATACGACAGCGCCTGGGTGACGCGTGTCAACACGTCGGCCAGGCTCATGACGGCGAGATCGTTGTTGGCGACGTGGGCGATCTCGTGCGCGAGGACGCCGGTCAGTTGGCGCAGGTTGAGGCGCCGCAACAGACCTTGCGTGATCCCGATCACGGCGTGGTCGGGCGCGCCGACGGCAAAGGCGTTGGCCGTGCGGCTGGCAATGACGTAGACGGCGGGTGCGGCGGGCAGCTTGGCGCGCTGGGCCAAGCCGTCGACCACGGCAACGATCGGGTGGCCCTGATCGGGATCGAGCGGGGTTGCCCGGTAGAGGCGCATCACCGCCTCGGGCGGCAGCTTTGGGGCGAAGTGGGCGATGGCGGCAACGCCGGCGAGCGTCGCCAGCACGCCAGCCCACGACCACAGCAGCCAGGCCGACGCGGCGGTGAGACCTCCAAGCCCAGCCAGCAGGAGTGCGGCGTGGAGGTCGTTGCGGGTGACTTGGTCGAGGCGAAAAAAATCTGCCGCGAAACGAGCCGGCATGGTCACGGGTCCCCCTCGCGGCCGCGAGGCCGCTCGATCAGCATAAGGTAAGGCCGCTAAAGCGCAAATGGCCGGCCGCCCGACGCGAAATGACTGGCGGCCGCCCGGCGGCGCGCCGGGCAGGAAGCCGATGCCGGCTTGTTGATAGTGCTGGGACCAAACGTCTCAGCGCTCAGCGGCTGATGCCGCCGGCGGTGCATCTCGTTGGCATTGGCCGTTCGGGCGCGCCCGCACCGCGCCAACGCAATTGTTGTTGGCGATCGCCATCGTGCGGCGGTGTGTTCGCCTAAAGTATCAGCGCTGCGCGCGGGCCGTGTCGGCGGCGTCGGCCTGCAGTTTGGTCCATTTCCCCCATCCTAATCAGCGGCTTCGAGGATGCCACTTTGGTGCCTAGGCATGGCACCGTCCGCCACGAAATATGCCGCCCGTCACGGGGAAGCGTCGCACGCATCAGCGCGCCGGCACTCTCCTTCGCAGGTGCCGGCCATGGTCGCATCCACGCCACAAGCACGTCGAAGCCACCGTCAGCGACCTACGCCGAGGGTGGCGGGTGCTCGCGGCCGGCGATCGATGCGGACAATGGGGGTGCCGCGGGGCGGCGCGGCACAGCCTGCGAAACCGGGCACAAGCATTCCAGCGCGCCCGGGCCAAGGTGGCGGCGCCGTCCCTGGCGACGGCGTAGCGTTGGCTTTCGATTGCTCGAACTTGATTGAGGTGCCTGCGCCGCGCGCACCCTAGCGATTGCGTTGCCTGATGTGTCGCTCGGCGGCGCGAGCGGCAGACACTTGCCATCCTTTGTTTCGAGAAAGGCCAAACCATCATGTATATTTCTGCGAAAGCCTCTCGCATCCGGCAACGAGAAGCGCAGCGCGCCCGTAACAATCGCGCGGACATCCATCGCGCGCTGTCGCTTGGTCAGATATCGCGCCGCGACCTCATCAGGTGGGGCCTCATGACCGCCGGCGGCGTGCTGGTGTGCAAGAACGGCCTCAGCCCGTTGGCGTCCAGCGCCTTTGCCGATGGCGTTCCGACCGGTACGCCGCGCAGCCCGCTGTTCGGCGCCAAGAAATTCGTG
This sequence comes from Hyphomicrobiaceae bacterium, assembly GCA_035258605.1. Lineage (GTDB taxonomy): Bacteria > Pseudomonadota > Alphaproteobacteria > Rhizobiales > Hyphomicrobiaceae > AWTP1-13. The sequence continues at coordinate 683 of DATFXD010000201.1, read as the reverse complement.
GCGCGCATGCCGCGCCTCAACCTGCAGCAGCCGCAGCCGATCACCAAGGCCCCTCGCAACGGCGAGACCGACGCCATGTTCGGCGGTGAATTTGCCGGCGAACGGCCGGCGCGGCGGCTCTCCTACCACACCGATTTCAGCGCCGATACCACTAACCCGGCCTTCATCAATCCGATCACCGGGCGAGGCCCGATCGAGGGCCGCCCGCCCGGCGAGGTGTTCGCGCACCAGCGCTGGGACGAGTTCTTCCCCAAGGTCGGCTACGTCTTCTCCCTGTCGCAGGTGGCGCCGGGGCAAAACTTCTTCGGCCCCAATAACGGCAGCGCCCCATTCCTGGAGCCAACCGCGGTGTGGACCTACGCCCGCGGCCACACCGACTTCGACACGCCGTCGGGAACCTTGCCGCCACCGCTGGTCAAGGGTCGCTACGGCGAGCCGATCATTACCCGCATCTACAACAATTTGCCGGTCGATCGTACCCAGAACGGCGGCTTTGGGCGCAACCAGCATCAATTGCACTTCCACAACGCGCATAACGGTGCGGAAAGCGATGGTGCCGCCAACGTGCACCACTTCCCCGGCACCTTCTACGACTACCGCTGGAGCACGACCCTTGCCCGGCGCGACAAGATCAACATCGATGCCTCGATCCCGACCACCGGTGGCCCCAATGGCAACGGCGG
>DATFXD010000200.1:0-20954 GCA_035258605.1 Hyphomicrobiaceae bacterium | reverse complement strand
GCTCCTCAACAATGACCGCCGTGGCCTCAAGTGGGGCCTCGTGGTCACCATTGTGCTCGGCATCATGTTCACGGTTTGCCAGGCCTACGAGTATGCCCACGCCGGCTTCCAGTATGCGGGCCACATCTATGGCTCGACCTTCTTCATGGCCACCGGCTTCCACGGCGCCCACGTGCTGATCGGCACCATCTTCCTGATCGTGTGCCTGTTTCGGGCATTGGCCGGCCATTTCACGCCCAAGCAGCACTTCGGCTTCGAGGCCGCGGCCTGGTACTGGCACTTTGTCGACGTGGTGTGGTTGTTCCTGTTCTTGTGCATCTACGTGTGGGGTGCGGGCACGCCGCTGGCGCATTGATCCGGTGCGCTGGCGGGGCATTGGGCGGGTGCCCATGGCTGTGCCGATCAGGGGCGATTGGGCGCGCTCCGCCATCAGCAGGCGCCACGAGCAGGCGCCGCCGAGCAACCGGTGGCCGCTCCGCCCTTTTGGGGGCTTGAGAAGGCGGCCGCTGGGACGCATGTAATGCCCAGTCACGCCCTTGAGACGCGCCCATGGCCGATGCCCCGCCTCCCGCGCCTTCCCCGTTCCTGAGCGGCCTCAAGGGCCGCTGCCCGCGCTGTGGCGTGGGGCCGTTGTTTGAGCGCGGGCTCGCCCTGCGCGCCGGGTGCAGCCGCTGTGGCCTCAGCTATGCCTTTGCCGACGCCGGCGACGGACCGGCGGTATTTGCCATCTTCATCCTGGGCGTTCTGGTGCTGGGCGGCGCCTTGCTGCTCGAATTCAAGCTCCACGCGCCGCTCTGGCTCACCTTTGTGCTGTTGGGGGTCGCGACCCCGGCGCTGGCCTTCGGGCTGCTGCGCGTCCTGAAGGCGACCTTGATCGGCCTCCAGTACAAGCACAAGGCCGAAGAGGGGCGCTTTAGCGCCCGCTGATAAGGGCCATGTGGCAACGATTGCGACAAGCGCGGTTGGCGTGGCCCTCGGCCCTGACTGCCGGCGCCCTCCTCCTGCTGATCGGGCTTGGGATCTGGCAGCTGGAGCGGCTGCAATGGAAGGAGGCGCTGTTGGCCCAGATCGCGGCGCGGGTGACGGCGGCTCCGGTGCCGCTCGCCGCCGTCGAGCGCCGCTGGCAGGCGGGCGAGGATGTAAACTATCTACACGCGCGGGCACGCGGGCGCTTTCTCCACGACAAGGAACGCTATCTTTACGCGCCGCGCCCCGAGGGCCTGGGCTGGCACGTCTATACGCCGCTCGAAATCGCGCCGGGTCGCATCCTGTGGGTGAACCGGGGCTGGGTCGATGACGCCCATCGGGGCCGGGAGGCGCGCGCGGCAGGTACGCTAGAGGGCGAGGTCGAGGTGGCCGGCCTCGTTCGCCAAATCGGCGCGCCGGGGCACTTCACCCCCCTCAACGATACCGCCCACAACCTCTTCTACTGGCCCGACCTTGCCGCCATGACCGCGTCCACGTTCGCCGCGCCGGTGCCCGCGACCCTGCCGTTCCGCCTGGAGGCCGACCTCGCGCCGGCCCCGCCGGGGGGTCTGCCGCAGGGCGGGGTGACGCGGCTCGATCTGCCCAACCGGCATTTCGGCTATGCACTCACCTGGTTTGGTCTGGCGCTGACACTGATCGCTGTTTATTTGTCGTTTGCGCGGGCCCGGCTCCGCCTCGGCGCGGCCCCAAATTCGGGGCCCGACCCACGGTGAGGGTAGGACCGGCGCTTTGCCTTGTTAAGGGGTGCGCCAGCAGCATAGGATTTCGGCCGGACGCAGGCTCAGCCCGCGTCGATCCGGGAAAGAAGGAACGGCGTGCGCTACATCTCGACCCGAGGCCAGGCGCCCAGTTTGGGGTTTGCCGACGTGCTGCTTACCGGCCTCGCCCGCGACGGCGGCCTCTATATGCCCGCCAGCTGGCCCGAGCTTGCCGCAGCGACCATCGCCGAGTTCGCCGGCAAGCCGTTTCACGAGGTGGCCGCGGCGCTGTTCGGTGCCTTCCTCGGTGGCGATCTCAATGAGGCGCAAGTCGCCGCCATCGCGCGTGATGCCTATCGCCGCTTTGGCCACCCGGCGGTGACGCCGCTCAGGCAGATCGATTGCAACGTGTGGGTCTTGGAACTGTTCCACGGGCCGACCTTGGCGTTCAAGGACGTGGCGATGCAGCTCCTGGCCCGGCTTATGGACCAGGTTCTGTCTGCGCGTGGGGCGCGCGTCACCGTGGTGGTGGCCACTTCGGGTGATACCGGCGGCGCCGCCATCGAGGCGTTTCGCGGCGCTGAGCGCGTCAACGCCGTGGTTTTGTTCCCCGCCGGTCGGATCTCCGATGTGCAGCGGCGCATGATGACGACGGCGCGCGAAGCCAACGTCAACGCCCTGGCGATCGAGGGCACCTTTGACGATTGCCAGGCGCTGGTGAAGGCGATGTTCAACGACCTTGCCTTCCGCGATCGGCTGCAGCTGGCCGCCGTCAATTCCATCAATTGGGCGCGCATCGTCGCCCAGCTCACCTATTACTTCGTCGCCGCTGTTGCCCTCGGCGGTCCGGCGCGGCCCGTGGGCTTTGCCGTGCCCACCGGCAACTTCGGCGACATCTTTGCCGGCTTTGCCGCCAAGACCATGGGGCTGCCGACCGAGCGGCTGGTGATTGCCACCAACGAGAACGACATTCTCTATCGCGCCTGGAACAGCGGCATCTACGCCCCCTCGCAGGTGGTGGCGACGTCCTCGCCGTCGATGGATATCCAGGTCTCCTCCAACTTCGAGCGCTTTCTTTATGAGGCGAGCGGACGCGATGCGGCCGGCGTGCGCCAACAGATGCTCGCGTTGAGGCAGCAGGGCGCGCTCGCCTTGGGCGAGGCGGCGCCCGCCTACCGCCGCCACTTCGTCGCCGAACGGGTCGATGCGGCCGCGGTCGGCGACTGCATCAGACGCGTCAAGGCGGAGAGTGGCTACCTGATCGATCCGCACAGCGCCTGCGCGCTGGTGGCGGCGCGCCGGACGCAGGCGGCAACCGGCGCGCGGCACCCCATGATCGCGCTTGCCACGGCCCATCCCGCCAAGTTTCCCGATGCCATCGAGGCCATCACCGGGCAGCGGCCGGCGCTGCCGGCGCGGCTGGCCTCGCTGCTGTCGGATCCTGAGCGCATCACCACAATGGCCAACGATCTCGGCGCGGTTAAGGGCTTCGTCAAGCGCTGCGCCGAGGCGGCCTGGGGACCAGTGACATGACAACCGAACTGACGCGATTGCCTAACGGATTGCGCGTGGTCTCCCATCACATGCCGCATGTGGAGACGGTTTCGCTCGGGGTTTGGGTCGCCGCCGGCGCCCGGCACGAGAGCATCGCCGAGCACGGCATTTCACATCTGCTTGAACACATGGCGTTCAAGGGCACCGAGCGGCGCAGCGCCAGCGACATCGCCGAGGAAATCGAGGCGGTCGGCGGCGAGCTCAACGCCGCCACCAGCCTGGAGACCACCGCCTATTTCGCGCGCGTGCTCAAGGCCGACATCGGCCTGGCGCTCGACATTCTGGCCGACATTTTGCAACTGCCGCGCTACGCCGCCGACGAGCTCGACCGCGAGCGTGAAGTGATCCTGCAGGAAATCGCCGCCACCCGCGACAGTCCCGACGAGATCGCCTATGAGATGCTGCAGGATGCGGCCTTTCCAGATCAGGCCATCGGCCGGCCGATCCTCGGCACCGCCCAGAGTGTGACGCGGTTCGGGGCGGGCGAGCTCAGGACCTTTCTCAAGCGCAATTACGGCGCCTCGCGCATGGTGTTGGCGGCAGCGGGCAAGGTCGAGCATGGGGCGCTGCTGCGCCACGTTGAGGCCCTATTCGGCGGCATGAATGGCGGCGACAGCGGGCGATTCGAGCCCGCGCGCTACACGGGCGGGACGCGCACGTCGCCAAAGCCGTTCGAGCAGAGTCACCTGGTTCTGGCCTTCCCCGGCCCGTCTTATCGTCAGGAGGAGTTCTACACCGCGCAGGTGTTTTCGGGCCTGTTCGGCGGCGGCATGTCATCTCGGTTGTTTCAGGAAGTGAGGGAACGGCGAGGCCTGTGCTATGCCATTTATTCAAGCTGCTGGGCGCTGGCGGATTCGGGCCTGTTCGGCCTGCATGCCGCAACGGGAGCGGAAATGCTGGGCGAGTTGATTGACGTGGTCGGTGCCGAGTTCAAACGCGCCGCCGCCGAGCGGCCGACCGATGCGGAGCTGGCCCGTGCCAAGGCCCAACTCAAGGCCGGCCTGTTGATGGGGCTGGAAAGCTCCTCGGCGCGCGCCGAACAAATGGCGCGGCAACTGTTGCTGTTCGATCGCCTGATCGACACCCCAGAGCTGGTCGAGCGGATCGAGAACGTGTCCCCCGACGCCGTGCGGGCGCTGGCGGCGAAACTGGTGACCGGCACCCAGCCGTCGGTGGCTATTGTCGGTGCCGGCCGCAAAGGCGATAATTATGCGCGCTTGGCCGAAGGTTTAGGGGCCGGCTGAGCGGGTGCGGGATCCTGGCGTTGACGGAATGAAGCTCGCGAACCAAAGCGTGGCTCTCAAGGGGGAATGAATGGCATTCTTGCGTGCCTCGACGGGGATCGATGCCGAAGAAGTCCGCGGCCGGGATCTCTATCTGCGCCATCCCACCATGACCGACTATGCGGCCTGGGCACAATTGCGCGCGCAAAGCCGCGAGCATCTCGTCAGCTGGGAACCGCAGTGGGCGCGCGACGAGCTGGCGCGCTCGGCGTTCCGGCGACGCCTGCGCCAGTACCAGCGCGAACTGCGCGAGGACCAGGGCTACGCCTTCTTTATCTTTCGCCACGATGACACGCTGCTCGGTGGTCTGACCTTGAGCAATGTCAGGCGCGGGGTATGCCAGGCCGCCTCGGTCGGCTACTGGATCGGCCGCAGCCATACCCGGCAGGGGCACATGACCAATGCCGTGCGCGCCATATTGCCGTTCGCCTTCGAGGTCTTGGGCCTGCATCGCCTGGAGGCGGCGTGTCTGCCCCACAACGTCGCCTCGGCGCGCGTCCTCGCTAAAGTCGGGTTTGAGCGCGAAGGGCGTGCTCGCCGCTATCTCAAGATCAATGGCGTCTGGCAGGACCACGATGTGTACGCCCTGCTGCAAGACGATGGGCGCGGCTAGGAGGGCGCAGGGGGCTGATGACGACGGGGCTAAGAGGGCAAGCCAAGGGGCGCGGCAGCGGTGGGCTGCGTGCGCTGTGGCTGTGCCTTGCCACCTTGGTCGCCGTCGTTGCCTTGGCTCCGGCCGCCGCCGCCATCAAGGCGATCGAAATCGACACCGAGGTCGAGCGCGTCGACATCACCGGGCTCGGTGAAGCCTACGAGGGGCGGGGCGACAACCTGCGGATTGAAACCGCGCCGGGCGCCGACCGCACCGCCGGTACCATGTCGGTGCGCGCGGTGACGCCGGGCACCAGCCCGAGCTGGTTCGTGTTCGCGATCAACAATCCGACCGACAAGACGCTCGAGCGCTGGCTGGTCGCCGACCGCTACAGCGCCGTTGGTTCCGGCGTGGTCTGGCCCGGTCTCGACGCCCGGCGCATCGACGCCGTTACGCCCTCGCTCGGCTATGTGCCGGAGCGCATCAAGAACGACCGCGCCGATGTGTTCCGGCTGTCGGTCGAGCCCGGGCAGACGGTCACCTTTGCCGCCGAGCTCCTGTCCGACCGGTTCACCCGTCTCTATCTCTGGAAACCCGTCGAGTACGAGCAGCGCGCCCGCGACCGCCAGCTCTTCAATGGCATCCTGTTGGGCATTACCGGGTTGCTGGCGATCTTTCTGACCGTGGTGTTTGCCGCCAACCACAAGGCCATCTTCCCCACCGCGGCGATCTTTACCTGGTGCGTGCTGGCCTATTTGTGCGTGGACTTCGGCTTTTGGCACAAACTCTTCAACATGCGGCCCGAGGACACGGCGCAGTACCGGGCCGCGGCCGAGGCCGCCATGGCCGGCAGCTTATTGGTGTTTCTCTATACCTTCCTGCGGCTGTCGTCCTGGCACGGCTTCGTGCGCTCGCTGCTGGCGCTGTGGATGGCGGCGCAACTCGTGCTGGTGGCCGTTGCCTTCCTCGATCCGCGGCTGGCGGCGACCTTCGCACGGCTGTCGAGTATCGCCATTGGCTGCGTCGGCGCCGGGCTCATTCTCTTTCTGGCATTGCGCGGGCAGGATCGGGCGCTGTCGCTGGTGCCGAGCTGGATGCTGCTGATGGTGTGGCTGTTCGGCGCCGGCGCCACGTTCACGGGCCGATTGGCGGGCGAGATCGTGGTGTTCGGACTGTCCGCCGGGCTGGTACTGATCGTCGTGCTGATCGGGTTCACCGTCACGCAATATGCCTTCCGCTCGTTCGAACCGCTGTACGGGGCCCAGCCCGACGACGAGAAGCTGCGCTCGCTGGCGGTCGATGGCGCCGGGGCGGCGGTGTGGGAATGGAGCCCGCGCCGTGACGAGATCAAGCTGTCGCCGGTGGTCGAGGCCATTTTGGGCCTGAAGGCCGGCACGCTGTCGGCCCGCACGACCGAGTTCCTGCGCCACATGCATCCCGCCGACGCGGAGCGGCTCAAGGTGTTGATGTGGTCGGTGCGCGAGCATCCCGGTGGCGAGATGCGGCTCGATTTCCGCATGCGGCATGCCGACAACTCCTATCGCTGGTTCGAATTGGAGGCGGCCAGCGTGCCGGTCTCCGATCGCCGGCAGCTGCGCTACGTCGGGCTGATGCGCGAGGTCACCGACAGCAAGCGGGCGCAGGAACGGTTGATGTTCGACGCCGTCAACGACAGCCTGACGGGCCTGCCCAATCGCGAGCTGTTCCTCGATCGGCTGGCGATCGCCGCCAAACGCGCCACGCTCGAGCCTTTGGTGCGCCCGGCGCTGTTGTTCATCGATCTCGACCGCTTTCGCGCCGTCAACGCGGCGCACGGCCCGGTGGTCGGCGACAGCCTGCTTTTGACCGTTGCCCGGCGCCTAGGGCGCCATCTCGGACCCAACGACACCTTGGCCCGGGTCGGGGGCAACCAGTTTGCGTTATTGTTGCTCAATCAGTCCGAGCCGCGCGAGCTTGCGATTCTTGCCGAGCAGGTGCGCCGCTCGCTGCGCGCCCCGATCGACATTTCCGGGCAGGACATCGTGCTCACGGCCTCGATCGGTATCTCGCTCTACGACGGGCCCGACGAGGATCCCGCCGAACTCTTGCGCGAGGCCATGATCGCCATGTATCGCGCCAAGCGGTTGGGCACGGATCGGATCGAGATCTTCAGCGTGCAGATGCGGGCCGACAAGGACGGTCGTGTTGCGCTGGATGCCGAGCTGCGGCGCGCGATTGAAAAAAAGCAGATCCGGGTCGTCTATCAGCCGGTGTTCTATCTCGCCACCGAGGTGCTGGCCGGCTTCGAGGCGCAGCTCTATTGGGATCACCCCGCGCAGGGCACGCTCGATGCCGGTCAATTCATGCCGATCGCGGAGGATAGCGATCTGATCGTCGGGCTCGGCTCGTTTGCCTTAACCGAGGGCCTGCGCGAGGTCGCGCGCTGGCACAAGGAACTGCCGCGCCCCGAGCTGCCGCTCTACGTTGGCATCAACATCACCAGCCGCCAGCTGTTTCGTCCCGAGCTTGCCCAGGAGGTGCGCCGGCTGCTGGCGCGGGCGGTGGTGCCCAAGGGCTCGCTGCGGCTTGAGATTCCCGAAGCGCTGGTCATGGACAACCCGGAGAAGGCCACGAACTTGCTGGCGCAGCTGGCCGATGCCGGTGCCGGCCTGTCGCTCGACGACTTCGGGACCGGCTATTCCTCGCTCTCCTACCTCAACCAATTCACCTTCGATGCGGTCAAGGTGGATCGCGCCTTCATCCAGGCCGGGGCGCAAAACGGCAGCGGCTCGGTGATCTTGCGCTCGGTCATTGCGCTGTGCCACGAGCTTGGCAAGACGGTGGTGACGGAAGGCGTCGAAAGCGAGGAGGACGTGGCCTTCCTGCGGGCCATCGGCTGCGAGTATGGGCAAGGGCCCTACTTTGGCGAGGCGCTGTCGGAGCGCGAGGTGATGCAGCTGGTCAAAACTGCGCGCAAGGTCGAACGCCGCCAGAAAAAAGGCACGCTGTTCCGCCGCCGTCAGCGCCCGGCGGAGGACGCACCAGCGCTCGAGCCCGCGCCGGTCCTGCCGCCGGCACCGGTGGCGGCCGCGCCGCCCCGCGCGTTGCTGCCGCGGCCACCGGCGGCGCCACCGCAGCCGCGCAAAATGCCAGTGGTGGCCCCTGCCCCTGTTCGTGGGCGGGAGGGCGAGCGCCGGCCACCGCCGCTGCCCCCTGCCCGCCCGGGGGCTGTCCCCGTGCCGCCGCCCGGCAGCCGGGCTGGTGGCGGTCGGGGCGCGATGCCGATGCCGGCGCCGCCCAAACCCATGCGCGGCGGCCCGCCGCCGGTGGCCGCAGCACCACCCAAGGCGCCTGCCCCGCCACCACCGCGTGCCAATCCGACGCCGCCACCGCGCACCGCACCACCGGTCCAACCCCCGGTCGCGGCCGCCCGGCGCGAGGAACGGCCAGCGGCGGCTCCGCCGCCACCCCTGCCCCCGTTGCCACCACCACCGTTGCCGCGCGGCAGCGCTGCGGCGGCGCCGCGTCCGGCCCCCACCGCTCCCCCGGCTTATGCCAACGGCCGGCCGGCCGGTGCCGATTTCTCGACCTTGCCGCCCGCCATCGCCGAAAGCCTGGCCCGCCTTGCCGGCCGCCAGAACCAACCCCCGGTGCCGCGCGAGGTGGTGAAGTCGGACGCGGCGGCAAACGGCAAGGAACCACCGCGCAAAGCTGACGGGGTTTGAGGCGGCACAGAACCTGGTGCGCTTCAGGCGTGGCCGGCGACGCTCACGAGATGTGAGGGATCGATGCCAATCTTGGAGAGGGCACGCTCGTATTTCTGGTCGAGCGCGCAATCAAACAACAGCTCCGGATCGGCAGGGCAATGCAGCCAGCCGTTGGCCGTGATCTCGCTTTCGAGCTGGCCGGCGCGCCAGCCGGCATAACCCAACGCCAGAATGGCGCGACCCGGTCCGCGACCGGTGGCCATTGCCTTGAGGATGTCGACGGTGGCCGTCAACGACACCGTCTCGTCAATGGCCAGCGTCGAATCGGCGGCATAGTAGTCGGAGCTGTGCAGCACAAAGCCGCGTCCGGTCTCGACCGGGCCGCCGACATGGACGCTGATGTCGATCAGCTCGCTGGTGGCCCGCTCGGGGTCGCGGGTCGAGATATTGAGCTGCCCCAACAGCTCCTGGAAGCTGATATGGGGCGCCCTTTGGTTGACAATCAGTCCCATGGCGCCCTTGTCGGAGTGGGCGCACAGATAGATCACCGAGCGCTGAAAACGCTTGTCGGTCATCAGCGGCATGGCCACCAGCAGCTGTCCATCCAGATACCTTGCCTGGAGATCCTTGCGATGTCTGGGCGTGCGCATGCGGGAAGACTAGCGCCACACAGGTGGGGCTGTGAAGGGGCTCGACGCGGTCACGCTAAAATCGAGGACTCTTGTGTTTGGCGTTGATATTGAGTGGCATAGAATTCTCCATTGTGAGCTCAGCCAATGTGTGAGGCGGCATGAACCGTAGCCATTTGCTTGCTGGCCTGGCCCTCCTCGCCGGGGTGGGGTGTGGGGCACTGGCGGGCGCCGAGGCCGAGGCGCCGGCCGCCGCCACGCCGTGGGTCGAGGCGCAAGGCGCGCGGGTGCGGCTGTTGGCAGGTGCCGATGCCGCCCAGCGCGGAAAATCGTTCCTGGCAGGGGTCGAAATCCACATGGACCCCGGCTGGAAGACCTATTGGCGCAATCCCGGCGAGGCCGGCGTTCCGCCAAACTTCGACTGGTCGGGCTCGGCCAATACGGCATCGATCAAGGTACACTATCCGGCGCCGATCCGGCTGATCGACCCGGCCGCCGAGATGATCGGCTACAAGACATCGGTGCTGTTTCCGATCGAAATTACCCCGCAGACGGCGTCCAAACCGGTCGATCTGCGGCTGGCACTCGAGTTTGCCGTTTGCCGCGAGATCTGCATTCCGGCGCAGGCGTCAATGGACTTGACGGTGCCGCCGGCGCTGATCACCGGGGCGCCGGCTCCCCTGATCGCCGCCGCCGAGGCGCGGGTGCCGCGCACGCCCGACGGCCAGCGCGCCGGCGATCCGAAATTGCTTGGGGTGGTGGCCAAGCTCGACGGTGCCACCCCCGGCCTTGAGGTCGCGGCCAAGTTTCCGGGCGGCGCCGCCGGCGCCGATCTCTTCGTCGATGCACCGGAGGGCTTTTTCCTGCCGATGGCGCAAAAGGCGCCGGGCGGCAGCGATGGGGTCGTGCGCTTCCGTATCGATCTTTCGCGCGAGACCAGCGCCGCCGAGCTCAAAGGCAAGACCTTGACCTTTACCCTCGTCAGCGACGCCGGGGCGAGCGAAGTTGCCTGGACGGTCGAGTAGCGGCGGCCTTGGCGAGCCTGGCGCTAGCGCCTAAGTTGGTCGCGCCTGCGAAACGTTCCCCTTAGAGCATTTGAGGAAAGGATGAGCCATGACGATCAAGGTCGGCGACCGGCTGCCCGACACGACCTTCATGACGATGTCGGCGGACGGTCCCAAGCCCAGCACAACTTCCGAGGTGTTCGGGGGTAAGAAGGTCGCCCTGTTTGCGGTGCCCGGCGCCTATACGCCGACCTGCCACAAGCACCACATGGCCGGCTTTGTCGCCAATTACGACGAACTGAAGAAAAAAGGCTTCGATACCATTGCCTGCACGTCGACCAACGACATTTTCGTGCTCAGCAACTGGGCCAAGGATTCCAAGGCCGACGGCAAGATCCTGATGCTGGCCGACGGCAGCGCCGAGTTTGTCAAGAAAGTCGGTCTCGATATCGACCTGTCCGCCCGCGGCCTGGGCATTCGCTCCAAGCGCTATTCGATGATCGTCGAGGACGGCGTGGTCAAATCGCTCAATGTCGAGGACGCCCCGCCCAACCACGATAAGTCGAGCGCTGCCACCTTGTGCAGTCTGGCCTGACCCGCAGCGGGGCGCGCGCCCAGGCGCGCCCCGACCGCGCCCCCACGACACAACCACCTCGGCCAGGGCGACCTTGCCCGACCACCCTCAACCTCGATTTTGGGGGTCATCGGGGGACGCGTCCCCGGCAAGCTTTGGCGGCCGGTGGGCAGCCGGCCAGGGCCGGCGGGTTGCCGGCGGTCCGCGGCGACCAAGCCGTCCGCCGACGCCTGGGGAGCGGTGAGTGCCCCTCCCGCGACGCAATCTCATTCCTATATATCTTCACCGATCGCATATCTTTCCACCGATCGCGTCGCGGGGACCACAGTCAGTTGGGAGGTGGCCACATGCAGCTGTGGCGCAAGTCTGAGGGCGAGGCCGACGCCGACCGTCGCCCCGGCACGGAAGATGAATTGCTCGACGCCTATTCAAGCGCCGTCGTCCGCGTCGTCGAAGAGGTGTCGCCCTCGGTCGTGCAGGTGCGCGTCAGAGGCGCGCGCCAGGGGCATGGAACGGAGGGCGCCGGTTCGGGCAGCATCTTATCGCCCGACGGCCTGGTGCTGACCAACAATCACGTGGTCGAGGGCGCCATCGCCATCGAGCTTGCCACCACCGACGCGCGCCGGTTTCCGGCGCGGATCTTGGGTCGCGATCCCGACACCGACCTCGCGCTGTTGCGCGCCGAAACCAATGACCGCTTGCCGGCGGTGCGGCTCGGCAATTCCAAGCTGGTCAAAGCCGGCCAGATCGCGATCGCCATCGGCAATCCGCTGGGCTTTGAGTCGACGGTGACGGCGGGCATCGTCAGCGCCGTCGGCCGTTCGCTGCGCGCGCAGAATGGCCGCCTGATTGGTGACGTGATCCAGACCGATGCCGCCCTCAACCCGGGTAATTCCGGCGGGCCGCTGGTCAATTCCCGGGCGCAGGTGATCGGCGTCAATACCGCGGTGATCATGGGCGCGCAGGGGATCTGCTTTTCGGTCGCCGCCAACACCGCCCAACACGTCATCACGCAAATTTTGCAGCACGGCCGCGTGCGCCGCGCCAAGCTGGGCGTTGCCGGCGATCAGGTGAGCCTGCCGCAGCGCCTACGCGTGGCGCTTGGCCTGGGCCAAGAGGCCGGTGTACGCGTGGTCGAGGTGCAAGCGGGCAGCCCGGCCGAAGCCGCGGGGCTGACGCCCGGCGACGTCATCCTGGCGCTCGATCAGGACACCGTCACCGGCATCGACGACATTGCGCGCGTGCTCGACGGCAGCAAGATCGGCAAACGCGTTCGCGTTCGCGTCCTGCGCGAGGCCGGTCGCGTTACCCTGCTCGACCTGGTGCCGACCGAGCGCTTACCGGAGCGCTAAGGCCGACCAAGCTCGGTGCTCGAGGGCTGCGCCGCGTCAGGCCTTGGCGCCGTGCTTGCCCGCACCCAGCGCCGCCGGCGCATCGGGATCGAGCGGCCAACGGGCGCGGACCTCGAAGTCGAGGCCATCGGTGAGCCCGCGCGCCAGCCGCTCGGCGCCGGCCCAGGCCACCATCGCGGCATTGTCCGTACAGAGCTGCGGCGGCGGCACCTTCAGTTGGTAGCCCCAGCGTCGGGCGACGTCGGCGAGTGCCGTGCGCAGCCGGGCGTTGGCGGCAACACCGCCCGCGAGCACCAGGTGGCGCGTGCGGCCCGGCCCCTCGATCGCCTCGGTCAGCGCCATCGCCCGCCCGACGCGGTCGATGACACTGTCGGCGACTGCCGCCTCGAATTCGGCGCACAGGTCGGCGATGTCCTGGTCCCGCAATGGCACCAGGCTCAACGCCAGATGCCGCACCGCGGTCTTGAGGCCGGCAAACGAAAAATGCGCCTCGGGGCGGCCCAGCATCGGCCGCGGCAGCTGAAATCGGCCGGGTCGTCCGCGCGCCGCCGCCGCCTCGACCGCCGGTCCGCCAGGAAAACCCAGTCCCAACAGCTTGGCGGTCTTGTCGAAGGCCTCGCCCAACGCGTCGTCGATGGTGCTGCCGAGCCGCTGATAGCGGCCGACGTCACGCACGATCAAAAGCTGGGTGTGGCCGCCGGAAACCAAGAGCAGCAAGTAGGGTGGCCGCAAGCCGTCGGTAAGGCCGACGGTAAGGGCGTGCGCTTCGAGATGGTTGACCGCGATCAGGTCGAGCCCGTGCACCAGGGCGATGGCTTTGGCCGTCAACGCCCCGACCAACAGGCCGCCGATCAGGCCAGGCCCCGCCGTCACCGCCACCGCCTCGAGGTCGCCAAACGCGACCCCGGCCTCGGCCATGGCCTCGGCGATGATCTGATCGAGGCATTCGACATGCGCCCGGGCGGCGATCTCGGGCACCACGCCGCCGTAGCTCATGTGCTCTTCCCATTGCGCGCGCACCACGTTGGCGAGGATGCGTCCGCTGCCGTCGGATGCCCGCGCCACGACCGCGGCCGCGGTCTCGTCGCAGCTCGTCTCAATGCCGAGCACCAGCGCCTGGTGCGGCGCGGCCGTGGTGTTGGCTGGCTGCGATGGCATCGGCATGTGTGGCGCTAGCGCCGCGTCCTTGCTATGAGGCTGGTTGGCGGCCCATTCCGACCGGGTCCGCCTAGCACCGGAACCACGCACCGTGCAAGAGAACAGGGTTCGCATCGGCACCAGGGGCTCGCCGCTGGCCCTGGCGCAGGCCAGGGAGGTGGAGGCGCGGCTCGTCGCCGCGCACGGCCCCGACACCCATGCCTACGAGATTTTGGTGATCCGCACCTCCGGCGACCGCATCCAGGACCGGCCGCTGGCGGAGGTGGGCGGCAGCAAGGGCTTCTTCACCAAGGAGATCGAAGACGCGCTCTTGGCCGGTGACATCGATATCGCCGTGCATTCCATGAAGGATATGCCGACCGTGCTGCCGCCCGGGCTCACGGTTGGCTGCTATCTGCCGCGTCAGGATGTGCGCGACGCTTTCATCGGCCGCGGCGTCAACAGTCTGGCCGAGCTGCCGCGCGCCGCAATTGTTGCTACCTCGTCGTTGCGGCGACAGGCGCAGGTGCGCCGGCTGAGACCGGACCTTGCGGTTCACACCTTGCGCGGCAACGTCGAGACCCGGCTGAAGAAGCTTGCCGACGGGGCGGCGGATGCGACCATCCTGGCGATGGCCGGCCTCAACCGTCTCGGTCTCCACGATCGGGTGAGTTCGCCCTTGCCCGTCGACGTCATGCTGCCGGCCGTCGCCCAAGGCGCCGTCGGCATCGAACGGCGCACCGAGGATGGCGCCATGGCCGAGTTGCTGGCGCCCATCAACCATGCCGCGACCGAGCTGGCGGTAACCGCCGAGCGCGCCTTCCTGGCCAAGCTCGACGGCTCCTGCCGGACACCGATCGCCGGGCTCGTCCAACTGATCGACGCCGGCGTTACTTTCCGCGGCATGATTTTGACGCCGGATGGTCGCGAGTGGCACGAGACCAGCCGGCACGGCGCGCGCGACGACGCGATCCGCCTGGCCGAGGACGCGGCCGCGGAGCTGTTGGCGCGGGCCGGACCCAACTTCCTCAGTGTCCGTTGATGCGGCTGCTCGTCACCCGCCCCGAGCCCGACGCCATCAAACTGCAGGCGGTGCTCGAGGCCATGGGACACGAGGCGACGGTCGAGCCTTTGCTCAGCGTCAGCTTCGAGGCACCGGATGCGATCGAGCTCGACGGCGTGCAGGCGCTGATTGCCACCAGCCGCAATGCCTTGCGCGCCCTGCGTTCGACCGCCATGCTCGCCCGCGCCCGCCTGCTGCCGCTGTTCACGGTCGGCAAGGCAACCGCCGCCGAGGCGCGCGCGCTTGGCTTTGAGATGGTGGTGGCCGGCGCCGGTACCGGCCGCGAACTCATTGCCCAGATCGTCTCCGTGCTCGAACCGGCCGCCGGACTGTTGGTGCATCTTGCCGGCGACAAGCTGGCGGTCGATCTCAAAGGCGAACTCGAGCCGCATGGCTTCCGGGTCGCAACCTTTGTCGTCTACCGCATGCGGGCGGCGACTGGCTTTGCCGATGAGGTCGTCGAACAGCTGGCGATGGGCGAGATCGATGGCGTCATCCTGCTGTCGCCGCGCACCGCGGCCGTCTACGCCAGACTGGTGGCGAAACACGCGCTCGCCGCCAGCGTACGACCCTTGCTGCACTTCTGCCTGTCGGCGGCGGTGGCGCGGCGGCTGGTGCCGCTGGGCGAGGTGGCGGTGCTGACCGCGTCGGTTCCGACCCTGGAAGAAGTGCTTGCCCTGATTGCCGAGACCGCGGCAAAATTGGAGGACTAGCCGGGGCCATGGCGCGCGCGTAAAAGTGGCGCCGCGTTGTCGACAGGGTCGGCCCACGCGTCGATGCGTTGAGGATCCACGCGTCCCGGAGCTCAGGAACCACGGATGGCCGACAGCAAGGACGAGACCGGCAAGGGCCCCAGCCGGCCCTATGCCACCATCGATCTCAAAGCCACGGAGATCGGCGCCAAGCCGGCTGCGGCCGCTGGATCGGGTGGCAAGGCTGGCCCGGGATCGAGGGCCGGCGTCGCGGCAACCCTGGCCTGGCTCAAAGGCCGACAGCGCCGGCTGAGCGGCGTGCTGTCGCACCTCGCCGCCGGCGTCCTCGGCGGTGCCGTCGCGGTCATCGCCTACGGCTTGATCAGCGGTCTGATGGAGACGGAGGAAAGCGCGACCCGCGCCCTGCCGGCGCTGACGAGCCGGGTGGCGGCGCTCGAGCGCATGCTCGGCGGTCGGGCGACGACGGCGGATCTGGCGGGCCGGGTCGAGGGGTTGGCGCGTACCACCGGCACGCTCGATGCGACCAGCGCCAGGCTGGTAGGTGAGATCAAGGCGCTGCAAGAGCGGGTCGGTACCGCCAATGCCGCCGCCCCGGCGATGGCCGAGCGCGTGGCCAAGCTTGAGAACGCCATTACCGCGCTCACGGTGTCGGGCGGTGGCGAGGCCAATGAAGTGGTGCGCACCGGGCTCGAACGATTTGAGCGAGAAGTTGCTGGCGCCAAGGCCGAGGCCGGCCAGCTGACCCAGCGCCTCGAGCAATCCGAGCGCCAGCTGCGCGGCGCGCAAGACAAGATCGACGGCCTCAAAGCCGAGCTCGAACGCGGCCTGGAACGCACCGCCAGGGCCGAGGACGTGGCGCCGCTGGCCGGGCGCATGGCGGCCCTCGATCAAGAGCTTAGCGGCTTCGTCAAGACCGAAGCCGACCGCACCGCCAACACCTCGCGGCTGGTGCTGGCATTGGAATTGTCGAGCCTGAAGCGGGCGATCGAGCGCGGCGATGGCTTCGCCGCGGAGCTGGCGGCGGCAAAGCGTGTAGCCGGCGATCGGCTCAATCTGGCGGCGTTCGACCGCTACGCGCGCGAGGGTTCACCGCCGCTGTCCGAGCTGACGAGCTCGTTTCGCAAGGTCGCCAACGCCATGCTCGATGCCGAATCCGAGCCCGCCGATGCATCCCTGTTCGAGCGGCTGCTGTCCGGCGCCAAGTCGATCGTGCGGGTCCGCAAGCGTGGACAGCCGGCCGATGACGCGAGCCTGGAGGCGACCATCGCTCGCATGGAGACGGCGCTCAAGGAGAACCGGCTGGGCGAGGTCCTGGCCGAGGCCAAGAAACTGCCGCCGAAGGCGCAGCTTGCCGGCGAGGATTGGCTGCGGCGGGTGGAAATGCGCTATCAGATCGAGCAGGCTCTGGCCGAGACCGAGGCTGCCCTGAAGAAATCCTTGGCCACGCCGGCCGGGGCGGATCGCCGGCAATGATACGCATACTGCTCTTTCTGTTTGCGGTGGCGGCGGCCGCCGTCGGCCTGCACTGGCTCGCCGATCGCCCGGGCACGATCTTGATCGAATGGCAGAACTACGTGGTCGAGACCAGCGTGTTTCTCGCCGTCGTCATGGTGGCGCTGGTCGTGGCTTTGCTGTTGGTGGCCTGGTCGGCATTGCGGCAGATGTGGGCCAGCCCGGCGGCGCTCGCGGCACTGCGGCGGCGGCGGCGCCTGCAGCGCGGTCTCGATGCCATTTCCGGCGGCATCATCGCCATCGGTGCCGGCGACGGCGGCCTGGCGACGCGCTACGCATTGCAGGCACGCAAGTCACTGCCCAACGAGCCGCTGACGCATCTGTTGCGGGCGCAGGCGGCGCAGCTCAATGACGATCGCGGCACCGCCCGGCGCATTTTCGAAGCCATGCTGGCCTCGCCGGATACCGCCCAGCTCGGCCTGCGCGGCCTCTACCTGGAGGCGAAGCGCGAAGGCGAGACCGAGGCCGCCCGCCAATTCGCCGAGCGCGCTTTAAACCTCAATGCGACGCTGGCCTGGCCGGTCGAAGCCCTGTTCGACCTGATGTGCAAAGCGCATAATTGGCAGGGTGCGCTCGAGACCTTAGCGGTCGCCGCGCGGCAACACCTGATCGCCGGCGCCCTGGCTCAGCGCCGCCGCGCCGTGTTGCTCACCGCCAAGGCACAAGAGGCCGAGGACGGCGAGCCGGAGCGCGCCCTTGAGCTGGCACTCGAGGCACACCGGCTGGTGCCGGATCTGATCCCCGCCGCCACCATCGCCGGGCGCATTCTAGCCTCGCGGGGCAATACGCCGCGTGCCGCCCGCGTGCTGCTCAAGACCTGGCGTCTGGCGCCGCATCCCGATCTCGCCAAGGTCTACGCCTATGCCCGGCCCGGTGACAGCCCGCGCGATCGCTTGATACGCGTGCGGCAGCTCGGGCGCCTGACGCCGCAGGAGCCGGAGGCGGCGATCGCCGTCGCCATCGCCGCGATCGAAGCACGCGAGTGGAGCGAAGCGCGCCAGGCGCTGGAGCCGTTGCTGGGTGCCCGGCTGACGCAGCGCGTCGCCACCTTGATGGCGCGCATCGAGGGCGAAGAGCACGGCAATGCCGGAGCCGTCCGCGAGTGGCTGGCACGGGCGGTCAACGCGCCGCGCGATCCAGCCTGGACCGTCGATGGCATCGTTTCCGACGTGTGGGCGCCGACCTCGCCGGTTACCGGTGCCCTCGATGCGTTTCGCTGGCGCGTCCCCGTCGAGCCGATCGATCGGCCGGGCGATGCCCTGCTGGCCGCCAAGGTCGAGGCGCTGGTCGGCCTCGGAGCGGGACCCGAGGCGCGCCTGGCGCCCGCGGCACCGCGCCCGCCCGCCAGCGAGCTTTCGGGGCCGCAGTCAGCGCCGATCCCGCTCACGGCCACCACCGCGCCCGCGGCCGGCGCCCCCGGCAGCGACGGGATGGGGAAGACGGGCGAACTGGTGGCGAGGGGCGCGGGCACGCGCGAAGGCCTGCCGCCGCCGACCGCGCCGGGGCTTGCCAGCGCCGGAGCGCGTCGCGCCCGGCCGGAGGCGGAGCATAAGATTTTCGTAGCGCCACGGGCGCCGGACGATCCTGGAACGGGCGCCACCGACGAGGAGGCGCTGGACGTGGCCTATGGGCGCGGATCGGCCAAGGCGTAAACAGCCGAGGGCGGGTCCAGGCAGGGCCAGCCCGAGTTAGACACGGGGGGGTTGCCGGCTGCGGCAGGGTGGAGCCCGGGCCGGCGGCTCAGGGAGGTCGCGCCGATGCTGTTTGATGCCTTGCTGCTGGCCCGCCTGCAGTTTGCCTTCACGGTGTCGTTCCACATCGTATTTCCCGCCCTCACCATCGGGCTCGCCAGCTATCTCGCCGTGCTTGAGGTGCTGTGGCTGATCACCGGCCGGGCGGTGTTTCTTGCGGTGTTCAACTACTGGAAGAAGATTTTCGCCATCAGCTTCGGCATGGGCGTCGTTTCCGGGCTGGTGATGAGCTACCAATTCGGCACCAATTGGAGCGTTTTTGCCGACAAGGCTGGCCCGATCGTTGGCCCGCTGATGGGCTATGAGGTGTTGTCGGCATTCTTTCTCGAGGCCGGTTTTCTCGGCGTGATGCTGTTCGGCATGGATAAGGTCGGCCGCGGCCTGCACTGCTTTGCCACCTTGATGGTGGCCGCCGGCACCTTGTTGTCGGCTTTTTGGATTTTGGCCGCCAACAGCTGGATGCACACGCCGGTTGGGCATGCCAGCAACGCCGCTGGACAGTTCGTGCCGGCGGACTGGTGGTCGATCATCTTCAACCCGTCGTTTCCCTATCGCTTCGTGCACATGGTGCTCGCCGCCTATCTCACCACGGCGTTCGTGGTCGGCGGGATCGGCGCCCTCCACCTTATAGGCGACCGCAGCAACCCCGGTGCGCGGTTGATGTTCTCGATGGCGATGTGGATGGCGGCGCTGGTGGCGCCGCTGCAAGTGGTGGCCGGGGACCTGCATGGTCTCAATACCTTGGCGCATCAGCCGGCCAAGATTGCCGCCATGGAGGGCCATTGGCAGACCCGCGCCGGCCAACCCTTGATCCTGTTTGGCTGGCCCGACATGGCGGCCGAGACCACGCGCTGGGCGATCGAGATACCCAAGGCCGGCAGCCTGGTCCTGACCCACGCCTGGGACGGCACCGTCAAGGGCCTGACCGCCTGGCCACCGGACGAGCGGCCGAATGCCACCATCCTGTTCTGGAGTTTCCGCATCATGGTCGGGGTCGGGCTGTTGATGCTGCTGATCGGCGCCTGGAGCTCCTGGCAGCGCTACCGCGGCCAGTTGACGGGCAGCACCTTGCTGTTGCGCTTTGCGGTGCTGATGAGCCCGGCCGGGTTTGTCGCCGTGCTGGCGGGTTGGGTGACCACCGAGGTTGGGCGTCAGCCCTATACCGTCTATGGGCTGTTGCGCACGGCGCAATCGGTCTCGCCGGTGGATCGGGCGGCGGTGGCCGCGTCGCTCGTGGCCTTCATCGTCGTTTACGCGGTGGTGTATGCTGCCGGCACGGTCTACATGCTGCGCCTGATGCTGAAGCCGCCGCAGCTCGACGAGCCAGACATCGACCCCGGCCTGCCGCAGCGCGCCGCCGGCATTACTCCGGTGCCGGCGCTGGGCGAGGCCAGCGGGCGGGAGTAGCGAGCGATGTTTGATCTTGCCTTCGTCTGGGCGGCGCTGATCGCCTTCGCCGTGCTGGCCTACGTGCTGTTCGACGGCTTCGATCTCGGCATCGGCATCCTGTTCCCGCGCCTTGCCGCCGGCGCCGAGCGCGATCAGGCGATGAACTCGGTGGCGCCGGTTTGGGACGGCAACGAGACCTGGCTGGTGCTCGGCGGCGGCGGCCTGATGGCGGCGTTTCCGCTGGCCTATGCCGTGGTGCTGCCGGCGCTCTACGCGCCAATCACCGGCATGCTGCTGGGCCTGATCTTCCGCGGCGTCGCCTTCGAGTTCCGCTTTCGCTCTACCCGCCGCAAGCTGTTGTGGGACGGCGCCTTTGCCGCCGGTTCGACGCTCGCCGCCTTCGCCCAGGGCGTGGCGCTCGGCGCCCTGGTGCAAGGCATCCCGGTGGCGGGGCGCGCCTACGCCGGCGGCTGGTGGGACTGGCTGAGCTGGTTCAGTCTGCTCACCGGGTTGGCGCTCGTCGTCGGCTATGCCCTACTGGGCGCCACGTGGCTGGTGTGGAAGACCAACGGCCCGGTGCAGCAAAAGGCTTACGCCGCGGCTTGGGTGACGGGGCTTGGCACGCTGGCGCTGATTGGGCTCGTCAGCGTCATCATGCCGTTCCTCGATCCCTTGTTTCGGCAGCGCTGGTTCAGCTGGCCCAACATGGTTTACGCCGCGCCGGTCCCGATCCTGGTCGCGCTCGCCGCCGCGCTGTTGTTGGTCGGCCTGTCGCGGCAGTGGCAGCGCGCCCCCTTCTTGGCGGCGGTACTGCTGTTCGTGCTGTCCTACATTGGCCTCGGTATCAATTTCTATCCCTATATCCTGCCGCCCTCGCTCACGATCTGGGAGGCGGCGGCGCCGGCGGCCAGTCTCCAATTTTTGCTGGTGGGTGCCCTGGTGCTGATCCCGTTGATCTTGTGTTACACGGCCTGGGCCTACTGGGTGTTCCGCGGCAAGGTTTCGGCGACCGGCGGCTATCACTGAATGG
>DATFXD010000199.1:0-34213 GCA_035258605.1 Hyphomicrobiaceae bacterium | reverse complement strand
TTGATCGCCTCCTCAAGGACGCGGCGCTGGACGGGATCGTCATCGACGACAAGGACGAGCTTGGGCATCGGCGGGTTACTCTACGCAAACAACGGCCACGGGCACCCGCTGGCGCCGCCGGGACCGGCGGGCGCCGAGCTGTGGGCGCGGGACAGAGGGCCACAGACGGCCACAGTGCCCAACAGCGGTAAATGCATCGTTGCCTTTGGCGACGACTTGAGGCTTTTTTGCCCGCTGCCGGACCGGCCGGCAGCACACCCGGGGCCCTGGCGTTGGCGCCGCCGCCTTGAAATGGCACAGGGGCGCCCACACACTTCAAGGCTCGGACACAGTTTCAGTCGATGCTGGGGGCTTGAGCAAGCGGCGGCCAGCGAGCGGGAGCAGGTGATGGCGGGTAGAGCACACGGGTTGGATCGGCAGGCTGAGGCTGCGACCGCCGCGGTCGCACCGTTGGGGCGAATGCCGGTCTGGGATCTCTCCGACCTCTACCCCGGTCCCGACAGCGAGGCGGTGCGCCGCGATCTAGCGGATGCCGCCACCGAGGCCAAGCGCATCAAAGAGGACTACCAGGGCAAGCTCGCGCCCCTGGCCCGTGCGCCGGCGCGCCTGGCGGCGGCGATCAAGGCCTACGAGCGCCTGAGCGACACCATTGGCAAGCTCGCCTCCTATGCCGGACTGCTCTATGCCGCCGACACCGCCAACCCGGAGAAGGCCAAGTTCCACGGCGACATCCAGGAAAAGATCACGGCCATCACCACCGATCTCATCTTCTTCGAACTGGAGCTGAACCAGATCGACGAGGCAGACCTGGCCAGCGCGCTCGCCACGCCCGAGCTCGCCCGCTATCAGCCCTGGTTTGCGGACCTGCGCAAGGAGAAGCCCTACCAGCTCGAGGAGAAGCTCGAGCGTCTGTTCCACGAAAAGGCGATACCCTCGCGCAGCGCCTGGAACCGCTTGTTCAACGACACCATCACTGCGCTGCGCTTCGAGGTCGAAGGCGCACGCGAGCCGCTGCCGCTCGAACCGACCTTGAACCTGCTGCTCGACCCGCGCGGCGAGCGCCGCCAGGCCGCCGCCCAGGCGCTGGCCAAGGTGTTCAAGGACAACATTCGCCTCTTTACCTTGATCTCCAACACGCTCGCCAAGGACAAGGAAATCGCCGACCGCTGGCGCGGCTTCAAGGACGTTGCCGACAGCCGCCATCTCAGCAATCGCGTCGAACCGGAAGTGGTCGCAGCCTTGGTCGCGGCCGTGCGCGGCGCCTACGCCAACACCGCGCACCGCTACTACGCCATCAAGGCGCGCTGGCTCGGCAAGAAAAGGCTCGCCTACTGGGATCGCAATGCGCCGCTGCCCAACCAGCCTGACCGGCTGATCCCCTGGCACGACGCCGAGCGCATCGTGCTCGACGCCTACGCCGCCTTTGCCCCAGACATGGCGCAGACCGCCAAGCTGTTCTTCGCCGGCGCCTGGATCGATGCGCCGGTACGGGAAGGCAAATCGCCCGGCGCCTTTTCGCATCCGACCGTGCCGTCGGCGCATCCCTACATTCTGCTCAACTACCAGGGCAAGGCCCGGGATGTGATGGTGCTGGCGCATGAACTGGGCCACGGCGTGCATCAGGTGCTGGCGGCGCCGCAGGGTCCGCTGCTGGCGCCCACCCCGCTCACCCTCGCCGAGACCGCCTCGGTGTTCGGCGAGATGCTGACGTTTCGGGCGCTGCTCGATGGCACGCGCGACAGGGCCGAGCGCCGGGCACTGATGGCGCAGAAGATCGAGGATATGATCAATACCGTCGTGCGCCAGATCGCCTTCTATTGCTTCGAGCGCCAGGTGCACGAGGAACGGCGCAAGGGCGAGCTCACCGCCGAACGCCTGGGCGAGCTCTGGCTTGAGGTGCAGGCCGAGAGCCTCGGGCCGGCGATCGAGCTCAGCGCGGGCTACGAGAACTACTGGGCCTACATTCCGCATTTCGTGCACTCGCCGTTTTACGTCTACGCCTACGCCTTCGGCGATTGTCTGGTGAACTCGCTCTACGCGCTCTATCGGGAGGGCCACCCGGATTTTGCCGACAAGTATCTGGCGATGCTGAAGGCAGGCGGATCGAAGCACTATTCCGAATTGATCGCGGGCTTCGGCCTCAACGCCTCGGGGCGCGCCTTCTGGGACCGCGGCTTGTCGGTGATCGAGACCATGATCGACGAGCTCGAGGCGCTCGAGGCCTAGCCGGCCGGCCGCGCTGGCGACCTGAGCCGGCGCCGGCCGGTTTTTGTGCCGGCGGCCCGGTGGCGGCGCGGGTGGCGCCAGCTGGCGTGGAAATGGCAATATAATCAGGGTATTATCTTGCGGTTGGCGGGCCGGAGCGGCGGCGGCGTGGGCCCGCGGCGCGACGCCAAAGCGACGCCGCTGGCGAAAGTAGCGCGCGGGGCTATCGTGCGCCCAACGCCGGGTGTATAAGCCGCGCCCGGCAAGCGGCCACAGTCGAGAAGACCACGCCTCCATGGCACAAACAGTTGCCGCCGCAACGCACGCGACCGACCACGAGCGAACCGATCGGCGGCTTTGGGCGTTGGCGCTGGGCTCAATCGGTGTCGTCTACGGCGACATCGGCACCAGTCCCCTCTATGCCATTCGCGAGGCGGTGTCGCACGCCAACGAACAGGGCAGCGCGGGCGCCGATACCGTGCTCGGCGTGCTGTCGTTGGTATTCTGGACGTTGATGCTGATCGTCACCTTGAAGTACGTCATCGTCCTTCTCAACGCCGACAACAAGGGTGAAGGCGGTACCTTCGCGCTGATGGCGCTCGGGCAATCGGTCGCCACCCGCAGCTCCAGTCTGATCCTGATGCTGGGGGTGGCCGGCGCCGCGTTCTTCTACGGCGATGCCGTCATCACTCCGGCGATCTCGGTGCTGTCGGCGGTGGAAGGTCTAAAGCTCGTTGCACCTCAGCTCGATGTCATGGTGTTGCCGATCGCCGCCATCATCCTGGTGCTGTTGTTCACGGTGCAGTCGCGTGGCACCAACATGGTGGCGCAGTTCTTCGGACCCATCATGTTTGTGTGGTTCGTCACCTTGATGGTGGGTGGGCTGATCCACATCATCGACGACACCCGCGTGTTCCTGGCGCTCAACCCGGTGTTGGCGGTCGAATTCGTGGCAACGCACGGCGTCATCGGCCTTGCCGTGATGGGGTTGATCTTCCTGGTCGTCACCGGCGCGGAAGCGCTCTACGCCGATCTCGGCCACTTCGGCCGCAAGCCGATCCGGCTCGCCTGGTTCTGCCTGGTGCTGCCGGCGTTGGTGATCAACTATTTCGGCCAGGGTGCGCTACTGTTGGCCAATCCCGGCGCCATCGCCAACCCGTTCTACAAGCTCTATCCGAGCTGGGCGCTGCTGCCGATGGTCATGCTCGCCACCTTGGCCACGGTGATCGCCAGCCAGGCGGTGATCAGCGGCGCCTTTTCCTTCACCCGGCAGGCGATCCAGCTGGGGCTGGTGCCGCGCCTGCAGATCAAGCACACCTCCGAGAGCGTCGCCGGACAGATCTACCTGCCGCGCGTCAACCAGCTGCTGCTGGTGGGCGTCTTGATCGTGACGCTCACCTTCGGCAGCTCCAGCGATCTGGCGGCGGCCTATGGCCTGTCGGTGACGGCGACCATGGTGATCGACAGCCTGATGGCCTTTTTCGTGGTCTGGCGCTGCTGGAACTGGCCGGTATGGAAGGCGGCCGTGCTGATGGTGCCGCTGCTGCTGATCGAACAGGCTTTCCTGGCGGCGCAGGTGCTCAAGATCCCGGACGGCGGCTGGCTGCCGTTGTCGATGGCCGCCACCATCTGTCTCATCGTCTATGCCTGGGTTCGCGGCTCCGCCTCGCTGTCGCGCGCCACCCGCAAGGGTGAAGCCGATCTGGAATGGCTGGTGCGCAAGCTCGAGGCCAAACCGCCGCATCGCGTGCCCGGAACCGCCGTATTCCTGACCGGCGATCCGACCGCGGCGCCGACCTCGCTGATGCACAACCTCAAGCACAATCGGGTCCTGCACGAGCGCAATATCATCCTCACCATCAAGACCGAGGATACCCCGCGGGTGCCGCGGCACGAGCGCATCGAGATCGATCGCGTCGCCGACACCTTCATCCGCGTGGTCGCGCACTATGGCTTCATGGAGACGCCCAGCGTTCCCAAGATCATCGATCACTGCCGGCGCAAGGACCTCAACATCGACATATCGGCCACGTCCTTCTTCCTGTCGCGCCGCTCGCTCAAGACCACCCTCAAATCCGAGATGCCGCACTGGCAGGAACGGCTGTTCATTTGGCTGGCCGGGCGCGCCGAGGATGCAACCGAGTACTTCCGCATCCCGAGCGACCGGGTGGTCGAGGTCGGCACGCAGGTGATGGTGTAGGCGCCTCCCGCCGCCTGATTCCGCCGCGCCAGCCGAGGCTGCAACCCGCGGTGCCGGCTTAGCCGAGCGACTTGCGCGAGCGCGAGGGGTGCCGCCGGTACCAGAATGCCATTGCCTCCATGCCGACCAGCGAGATCAGGCCGGCGGCCAGCATGACCGCCTCGCCGGCGCCGGTGCCGTAGCGCTCGACAATGAGTGCGAACGCGGCCGGTGCCAGCGCCGCCAATACCAGGTAGGGGGTGGCAAGGATGCCGAGCACCGCGCCATAGCCCTGAGCGCCGAACAGCGCCAGCGGCACGGCGCCGCGCATGATGGTGACGAGCCCGTTGGAGATGCCGAACAGCAAGGTGAAGGCCAGCGCCGTCGTGGTGTTGGCGCCACCCAGCATCAACACCGCGAACGACAGCGGCATGAAGGCGATCGAAACCCGGCCGACATCGATCGGATGCCAGCGTCGCGCCAGGGTCAGATCCCAGACCCGGCCGAGCACCTGGGCCACCCCCTTGAGTGAAGCGATGCTGACCGCCGCTGCCGGCGCCAGCCCCGAGGCTTCCAGCACCGGCACCAGGTGCGCCGCCATGGCGCCGAACACGACCGCGCTCGCTGCCACGATCAGGCTGAACAAAAACATCGCCAGGGTGCGGGCGGGGCCGGCGAGCGCCGCCGCCTCGGCTGCCGCCACCGCCGCGGCCGGTTCGCCCGGTGTCATGGCCGGCTCGCGCCGCGCCAGCCCCAGCCAGTTGAGGGGCAGGCACACCACCAGGTTGATGGCGGCGAAAATGATGAGCGTTGCGCGCCAGCCGTAGTGCTGATTGAGAAGGTGGGCCAGCGGCCAGAACAGGGACGAGGCGAAGCCGCCAAACAAGGTCAGATAGGAGATGGCCTGCCGCCCATGCCGCGGCGTCACCTGCACCAGGGCGGCGAAGGCGGCATCATAAAGACACAGGCGCATCGAGACGCCGAGCAGGGCCCACGCCACGAGGTAGGCCGCCGGCGTCTCAACCAACGCCAGCAGCACGAGCCCGGCGGCCATCCACCCCGACCCGACCGCCATGATCTTTTGCCCGCCGTGGCGATCGATGCTGCGACCGACAAGGGGCGACACCGCACCCGAGACCAGCAGGGCGATGGTCAGGCCGGCAAATACCAGGCTTTGGCTCCAGCCGGTGTCCGCTGCGATCGGCCTGCCAAGTACGCCCAGGGCGTAGAGCGTGGTCCCCCAGGCGACGATCTGGGTGACGCCGAGCGCCAGCACCGCCCGCGTCGCCGGCCGCTGCAGCCAGCCGCTGGCGCCAACCGCCGTCCCGCGTCGAAGGCTCCTTCCAATCCGCCGCACCACGCCTCACTTGCTGAATGGGGAGACCTTAGCGCGGCGCTGGCTTCGACGCACCTGCCCCTGGACGTCGGGCGTCCCTGCGACGATATTCCCCGGCGAGGAGCGTGAACCGTGAACGACGGCAAAGACGAGGAGCACAATCGCCTGTCGGCGCGCGCCGCGCGCTACGTGCGCGTCGGCACCAATGTTGGTGCGGTGGCCGCGCGCGTCGCCGGTCAGCGTCTGTTCGGCCTCGACGCCGACGACAGCAAGAACGCGGCGGCACTGGCGGCCGCGCTCGGCGGGCTCAAGGGGCCGATCATGAAGGTGGCGCAATTGCTGGCGACCATCCCCGAGGCGCTGCCGGCCGAGTACGCCAACGAATTGTCGCAATTGCAGTCGCAGGCGCCGCCGATGGGGCCCGCCTTCGTGCGCCGGCGGATGCTGGCCGAGCTCGGTCCCGAATGGCAGCGACGGTTTGCCGCCTTCGACATGGCGCCGGCCGCCTCCGCTTCGCTCGGCCAGGTGCATCGGGCCCGCGCCCACGACGGGCGCGCGCTGGCCGCCAAGCTGCAGTATCCCGACATGCAGTCGGCGGTCGAGGCCGATCTCAATCAGCTCAAGGTGGTGTTCGCGCTGCACGCCCGCATGAAC
Source organism: Hyphomicrobiaceae bacterium (assembly GCA_035258605.1). GTDB lineage: Bacteria > Pseudomonadota > Alphaproteobacteria > Rhizobiales > Hyphomicrobiaceae > AWTP1-13. Next base: position 27,839 of record DATFXD010000199.1, on the reverse strand, counting down.
CCGGCGATCGACACCGCCGAGATTTTGACCGAGGTCTCCGCTCGCCTGCGCGAGGAGCTCGACTATGCCCTCGAGGCGCGGCACACGGCGCTCTACGCCCGCATCTTCGCCGCCGACGCAGCGATCCGCGTGCCAAGCGTGCTGGCAGAGCTGTCGACGCGACGCTTGCTGACCATGACCTGGCTCGAGGGGCGGCGGCTGCTCGACTACACCGCCGCACCGCTGGCGGAGCGCAACGCCATTGCGGCCGCCATGTTCCGGGCCTGGTGGTATCCCTTCTCCCACTACGGCGTCATTCACGGCGATCCGCACCTCGGCAACTACACGGTGTTCGCGACCGGCCCGGTGCCGGCGGCCGCCGGCATTAATCTGCTCGACTACGGCTGCATCCGCACGTTCTCGACCCCGTTCGTGCAGGGGGTGATCGACCTCTACCATGGGCTTTTGCGCAATCAGCGGGCGTTGGTGGTGCACGCCTACGAGACCTGGGGGTTCGGCGGCCTCTCCAACGAGCTGATCGATATCCTCAACATCTGGGCGCGTTTCATCTATGGCCCATTGCTCGATGACCGCGAGCGCGAGATCGCCGATGGTACCACGCCGGGCCAGTATGGGCGCAAAGAGGCGTTTGCCGTGCACAAGGCGCTGAAGGAGAAAGGTCCGGTGCGGGTGCCGCGCGAATTCGTGTTCATGGACCGCGCCGCCATCGGGCTGGGTGGTGTGTTCTTGCACCTGCGCGCCAAGCTCAATTGGCACGACATGTTCAATGCCACCATCGACGGCTTCAGTCTTGCCAGCGTCGGTGAGCGCCAGCGAGAAGCTTTCAGCGCGGCGGGGGTGCCGCTGCCGGCGGAGAAGCGGCCGTGAGCTCGGCAGGCCGCGCTTGCCGCCGGTCACACGCCCAGATAGATGCGCTGCACCTCGGGATTGGTCGCGAGCTCGCTCGCCTTGCCGGCAAGCACGCTGCGCCCCACCTGCAGCACATAGGCATGGTCCGCCACCTCCAAGGCGAGGTCGACCGACTGCTCGGCGAGCAGGATGGTGAGGCCTTCCCGGTGCAGGCTCAAAAATGTCTCGTACATGGTCTCGATGATGGTCGGGGCCAGGCCGAGGCTCGGCTCGTCGAGCAGCAGCAGCTTGGGATCGCTCATCAGCGCCCGGCCGACGGCGAGCATCTGCCGTTCGCCGCCCGACATGGTTCCCGCCTGCTGGCGCCGCCGCTCGGCCAGGCGCGGAAACACGCCATAGACGCGCTCGAGCAAGCCGGGCACCCGCGTCCGGTCGGCAACCGAGGTGGCGCCGAGCAGCAGATTGTTCTCGACGCTCTGCTGCACGAATAGGCGCCAGCCTTCCGGCGCCAGTGCCAGGCCGCGGCGCACGATGGCGTAGGCTGGCACCCCGGCAATGTCCTGACCGTCGAGCTCGATGCGGCCGCGGCTGGCGGCCACCAGCCCGGCAATGGCGTTGAGCGTCGTCGTCTTGCCGGCACCGTTCGATCCCAACAGCGCCACGATTTCGCCGCGCGGGACCTCGAGCGAGACATCGGCCACGCCGATCAGATCGCCGTAGCGGACCTCGAGGCCGGTGACGATCAGCAGCGGTCGCATCATGCCCCGCCCCCGCTCAACCGTTGCGCATGCCGCTTGCCGAGATAGGCCTCGATAACACGCGGGTCGCGCGTCACCTCGCCCGGCGTGCCCTCGGCAATCACCTGACCTTGGTGGAATACCACCACCCGCTCCGCCAAGGAGACGATTACCTCCATGATGTGCTCGACGATGATCAGGGTGATGCCGGCGGCAGTGAGCCGGCGCACCAGCTCGATGGCGGTGCGGATCTCGCCGGGCGTCAGACCGGCCATGGCCTCGTCGAGCAGCAAGACCTTGGGCTCGGACGCCAGCGCGCGAGCGATTTCCAGACGCTTGCGGCCGGGGGTGCCCAGGCTGTGGGCCGGCGCATCGGCAAAGGCGCCGAGACCGACGAACTCGATCACCTCGCGCGCCTTGGCGCGGGCGTCGGCAGTCTTCGGCCAGCGGAGAAAAGCGCCGATGGTGACGTTATCCAAAACCGACATCGAAACGAATGTCAGCGGCACCTGGAAGGTGCGCGCCATGCCGAGGCGGGCGCGGCTTTCCGGCGCCAGCTCGGTAACGTTGCGGCCGTCAAAGTGTACGCTGCCGGCGGTCGGGTTGAGGTCGCCAGTCAGGCAGTTGAAGAGCGTCGATTTGCCGGCGCCGTTGGGGCCGATCAGCCCCAGCACTTGGCCGCGGTCGATGGCGATCGAGGCGTTGTCGACCGCCTTGAAGGCACCAAACGCCATGCTGATGTTGCGCGCCTCAAGCAGCATGGGCTCGCTCGGCGGCTAGCGGCTTGGGTTTTGGTGGCGGCCGCCGTGCCGGCAGCAGCGCCAGGATGCCACTCGGCAGAAAGCGCGCGATCAGCACAATGATGGCGCCGTAGACAACGAAGGTCAGCCCGGCACCCTTGCCACCTAGCAGGCTATTGGAGATTTCTTCCAACGGCACCAGGATCAGGGCACCGATCAGCGGCCCGAACAACAGGCCGCTGCCGCCGAGCGCGGCCATGATCAGCATTTTCACCGAGATCAGGATACCGAAGCCGGATTCCGGGTCGACGAAGCCGAACATCACGGCATAGAGCGAGCCGCCGACGGCGGTGAACCCGGCGCTCAACATGTAGGCGTAGAGCTTGTAGCGACCGGCGGCGACGCCAAGCGACCGCGCCGCACGCTCCGAATCCTTGATGGCGCGCAGATAGAAGCCCATCCGGCTCCGCTCGATGCGCCAGGTCACCAACAGCACCGCCGCCAACACCGCGAGAAAGATGTAGTAGTAGGGCAGTGCCGAGGTAAACGACAGATCGAGGACGGTGCGCGACACGGCCGGCCCCGACAACCCCTGCGCGCCGCCGACCCATTCCCAGTTGCTGATGAGCACGCGCACCAGTTCGGCCACCGCAATGGTTGCCATGCTGAAGTAGTGCCCCGACAGGCGCAAGGTCGGCACCCCGATCAGCGCCGCGATCACGACCGCGATCAGGGCACCAACCGGCACGCCGACGATCGGCGGCAGGCCAAACTGCGTGTAGACGGCGATTGCGGCGTAGGCGCCGGTACCGAAGAACACCGCATGGCCGACCGAAACCTGGCCCGCATAGCCCCCGACCAGGTTCCAAGCCGAGGCGCCGATGGCGGCGAGCAGCACCAAGGTGCCGAGCCGCTGGTAGACCGGCGCGCTCGACAATAACACGGGGTAGAGGAGAACGAGCGCGGCAACGGTGCCGTACATGAGCCGGCGATGCATCATGCCTTGCCCATCAGGCCCTGCGGCCTGGTCCACAGCACCAGCACAAACAGCAGATAGACCACCACATCCTTATAGACCGGGCCAATGAAGAAGGCGGACAGCCCCTCGATGACGCCGATCAGCAAGCCGGCCACCAGCGCTCCCGGCACGCTGCCAAAGCCGCCGAACGCCACCGTCACGAAGGCAACGATCGCCAAGGTCTCGCCAACCGTGGGCGAGGTATAAAAGAAGGTGGCGATCAGGGCGCCGGCGATGCCGGTCGACCCGGCGGCCAGCGCCCAGGCCACGGCCTGCATGCGCTCGGGCCGGATGCCCATCAGCTGCGCCGCCGTCGCGTCCTCCGCCACCGCCAGCATGCGACTGCCCAGCGCCGAGCGCGTCAAAAGCAGGTGCAGCAGCAAGGTGACGAGGAGGCCGACGCTGCCGGCGACGAGGCGCGGCGCGTCGATGCGGATGCCGCCAATCACCAGCGGTGCTCCGAGAATGGTGTCCGGCAGCGTCTTGAAGTTGGCGCCGAAGTACCAGAAGGCGGAGTAGCGCAGCAACAGCGCCAGTCCGAAGGTGCCGAGGATTTGTGCCAGCATCGGTCCCTTCATGATATGGCGCACGAGCAGGAAGTAGCTCAGCACCCCGAGCGTGGCCAGCAAGACGGCGGCGATCGGTACCGCGGCGGCGGGACCGCCACCCAACACGGTCCAGACCATGAACGCGGTGTACATCGCCAGCATGACAAAATCGCCATGCGCGAAGTTGATCACGTTCATCATGCCCCAGATCAGGGTGAGCCCCGAGGCAAACAGCGCATAAACGGCGCCGATGAGCAGGCCGCTCACGATCACTTGCACAACTATCAGAGACATCGCCGGCCGCAGAGCTTTGGGGGTGGGCGGCCCAACCGATCAAGCGGCGGCCGCCCTCAATCAGATCGCGTTCGTCACCTACCAGCCTTTGTAGGGCAGCTTCAATTCGCCGGCCGCCTTGTCCTTGGGCCACACCGGCACGTAACTGCCGCCCTGCATCTGGGTGATCAGGCTGGAGGCCAGGATGTTCTGGCCCTTGTCGTCGAACTTGACGCCGTTGTAGCCGGTGACCACCTGGTTGGCCTTGAGGTCGGTCGCCCTGAGCGCGGCCTGGATTTTGGCGGCATCGGTGGAGCCGGCGCGATTGATGGCATCGGCCAGCACCAGCATTCCCTGCATGGCGCGCGCGGAGGCGTCATCAAGGTCAACGTTGTTCTTCTTCTTATAGAGATCGTTGATCAAGGCGCTGAGCGAACCCGGCTTGCCGGGCGCGAACGAGGAGCGATTGACCAGCCCTTCCACCAAGGATCCTGACGAGCTCACGAACGAGGGATCGTTGAAGCCGGCGTCGTCGGCGATCATGATTGATGGCTTCCAATTTAAATCCTTCATGGTCTTGGCGTAGAGAATCGCATCCGAGGTGTAGGACACGAAAATCACCACGTCGGGATTCTTCTCCTTGAGCTGCAGCACCTGCGGCTGCACGTCGGTGGTGTTGGCGGAGTAGGGGATCACCTGCACGACGGGGAGACCCTCCTTGCCGAACATCTCGCGGATGACGCTGGCCACCGAGTTACCGTATTCGGTGTTCTCGTTGACGATGGCGATGCTGCCAACCTTCTGTCCGGCCGCCTTCTGCTCCTTGAGAAAATCGGCATAGGCGCGAGCGAAATCTCCGGCAACCGGCGTCACGCGGAAGAACCATTTGAAGCCACGCTCGGTGAGATTGGCGGCAACCGATTCGGGATTGACGAACGGGATGCCGTGCCGCTCGGCCATGGCGCTGGTGGTCACGGTGATGCCGGATTGGTAAGCGCCGATCAGCGCCTGCACCTTCTCCTCGGTGATCAGACGCAGGGCCTGGTTCTGGCCGGCGGCGGGCGTGCCCTGATTGTCGGCGAACACGACTTCGATCTTGGCGCCGCCGAGCCGCGGCAGTCCGGTGCCCGCGGCCAGCGGCAGGTCCTTGAGCTCGGGATGGTCGTTGTTGATGATGTCGACGGCGAGCTCGATGGCGGCCTTGGAGTAGTTGCCCGCGCTTGCCGCATTGCCGCTCAGGGGATAGATCGCCCCAACCTTCACGGTCTGCTGCGCCGCGGCAGCACCGGCATAAGCCAACGCCAGCAGCGCCGTGCATAGGGCGGTCAGACTAAACTTTCGACTCCACATCGGCTTCTCCCGTCACGCCTGCCTCGGCTTGGGTGGCGGCCGGCCGCGACTGCGATCGGTAGCTCCCAACTGGGCGCGGGGACTATGACACGCGCCAAGGCGGGCGGTCCACAACCAGCAGCCGGCGGCGCGTAACGGGGGAAACGCGCATTTGCGGCACCCAATTGGATGGGTGCGGGGACGCAGTGGCGCCGGCGAGCGGCCGCGGCAATATGTTCCGGTGCCGTTGGCAATGCGACCTGCGGCGCTACGGTCGCCAACCCAGCGCGTGTGCTATCTCGGACCTGGCGATCGCGAGCAACGCGGGACGGCGACCGCGCCATCGGCCGCAGTGACGCTGCCCATAACTCCACCGCCGTCCTGTCGGGTTAAGAAGCTGCTACCGATCGGGGGCGGCAAGCTGCCGGGGGGGCGAATACCTGCCACGGCGCGGCGCGCCGTCGACTTGGAGATTGAGGTGGCGCTTGCCGGCGATGCCGTCGTCGAGCCGCTATGCCGTCGGCCAAGAGTTCGAACCGGGTCTCGCCGGCCGCTGCTCATGCCAGCAAAGCACCTTTTCCATCCGCGGCCAGAATGTCGGCCTCGCTCAGTCCGAGTTCGCGCCGCACGATGTTGGTGCCGCGCGTCAGGGCCACCATCTTGTAGAAGGCATGCAATCGGCTCATGCCTTGCCGCCCGAAACCACAATCGCTGGAGATGATCAGCCGTTCCGGCGGTATCACCGTCAGCGCCCGGCGGATGAGATCTGCCACCTGGTCGGGGCGCTCGACTTGCAGGCTACGGTGACTGACGACGCCAATCGCGATCTTCTTGCCGCTGGCGATGCCGGCGGCGAAGCTCGCCAGCTCGTCACCGCCATTATCCGCCGCCTCGAAGGTGAGGACATCGACCTCGAGCTTGTCGAAATAGGCGAGCGCCTCACTGTAGCGACGACGCCTGGTTTCGGTACGCTGCGCCGCGGGATTGCCCCAGCAGGTGTGGCACCAGACCTCGGTCTTGTCGGCGAGGCCGCGAACCTCGCGGTTGAAGGCTTCGACCAGGAACTCGGCGCTGACCTCGCGGTCATCGATGCCGAGCATGCCGTGGATTGCCGGCTCCTCGACCTGGATCACCGGGCAACCGGCGTCGGCGAGCTCGTTGAACTCGGCGTTCATCACCTCGGCGAGCGCCATGATCAGCTCGCGGCGGCCGCGGTAGTAGAGGTTGTTGAGGCCGGTTGCCAGCATCTGCGCCGAGATGGCGCCGAACTTCACGGGCTTGCGCGTCTGGCGCTGCGCGACCTTCCAGACGCGGGCGTATTCGAGCGGACCGGGTCCGATCGCCGCGACCACGTTGGGCAGCACCCGCGCCTCGAGCACCTCGAACATGATGTCGCCCGGCGCCTTGTCGCGGCTGGAGGCGGTGCGGCCGCGGCCGAGGTGATGACCCTCGAGCCCGGTCAGGCGCTCGGCGGGATAGCCGAACCAGGAGCGCCCGCCGAGGTCCAAATCGCAGCGCGCGTCGCCGTCGGTCAAGAGGTCGAGGCCGGCGCGCGTCTGATCGGAGAGGTAGGCGGCGACGGCGTCGCTATATTGCTCGCGAAAGGCAAGGTCGGTCATGGCAAGCGAGAACGGACGGCCGGCGAGGTTGTGCACGAACCAGTGCGGGCGCGGCAGCGAGCCGGTGATGGTGGTGAGCAGCGGGCGATGTTTGGAAACCGTCAGCATCGACACCTCCCTGGCGCCGGCCGCGGCGCGGCCAGGCCACAAGCCGCACGCACGTGTGTTGGCAAGTGATGCCGGCCCAGGGTTGCCCGAGCCCTGGCCGGAACGCAACCTTTGCGTTGCTCTCGCTGGGATGCGCTCAGACCGGGCGCAAAGCCGGCGCGGACGCGGAGGGGTGCGACAGGCACGGCGAACACCTGCGCTCGCGTGCGGCGCCACCGGCCGGTGCGGCCAAGGCGGCTCTCGGCGCCGACGGCGGCTGTGCTTTGGGCGCCACGGGCGAGGATGATGCGATGCGCGCAGAAGCCGCGCTCGAGGCGCGCTTCACGCCCCGGGGGCGGCAAAAGCAGACGCGCGAGCCCAGGGCCGCCCGAGGCGGCGTGATCGCCGGCGCCGCCCAACGGGTTGCCGCCGGCTGCCGAGCCTGGTGAGGCCGCGGCAGCCTCGGTGTGCCAGCTACTGCTTGGCGCCAGCGCGCCGCTGGAAGGTCGGGGCCGCCTGCACGCCCTCCTTGGTGGCATCGATCGTGATGCGCCGGCCGTTACCTTGCTGTTCGGTGCGCAGGGCCGAGAATGGGACGGCGATCTCCTTGTCGCCGATGCCGAGGAAGCGCCCGACGTTGATGACGGCGGCGGCGGCCTTGCCGTCGGGTCCGATCAGGATGTCGCGGATCGTGCCGAGATTCTCGCCGGCGGCATTATAGACGTCGTGATTGGTGAATTCGTTGCCGGAGGCGCCAATCGAGCTCCAATCATTTTGCGCCGTCGTCAGGTAGTTGACCTTGCCCGCCGCGTCGGTGGCCGGCAGGTTGGTGGTCTGCGTCGGCGGTACGGCGTCGGCCGTGCGCTCCTCGCGCGGGAACAGGTACCACAGTAGCCCGCCAAGCACGAGCAACGGCAACACCCAGTAAGCCCAGTTCATGCTGCGCGACGGCGGCGGCACGTCGCCTGCCACGCGCAAGTTGGCGGAGCGGGCCGCCGTCCCGTTGCTCGCGCGCGGTGCCTCGTAGATCGGCCGCTCCTGGCCCGCCGGTATGGCGGCGCCATCGTGAAAACCGCTCGCCTCCAGCAGCCGGTTAAGCCCGGCCGGCATGGCGGCGGCAATCTCCTCCTTCTGCCCCGTCAACAGGCGTGCGAGGCCGGTGCTGTCGAGGCCCTGCGCGCGCTGCTCGCGGCCGAGCAGCCCCATGATCACCGGCGCCAGCAGGCCCATCATGGTCCGCATCGGGCCTTCGCCGATGCCGAGGAATTTGGCCAAGGTCGAGGCGAGCAGGCCGGACATGCCGCCGCCGAGCAGTGAGGACAGCAGGCTGTTGCCCTTGTCTGCGATCTGCGCCGAGCCGCTCAGCATGTTGGCAAGGCCACCGAGCAAATCGGTCGGCTGCTCGGCGACGGCGCTCGCCAATTGTCGTGCCCCACCAGGCCTGCCGGCAACGCCGGCCAAGCCGCTGAGGATTGCGGGCACGGTGGCGGCCGTGGCCTTTGGCGCCATGGCACGGTCTAATCCGGCCGCGGACGCCATCTTGCCGATCAGCTCCGGCGTCAAGAAACGCGATATAGTCGAAACGATATTGTCGGTCATGACTGTAGTCTCCAATTGAGGCAGGCCGCGTTGTCCTGCAATGGTTCGCGCGTCGCTTCCCTGGTTGTCGTTGCGTGCCGAAAGGGGAGACGCGGCCTTCGCGTGCGCGCCGGCTGCGCAAAGCTCACTGTGCGGCGAGACCGCCTGCAGCGCACTCAGGCATTGTCCGCAGAGCCCGAGCAGATTGACCTGAGAGTTTGGTGGGCTTAGCCGCTGCCGCGCGTGGCCGGTGCGCGCGCGCGCCCCGCATGGTGTCGGGGGCGCGGATCCCTCAACAGTTCGCACGTGTCACCGCGCGGCGGCGATCGCGACCATTGTCACCGGTGCGAGGCTGACGCCAGCGGAGCTTGGCGTCAGCCTCCCCCGTGCCTTGACGTGATGGCTCGGCTTGCCGCTAGCGACTGACCGGCGCTGCGGGCGAGGCGGCGCTGGCGACCGGTCCGCAGGCCGCGGCGGTGATCGGCGATGATCGCTGCAACAACTCGGCAAGCGCCTTGCCATTGTTGGCATCGCACAGGCGCGCCACGTAAGCCTCGCCGCCGAAGCCGCGGATGCCCAACGAGGCGACCAGTGTAGATTCCGCTTGCAGCCACAGCTTGTCGATCAGCGCTCGCACCTCGGTCCGGTTGAGACCCTGCCAGGTGGACGGCTTGCGCTCGCGCGCCACGTCCACGTACTGCATCAGGAAGGACATCAACGCTGCCAGCCCGGCGCGATGGTCGACCTGCCCGTCGCGCTTGCTGAGCGCGACCAGCTTGGTCGCGGACGCGAGGTCGTGGCTATAGGCGTTCAATTCGTCAAGCAGAAACATGAGATCGTCGGCCGAGGTCGCGGCACCACGGCGCAAATAGGTTTGAACGTAGCTGTCGCCGGCATTGAATTTGCCGGCAACCTCGCGCGGCGGGTAGAACTGCGACACGACGTGCTGCCGCGGCACCTGGCCGCCGTCGATCAGCGGATAGGCGTCAAGCTGTTCGGTCAGCATGTGCACCGACTCGTGCACGGCGGTTGATAGACCGAGCTGGACATCGTCACAGGTCAAGAACGCGAGAAATTGCTTCTTGTCACGCATGCGCTCGTAAATGGCGTGTCCCCGCGGCGATAGCCGCTCCAAATCGCGGAGCGCCTGCGGCTGACAATCGGTGCGAGTGGCGGCGTGCGCCGGTGGCGGTGAGGCAATGGCAAGCAGGGCCACGACAGTGGCCAATAGAGTTCCACGCATTTGGATTGGTTCCCCTTGAGCGTTGTCGCTGCGGCGACGGCGCCAAGAGGGCTTATGGATTTAGGCGTGAGGTGGGCGGCAGCGCGGTCATAATGCGGCACACCGCCGCTGTTGGGTGCGGCTTTTTGCTCTGGAAGTCAGGGTGTTCCGACTTCCTGCTCAGGTCATCGTCTGATTGCTGACTGTCTCATGCTTCGAAATAGTTAGCGCCGAAGCGGACGACAACGAGATGCAATTCGGAGATTTCACCCATGACGACAGCCGTAAAGGGACTGTGCGGCGCCGCGGGCTTCCTGGCAGCAATGGCCATAGGTCTGGTCATTTCGGACCAAGCTCAAGCGCAGCGGTCAAATTGCGCCGAATGCAATCGGCCGGCCAGCAAGGTCAACACCAGCTACAAATACAAGACCGTTCAGCGCGTCAGGAACGTCACCCAATATAAGGATGTGAATCGGACGAACTATCGCAAGTATGTCAATCGCATCGTCAATGTTACGCGCATCCAGCCGGTAACTCACGTGAACGTCGTCACCCGCGTGCATAACCGTATGGTGATCCTGCACCAGACGCAGCACGTGGCCCAGACCGCCACCCTGCCGACCCGAACGGTGATGACCGGCAAAACCATTCAGATCCACCATGCGGCCGAACACCGCAACTGCAATTGCTAGGCGGCATGCCGGCTTGAGGTGAGGTCCGCCATAAGGTCTGAACACCGCGACTATACGTACGAGGCAGCATGCCGGGTTGAGGTCTGTGGGTCTTGAGGCGCTGCCCGAAGTGGCAGCGGCGATGGCTCGCCGGCCTTGGCTCGGTGCTTGACGACCCTCGCACAAGGAGGTGCGGCAATGGCAAGCAAGATCGCCTTCACCCCTGAGGAGTGGAACCGTATCCTGGAAAGCGTGATGCTCTCCGGCATGGCGGTGACCGCCGCCGATCCGAGTGGCCTGTTCGGCGTTCTGAAGGAATCGATGGCCACCGGCAGGACCCTGCTCGAGGCCAAAGCCGATCCGACCTCCAACGAGTTGATCAGGTCGGTGGTCAGCGCGTTTGAAACCAGCGAGGGTCGGCAGGCGGCACGGCATGAGGTGCAAGCCCGGCTCAAGGGCGTTGCCGTCGGCGATATGAAAGAGAAATCCATCGCCGCCCTCAACGAGGTGTCGCAGCTGCTCGACAGCAAGGCGCCGGCCGATGCCACCGGTTTCAAGACCTGGCTGCGCCACATCGCGGAAAATGCCGCCGAGGCCGCGACCGAGGGCGGCTTCATGGGCTTTGGCGGCACGCGGGTCAGCGAGGCCGAAAAGGCAACTTTGGCCGAGGTCTCCAAAGCCCTCGGTATCGCCACCTGATTGACCGCCTCGGTTGCCGCGCGCGGCCCCCGCAACCTTGCGGGGCTGGCGACCGATCAGTGCCGTTGCCGGTGGCTGCTTTTGGCCTCGAGCGCGTAACGGGCGTGGCGGGCTTGCGCCTCCGCTTCCCAAGGGTGTGCCCGGCACTTGCAGCTCGCAAGATAGGATGCGCGATAAACAAAGGCGGTCTTCAGATCTTTGTAGCTGCGGCCGCTGTCATCGCGCATGTCTTCCAGTGGTGTTTCCACATCGCGCGTGACATAGAGCCGTGCCGGCGACTCGCAGCTGTCCTCGCATTTTTTCTGATCGTGGCGCAGCTGTGCGTGGCCGGTGGCAAAGCTGATCGGCCAGAAGTAGCCGTCGCACAGGCGTACACACACCGTGCGATAGCTGCCGCCGCCGTCCAGGTATTTGAACTTGCTGCGGCGGCCGGCGGTCGAACGGCGGGTTAGATCCGATCTCGACCCGCTGCGCTCGCGCGCTGGCGTCGGCTCCGACCGGTTCGCTTGCGGTGATCCGAATTGGCGCCAGAAACTTTCCGACAGCAGGCGGTCGGCCCAATCGCCGTTGGCGACGCGCTCGGGCTTGGTCCGCGAGCTGGCGCCTAGGCCGGGCACCGACGCCGGCCCCTCGCCGCGGCCACGGCCTGCGTCGGTCGCCGTAGGGCCGTCGAGCCGCAGCGAGACCGCCGCGCCCGTCGAACCGAGGAGCATCAGTGCCAAGCCAAACGCCGAGCGCACAAATCGCATGGGGCAGGAGAGGACGCTGCAAAAGTTGGCAGTATCGCAGCGATAGTGATGAGCCCGCGCGCCGGCGACAATGCGAGAAACTCCGGCAATTGCCGCAAAAAACCCCCGAACCCAAGCGGGGCCGAATCCCGAACGCGGCAGGGGAAAGCAGCAGCGCGCTCAAGCTTGCGATGCTGCGGGCAAGCGTTGCCGGGCAGCAGGCCGCGCACTGCCAACGCGCCGGGCGCTCAGGCGTGGCGCTCACCCCAGGCGTGCAGCGCCTTGAGCACCGGCGCCAGGGACTGCCCCTTGTTGGTCAGAAAGTACTGATAGCGCGGCGGATGTTGCGCGTAGAGCCGCGTGGCGATCACGCCATGCGCTTCCAGCGCTTTGAGCCGCGCTGACAGCGTATTGGGCGCCACCCCCGTCAAGCCGTCCGCGAGCTGTTGAAATCGCAACGGGCCCTTGCGTCTGAGGTCGCGCAGGATCAGCAGCGACCAGCGCTCGCCCAACACATCGAGGGCACGCGCGACCGGACAAGTCTGGCCATAGGATAGAGCCATGCAGCGGCCGTTGCTCCTCACTCGATCCAGCAACTCACATTCTTCATCAGTCGGCCTTCATCAGTTGGCTCCGATCGCCACCATCCGATGCCGGATCACTTTCGCGTGCGCGCCGCCGGACTGGCAATCGCCCGGCCGGCGTCATGAGGCTTCCAGTGACAAGGCAGCCAATGCCAGGCACCGGTGACCCAAGGCGCCCCAGTGACTTTAAATTGACAAGTCACTTTTCGTTCTATAGCACGGGGCGCCGGGGTGATAAAGCCGGCGGCCGCCTTGTCGGTCGCCCGCTAATGGGTCAGGAGTGACGCGCGGTGACCGACGCAGCTGTGGCGAGGACATCGGCAGCGCATTCGCCCCCGGGCGGCAACCGATTGCTGGAGGCGCCGCTGCTGCCAACCCTGCTGCGGCTTGCCCTACCAAATCTCGCGGCGCTGATGGTCACCGCCGCGGTGGCGATCGCGGAAACCTCCTATGTCGGCATCCTCGGTACCGCGCCGCTGGCGGCCATCGCCCTCGTGTTCCCGATGGTCATGCTGATGCAGATGTTGTCCGCCGGCGCCATGGGCGGGGGCGTCGCGTCGGCCGTAAGCCGCGCCCTTGGTGCCGGCGATGAAGCCCGCGCCATGGCGCTGGCCGTGCATGCGCTCACCATCGGTGCCGCCGCCGGCGGCCTGTTTTCGGTGCTGTTTGTGCTGTTCGGACGCAGCCTGCTGGCCGGTCTGGGCGGCCAGGGCGTCGTGCTCGATCAGGCCATGGACTACGCCAACATTGCGTTATCGGCGGCAATCCTGTTGTGGCTGCTCAACACCTTGGCTTCGATCGTGCGCGGCACCGGCAATATGCAGGTTCCAGCGCTGACCTTGCTCGGCGTGTCGGCCCTGCAAATCACCTGCGGCGGCGCGCTCGGTCTGGGCCTTGGACCGATTCCCCGCTTCGGGCTGGCGGGTGTGGCCTCGGGGCTGGTGATCGGCAGCGCGACCGGCAGTCTGTTTCTGATCGGCTACCTGATATCGGGGCGCGCGCGGCTCACCTTGCGCTTCGCCGATGTCGCGCTGCGGCGGGAGATGTTCGCCGACATTTTGAAGGTCGGGGTCACGGCCGCGTTTTCTCCCCTGCAATCGGTCTTGACGGTATTGATCCTGACCAAGGCGATCGCCGGCTTCGGCACCGAAGCCTTGGCCGGCTATGGCATCGGCGCGCGCCTTGAGTTCCTTTTGGTGCCGATCGCCTTTGCGGTTGGCGTTGCGTGCGTGCCGATGGTCGGCATGGCGGTCGGCGCCGGCCGGCTCGAGCGGGCGCGGCGCGTTGCCTGGGCCGGTGGGGCGGTGTCCGCCGTTGCTCTCGGCTTGGTCGGTTCGCTGCTGGCGGTCATGCCCAGCCTGTGGTCGAGCCTGTTCACGACCGATCCGGCGGTTGCCTCGGCCGCCAACCTCTACCTCAGCTGTGCCGGTCCGATGTTCCCGTTCTTCGGCCTGGGCCTGTGCCTCTACTTTGCCTCGCAAGGCGCCGGCAAGGTGCTGGGCCCGGTGCTCGCCTCGAGCCTGCGCCTTGGCGTCGTTGCGGTCGGGACCTTGCTGTTGGCCTGGCAGGGTGCGCCGCTGTGGAGCCTGTTCGCGCTGGTTGGGCTGTCGCTTGCCGCCTACGGGGGAGCGACGGCGGCCGCCGTCTACATCACCGATTGGGGCCAGCGCGCGCCGCCGCCGATTTGAAAGCCCGCGGCGCCGCGCCCGCCGAGGCGATCGGTGGACCCCCCGTCAATAGAACAGGCTGGAGACGCTTTCTTCCCGGGCCGTGCGCGCGATCGCCTCTGCCAGCAGCGGCGCCATCGGCAGGACGCGGATGTTGCCGGCGGCGGTGACGGCTTCGGTGGGCTGGATGGTGTCGGTAATCACGAACGTCTTGAGGCGCGAGCCGGTGATCTTGGCGACCGCGCCGCCCGAGAGCACGCCGTGCGTGACGTAGGCCAGCACCTCGGTGGCGCCCTCGCCGAGCAGCGCATTGGCGGCATTGACCAGCGTACCGCCGGAATCGACGATGTCATCGATCAGAATGCAGCGCTTGCCTTCGACCTCGCCGATGACATTCATGACTTCCGATTCGCCGGCGCGTTCGCGCCGCTTGTCGCAGATGGCGATCGGCACGTTGATGCGCTTGGCCAGGCCGCGGGCGCGGACCACGCCGCCGACGTCCGGCGATACCACCACCAAATTCGAGGTGCCGTAGCGCTCCTGGATATCGCGCACCATCACCGGGGCGGCGAACAAATTGTCGGTCGGGATGTCGAAAAAGCCTTGAATTTGTCCGGCGTGGAGATCGACCGTCATGACGCGATCGACGCCGGCGCGCTCGATCAGGTTGGCCACCAGCTTGGCCGAGATCGGCGTGCGCGGTCCGGGTTTGCGATCCTGTCGGGCGTAGCCGAAGTAGGGCATCACCGCCGTGATGCGCTGCGCGGAAGCTCGCTTCAGGGCATCGACCAGGATCAATAATTCCATCAGGTTGTCGTTGGCCGGAAACGAGGTCGACTGCAGGATAAACACATCCTGTCCGCGCACGTTCTCCTGCACCTCGACGAACACTTCCATGTCGGCGAAGCGGCGCACCACCGTGCGGCACAACGAAACCTTGAGGGCCGCGGCAATGGCCTCGGCCAGCGGGCGATTGCTGTTGCCGGCAACCAGTTTCATTTTGGGCGCCCCCCGGCCACGGTTAGCGTCTCGGGTATCGAAGGGCATCAGCCGGCTCCGTTGGCACTGCCGGGGCCTTCTAGCAAGGAGGTTGGCCCCCTGTAAACGGTGTGGGCGGGTCGCCTGGACCCGCCCACCACAAGCGCCCGCTCATTGCCGAGGTCGGCCTTGCTAATTGACCGCCCGTTGCGGCATCAGCTTGAGGATACCTTGCGCGGCGGCGCCAGCCGCCTGTTCCGCCGTCTTGCCCCACGCGCCGTCCAAGGATCCCTCGGGGATCTCGTTGCGCTGCGATACGGTGCCGAGCTTCTTGCCTTGCGGATCGCGCACCAGCCATTCGATCTGGATCGGCTGCTTGCCCTCCTTGGCCTGGCCCATGGTGACCGTGCCTTCCACCCGGTAGGCGGTCGCCCCGGCCTTGTTGGCAAGCGTGATCCCCTTGCTTGATAGTTCGCGCTGCAGCGCGCTCGCCAGCGAGCTGCTGCCGTCGCCCGGCGCTCCGGTGACGTTCGGGATCACCGCGCTCAGGGGGCCATCGCTGCTGATGCTGCCGGTGGTCGGCCCGGCGGCCGCTGGCGCCGCCGCGGCGACGGTCGTCTTGGCCGGCGGCGTGCGTGCCTCGGGTGCCTCGGTATTGTCCTGGGCACCAACCCCGGCGGGATGCGCGCTGCTGCCGCCGGCGACGGCCGACTGGCCGCGCGTCGTCAGCCACGAGGTGAACGAGTTGGCAGCCTTGTGCGAAATCGACTGCGCCACCGTCGGCGTGATCGCCGCCCATGGATCCTTCGAGCCGCCACCCGAAGCCATCTCCTCGCCGGTGACGCGGTTGACGCGCTTGCCGGTCGGATCGGTGACATCCCAGATGTAGGAGACTTTGGTTCCCTGCTTGTCCTTGGCGGCGACGATGTAGCCGCGCAGGGTGTAATCGACGCGCTCGTCCTTGGCGGTGGCAACGCTGATGCGTTGTTTTTCGATGGCGCCGGTGAATTCCTGCTGGATCTGTTTGGCGACGGCGTCGGGTGCGCCGATGATGGGTGCGATCATCACCTTGGCCAGTGGCGGCTGCGGTGCAATGGGCGCAGCCGCGATTGGTTCGGGAGTTGCCGCCGCATTCGAGCCGAATAGGGAAATGGCGCTTTCGCACCCGCCAAGCCCCAGGGCTGCCAGCATCATGACGATGGCCAGCGCTCGTGGCAGGTGCTCACGCCGCGCCGCAGCAGCGTCCATTGTCCTCACAGCGAAGTCCCCCCTTCACCGATTTTTCCCTGCTAAACCGGTTGCCGACGTACAAACCCTGCGGCGGATGACTCGCGACCGGTACTCACCCCAGAGGCTTCCCTAACGGCTGTCACCGACGGCGTCCAGAAACTAGCAGGGGAAAACCTCTCTGCTGGCCTGATTGAGACAGAAGCTATCGCCTAAAGTTGTGGAAAACGTGCGTTAAGTCAAGACGATGGCGGATATTTGGCGCCCATAGTCGGTTTCGCCGTGGCGCTGCGACCGCCGATAGCTAAATAAATCATCACCCTGAGTAAAAGTGCACGGCATGGTTGCGGGCGCAACGCCGACGCCGATCCGCCGTAGGCGATCAGCGACATAGGCGGGAAGATCGAAATGCGGGCGCGCGGCGCCGGCGACGAAAAAGCCAGCGCTGGCCGGATCGCGGGCAAGGAAGGTGGCGCGGAACTCCGGTCCGACCTCGTAGGCCGCAGCGCCAATCGCCGGTCCGACGGCGGCGCTGATCCGGTCGCGTCGCGCACCAAGCTCCTCCATGGCCGCGACCGTCGCCTCCAAAATGCCCTCCAGCGCGCCCCGCCAGCCGGCATGTGCGGCCGCGACCACCGGCGCTGCCGGGTCGGCGAGCAAGACCGGAGCGCAGTCGGCGGTCAGCGCGCTGACCGCGAGCCCCGGCGTCGCGGTGACGATGCCGTCGGCGCGCGGTCGCGCCTCGGGCGACCAGGCTGTGATGGCGTTGACGGTACGGGTGCCGTGCACCTGGTGCGCGCTCAGCACATGCCGCGCCCCGAGATGGGCGCAGACCCGGGCGCGGTTTTCGCTGACGGCGGCGGCATGGTCGCTCGATCCCGGGCCGCAGTTGAGCGAGGCATAACTCCCCTCGGAGATGCCACCGTGGCGGGTGAAGAAGCCGTGCCGGATGCCAGCAAGGGCCGCCAAGTTGGGCGCGGTCAGGGGCTTCAGCATGGTGAGCTCTCATGGCCAAGGCGAGGAGACGATAAAGCCGTTGCCGCAACCGGCGGGGTCATGGCGCGAACGGTTCGGGCGTCGGCAGCCCGGGCGAAGTGACGATCAACACCTTGAACTGCGAGCCCATGCCGGCCGGTGCCAACAGGCGTTTTACCGCCGTCTCGATGGCCTGCGCCGCGGCCGGATTGCGCGCCATCAGCCGGGCCGCGCGTTCCGCCATCCCGAGCCGGCCAAAAAATTCGGCCTGCGGCATGGGGCCAAGGCTGATGAGGCCGAGCGCCCGCGCCTTGGCGGCGAGCCCGGCAAACTGCACGTGGGCGGTGAGGTCGCTGCCGCCCGGGTCGGCCAGCGGCGCCACGTAGGCGTGGCGCCGCACCGCCTGCAGCGTATCGCCGTAGGCTGGCTCGGCGGGCCCGTAATCGATGAACAGGGCGACGAGGGGGGCGGCACGATGCCGGAGCGCGGCCAGAATGGCGTCCTCGCCCGATCGGATCTCGGCCACGTCGCCCGGGCATGCCGGCGCATGGCCGGCAAACTCGGCGACATCACCGAGCTCGAAGGCGAGGCCGTCGCGCCCGTCCGACCCCACCATGCGCTCGCGCCACACCCCGTCGCCGAACACCAGTTGGCGGATCGGCAGGGCGTCAAGAAATTCATTGCCGATGACGATCGCCGGCCCGGCCGGCACCTCGGCCAGGCTTTGATGCCAGGCGATGGCGCCCGGGTGGCGGGCGCTGAGCCTCCTCGCCTGCAGGCCGCGCAGCACCGGGCTCAGTTCGATGAGATGCACCGCCACCGCGGCAACGAAGGCGGGGCTGACGGCGGCGGCGGCGCGCAGGCCGTCGTCAAGCAAGGTGCCGCGGCCGGGGCCCAGTTCTATCAGCCGCAGCGGCGCCGGCTCGCCCATCTTCTGCCACGTGGAGACCGCCCACAGTCCGACGATCTCGCCAAACACCTGGCTGATCTCGGGCGCGGTGATGAAATCGCCGGCGGCGCCAAGCGCATGGCCCCGGTGCCAATAGCCGTAGTCGGGATCGGCCAGCGCCAGGCTCATGAAGGCGTCGAGCCGCAACGGCCCTTGCCGCCCGATCCGCTCGCGCAAGACCGCGAGCAGTGCCGGTGCCGCGCCGGGTGCCTCAGCGCTCGACATGACCAGGCACGATCGGCGAGGTCGCGGCCCGCCTGCTGGCCGCGCGCATCATGAAGATGCCGGCAAGGATCATCGGCAGCGAGTAGACGATGCCGGCGGTGAACGGGCCGATGGTCAAGATGTGGCCCGGGTCGGGCTCGCGAAAGAACTCGCTAAACGACCGTGCCAGGCCGTAGCCCGTCAGAAATGCCCCGGCGATGTAGCCCGGCTGCTTCAAGGCGTGGCGCCGGTGCGTCAGCCATAGCAACACCGAAAATAACAGCGCGCCTTCGAGCAGAGCTTCGTAGAGCTGGCTTGGGTGGCGCGGTGCCGGTCCGGCGCCTGGAAAAATCATTGCCCAGGGCACGTCGGTGACCCGCCCCCACAACTCGCCGTTGATAAAGTTGGCGAGCCGGCCGAAGAACAGGCCCATCGGGGTTGCCGCCGCGCTCAGGTCGAGCACGCTCCAGAGGTTGGCCCCGACCCGACGGGAAAAGGCAATGATCGCCACGATCGAGCCGATCAGGGCGCCGTGAAACGACATGCCGCCGTTCCAGACCGCGGGAATCGCCAGCGGGTTGTTGAGAAAAAACTGCGGCTCGTAAAACAGCACGTAACCCAGGCGTCCGCCGATCAGCACGCCGGCGGTCATGAACAGCAACAGGTCGTCGGCCTTGTCGGGCGCAAACGGCCGTCCGCCGGGCCACAAATCGTCGCGCCGCAGCAGATATTTGATGTAGAGCCAGCCCAAAAGCAGGCCGACCATGTAGGCCAGGCCATACCACTTGATCGACAGGGGGCCGAGCCGAAGCGCGACCGGGTCGATGCCGGGATAGGGAATGGTGAGGAGGCGCATGCCTGGGCACCTATCGGTAGCGGCGGCGCCGTGTCAAGGCGTGCGCACTGGCTGAGGCTTGCAGGCCGCCGGCGCCCTCACCATAGTAGGAGGGCACGGCGCGCGGTGAGCGGCGCACCGCCACGGCGATTAAAGAAGACGATCCATGACCCAGAGCAACAACCGCTTCCTTGACGAGTTCGCCAAGCTCATGACCGATGCCGCCGGCGCCGCGCAGGGCATGCGCCGCGAGGTTGAAAACCTGATGAAGGCGCAGGCCGAGCGTCTGCTGCGCGACCTCGACGTGGTGCAGCGCGAGGAATTCGAGGCGGTCAAGGAGATGGCGCAATTGGCGCGCGAGCACAACGAGCGGCTCGAGGCGCGCATCGCCGCCCTCGAAGCCGAGTTGCACGCCTCGCGCCCGCCGACGTAAACGCGCCGCAGGGCAATCGCCATTGCGGCGCCGCCGATGTTCTGTCCCCACCTTTTTGCCGGCGGCCGTCCAGCGCCGAGCGTGGCCATTTTGCCCGTGGACTAGTGAGGTCGCCCGCTTGCAACTGACGCCGGCATGCGATTACGCAGGAGCGTGATCGAAAAGCGCCACGGCTTGACGAGATCGGGGACTCAGGGGGCAAGGACTCAAGCAACCGGCGCGTGCGCGTGAAAAATCGAGGGACGGAATGGCCATTCAAGAAATGACGCGCAGCCGCATGAACAATCCCATCGCCTTGCTCGAGCAGATCGCCGGCAGCAACGACTGGAGCTTCGATCGGGGCAGCGAAGACGAGCTGACCCTCAACGTGGCGGGGGCGTGGGCCGACTATCACGTGTCGCTCAACTGGCGCCACGACCTTGAGACCTTGCACATCGCCTGCGCCTTCGACGCCAAGATCCCCGACAATCGCCTGGGTGAAGTCTATCGGCTGGTGGCACAGATCAACGAGCAGTTGTGGGTCGGCCATTTCGACGTTTGGACCCAGGAAGGCCTGATCATGTTTCGCCAGGGGCTGATGCTGAACGGCGCCCTGGCTACGACGCACCAGTGCGAGGCGCTGTTGCGCGCGGCGCTGGAGGCCTGCGAGCGCTACTATCAGGCCTTCCAGTTTGTGGTCTGGGCCGGCAAGGACAGCCGCGAGGCGCTG
This sequence comes from Hyphomicrobiaceae bacterium, assembly GCA_035258605.1. Lineage (GTDB taxonomy): Bacteria > Pseudomonadota > Alphaproteobacteria > Rhizobiales > Hyphomicrobiaceae > AWTP1-13. Next base: position 7,180 of record DATFXD010000199.1, on the reverse strand, counting down.
GCCTCGGCCATGTTCGAAACCGAAGGCCAGGCCTGAGGCGGCGTTTTTAATAGCCTTGCATCTCCCCATTTGGCCGCTACGCCCGTAAGATCGCGGGCTTCGGTCGGGCGGCGTGCCCGGCCGTCCACATTGGGTGGTGCCGCATGACACTGAACATCGACGGCTCGCTGCTGCTGGCCGGGGCCGGCAACATGGGCGGGGCGCTGTTGGCCGGCTGGCTCGAACGCGGCCTCAAGCCTGAGCGCGTGCTGATCCAGGACCCGGCGCCGCCACCGGCGACGCAGGCCCTGCTCGATCGCTGCGGCATTGCCGCCAGCGCCAGCCTGCCGCCGTTGCCGACGCCACCGGCGGTGATCGTCGTTGCGGTCAAGCCGCAAGTCATGGACGAGGTGTTCCCGGCGCTGGCACGCCACGCCGGTCAGGCAACGGTGGTGCTGTCGATCGCCGCCGGACGGACGCTTGCCGGTTTCGAGCGCCACCTGAATGACCATGCCGCCGTGGTGCGTGCCATGCCCAATACGCCGGCCGCCATCGCCCGCGGCATTACGGTGGCGGTGCCCAATGCGCACGTGACGGCGGCGCAGCGGCACCTTTGCCAGGCGCTGCTTGCCGCCGTCGGCGAGGTGGAGTGGGTCTCCAATGAGGGCTTGCTCGATCCGGTCACGGCCGTGTCGGGCTCGGGCCCGGCCTACGTATTCTATCTGGTGGAGTGCCTGGCGGCGGCCGGCGTCGAGGCGGGGTTACCGCCGGAGTTGGCCATGAAGCTTGCCCGCCACACCGTGTCGGGGGCCGGCGAACTGGTCAATCGCTCGGGCATCGCCGCGGCAACCTTGCGCGAGAGCGTGACCTCGCCCAATGGCACCACCCATGCCGCGCTCGAGGTGCTGATGGCAGGCGACGGCCTGGCCCAGCTGATGGCCAAGGCGGTGGCTGCGGCCAGCCGTCGCTCGCGTGAGCTGGCAAAATAGCCAACGCCGCCGCTGGCCAAGTCGGGTGTCTGCCCCTATTTTGCGCCGCGCGCGAAGACCGCGCGCGAAGATAAAGAGCAGCACCATGGCCACCCTCCAACCCGTGCCGCAGCCCGGCATTGTCAGCATCGATGCCTATGTTCCGGGCGAGAGCACGGTTGCCGGCGACGCCAAGCCCATCAAGCTGTCGTCGAACGAGACGCCGCTTGGCCCAAGCCCGCTGGCGATTGCCGCCTACCAGGCTGCGGCCGAGGAGCTGGCGCTCTATCCCGACGGCGCCGCCGTCGCACTGCGCACGGCGATCGCCGGCCGCTATGGGCTCGATCCGGAGCGCATCGTTTGCGGTTCCGGTTCCGACGAGCTCATCAATTTGTTGGCGCACGCCTATATCGGGCCGGGCGATGCGGCGATCTATACCGAGCACGGTTTTCTCATGTACAAGATCGCCACCCTGTCGAGTGGCGGCACACCGATCGCGGTGCCGGAGAAAGGCTATCGCGCCGACGTCGATGCCATCCTGGCGGCGGTGACGCCCAGCACCAAGATGGTGTTCCTCGCCAATCCCAACAATCCGACCGGCACCTACCTGCCGCACGACGAGGTGCGGCGGCTGCACCGGGGCTTGCCGGCCAACGTGCTGTTGCTGATCGACGCCGCCTACAGCGAATACGTGCGCCGCAACGACTACGAAGCGGGGCTCGAGCTGGTGGCCACCACCCGCAACTGCGTGATGACGCGCACGTTTTCCAAGATCTATGGCCTGGCGGCGCTGCGCCTCGGCTGGGCCTACTGCCCGCCGGCGATCGCCGATGTGCTGAACCGGGTGCGCGGACCCTTCAACGTCACGGCGCCGGCTCTGGCCGCGGGGGTGGCGGCGATCACCGACCGCGCCCATGTCGAGACTGCGGTGGCGCACAACGAACACTGGTTGCCGTGGGTGGCCAGCAAGATCGAGGGCCTGGGCCTGAAGGTGACGCCGAGCGTTGGCAACTTCCTGCTCATCCACTTTCCGGAGGCGCCCGGGCGCTCAGCCAGCGCGGCCGATGACTTCCTGAAGCGCAACGGCATCATCCTGCGCCGAGTGGCAGCCTATGGCTTGCCGGCGGCGCTGCGCATGACGATCGGCACCGAACAGGACAATCGCCGCGTGGTTGCCGCCTTGGCGCAATTCATGGGGCGCGGGCATGACGACTGACAGTTTCGAGCGGGTGGCCCTGATCGGGCTCGGGCTGATCGGCTCATCGCTCAGCCATGCCATGCGCCGGCAGGGCCTCGCCCGCAGCATCGTCGGGCACGCGCAATCGGCAACGACGCGCGACACCGCGCTGCGGCTGGGCCTGGTGACCTCGGTCTATGCCACCGCGGCGGAAGCCGTGGCCGGCGCGGATTTGGTCATCCTGTGCACGCCGATCGGGGCCTATCGCGAGCTTGCCGGCGCCATCGCCCCGGCCCTCAGCCCCGGTGCCATCGTCACCGACGTCGGTTCGGTCAAGGGTTCGGTGGTGCGCGACGTCGGGCCGCAGCTGCCGGCGGGCGTGCACTTTATTCCCGGCCATCCGATCGCCGGCACCGAGCACTCCGGACCCGAGGCAGGTTTTGCCGAGCTGTTCGACGGCCGCTGGTGCATCCTGACGCCGCCGAACGGCGCCGATCGCGCCGCCGTCGATCGCCTCAAGGCCTTCTGGATCGCGCTCGGGAGCCACGTCGAGGTGATGGATGCCGAGCATCACGATCTGGTGCTGGCGATCACCAGCCACGTGCCGCATCTGATCGCCTACAACATCGTCAACACCGCCCGGCATCTCGAGCGCGTGACCGACAGCGAGGTGATCAAGTTTTCCGCCGGCGGCTTCCGCGATTTCACGCGCATTGCCGCCTCCGATCCCATCATGTGGCGCGACGTGTTCCTCAACAACAAGGAGGCCGTGCTGGAGATGCTCGGCCGCTTCACCGAGGATCTGACGGCGCTGCAGCGGGCAATTCGCTTCGGCGACGCCAGCATCCTGCAGCAGCTGTTCACCGAGGCGCGCGCCACCCGGCGCGGCATCATCGAGGCCGGGCAGGATACCGCGCAACCCGACTTCGGCCGGCACGCCGGCGGCAAGCCGTCCGGCACATGACGACGTCGGCGACCGAGCACTGGATTTTCGCCTACGGCTCGTTGATGTGGCGTCCGGGCTTCGCCTACGCAGAAGCGCACCACGCGCGTTTGGTCGGCTATCGGCGCTGCTTCTGCATCTATTCCATGCACCATCGCGGCACGCCGGCGCGCCCGGGTCTGGTGCTGGGCCTCGATCGCGGCGGCGCCAGCGAAGGCATCGCCTACCGCGTGGCGGCCGCCGACTACGCCCGGGTCGTGCGCTATCTGCGTGACCGCGAGCAGGTGAGCGGTGTCTATCGCGAGGTGCGCGTGGCGGTGGCGCTGATGGGCGCGGTGAGGCGCGAGGTGACGGCGCTCACCTTTATCGTCGAGCGGGCGCATCCGAGCTATGCCGGGCGGTTGCCGCTGCGCCAGCAGGCGCGGCTGATCAAGGGTGCCAGCGGCCGCTCCGGCATCAATCTCGACTATTTGATCAGCACCTTGGCCCACCTCGCCGAGCTCGGCATTCGTGACCGCGATCTGGAGCGGCTGATCGCCATCATCGGCCCGCACGCGACCCGGGCGCCGACATCGGAACGCGGCAATGCCTCGGTGGCGGCGATGCTGCGGGCGGCGCGGGGACTGCCGGTCGCGGTGCCGGTGCGCGGGCTCCGCCTCGAGCAGCGCCGCCGCTTTCTGTTTCGCCAGGGGCTTGCCAGTTGATGGCCGCCGCCGGTTACGGGCGGCGTCCCAACTGCTGCTCGTAGCGCGCCATGAAGGCGGGCGATGCCGCCCTGAGCCGGTCGTCATCGACCCGGCCGGAGCGCGTGATATAGCCCATGGCGAGCTCGAGAGGGGCAAGCCGCATGTGCTCGGGAAACGCCTCATACCAGGCCGCCGAGCGCGCCGAGGCGGCGACCAATCGTTCCACGATCGGGCGCCGCTCCGCCTCGAAGTGCTGCAGCGCGGCCGGGATCTCGGCGGCCGTGGCGCGATCGAGGGCGTCGTTGAGGGCCAGGGCATCTTCCAGCGCCAGGCGCGTGCCCGAGCCGATGGAATAGTGAGCGGTATGCGCGGCATCGCCGATCAGAACCACGTTGCCGGTCGACCAGCGCCGATTGCGCACCCACGGGAAACGCCGCCAGATCGAGTTGTTATCGATCAGCGATGCGCCATCCAAGGTCGCGGCAAACACCTGTTGGCACAGGCGGCGCGAGTGCTCGGGGTCCGCCCGGTCGAGCCCCGCCCGGCGCCAGGTGGCCCGGTCGCACTCGACGATGAAGGTGCTGGCCAGCGGCTGATAGCGATAGTGGTGCGCATTGAAGGTGCCAAGCGCGTTGCCGACGAAGGTCTGTGTCAGGGTCGCGAACGGCCGATTGCTGCCGTACCAAATAAAGCGATTGTCGAGCTCGGCGCCACTATAACCGAAGCGGTCCTCGAGCTGCCTGCGCACCAACGAATTGACGCCATCGGCGCCGACGATGAGGTCGAAATCGCTGACGGTTGCCAGCGACGTCACCGCGCTCGTGAAGGCAATCTCGACGCCGGCGCGGCCGGCTTGCCGCTGCAGTATCCCGAGCAAGTCGAGGCGACCAATGGCGGAGAAGCCGACGCCATCGATGGTGACGTGTTCGCCACCATGCACGATGGCAAGGTCGCGCCAGCGCTCGAGCCGCGGCACAATCAGCGCGTGGGTTTCGGGGTCGCGCTTGCGCAAAAACTCGAGCGCGCGGTCGGAGAAGACGACGCCAAAACCCCAGGTGGCATCGGCCGGGTTCTGTTCCCACAGCCTGACGCAATCACCGGGGTGGCGGCGTTTGCGCAGCTGCGCGAAAAAAAGTCCGGCCGGACCTCCGCCCAGCACCGCGATGCGCATCCCATGCCCTTGTTGCTCGAGCCGCCGCACGCGCTCGTTGGTTATTGGCTCAACGCAACCGATGCCGGCAAACGGCCTAGTGCAGCACTGGGCCCTTGAGGAAACGGCGGCGGTCCGACGATCGCAGCGTAACGTCGAAGGTCCTGCCCTCGCGATGGATTTGCAGTGGCACGTCGACACCGGCCTGCCCCAGCGCCCAGATGCTGCGGAACAGGCCGGCCAGGGTCGACACCGCCTCGCCGGCCACGCTCAAGACGATGTCTCCGGCCTTGAGATCGGCGCTGGCCGCCGGACCGCGGCTGGCGATGCCCAACAGCGCCACGCTGCTGCCGACCTCGGTGGCATAGAGCCCGAGCCAGGGACGTGCCGGTCGGTTCGGCTGCCCGATGGTCAGCATGTCATTCAGGATCGGTTTCAAAAGATCGATCGGTACGATCATGTTGGCGTCTTCGGCTTGCCGCTGGGCCCGGCCGGTCGGATTGGCGGCCACCTGCTGGATCTGCAGCGAGCCGATGCCGATCAGGTCGCCGTCCGGTCCGATCAGCCCGGTACCGCCCCAATGGGGATGCGATGGTGCCGTGAAGATCGCTTCGTCGAGCACGTATTCCCAGTGACCGGAGAACTCCTGCTTGGCGATGATGCGCGCCGCAACCGAGCGCGGGCGGCCGCCGGCGCCGCCGACCACCACGCGCTCGCCGACCTCGGCCGCCTCCGAGCTGCCGAGCGCCAGCGCCGGCAGCTCGAGCCGGCCCAGGGCCTGCACCAGGCCAAACCCGGTCTCCTGGTCGTAGCCCAACACGTGACCGGCCGCGACGCGGCCGCCGCTGTGGCTGATCCACACCGTCTCGGCCTCGGTGATGAGATAGCCGATGGTCAGGATCAAGCCATCGTCGCGGATGAGGACGCCATTGCCTCGGCGTTCGGTGCCCAGCGTCTCGGCGGTGAAGGCGTCGGCGGGGATCAGCGCCCTGATTCCCACCACCGATGACAGGGCCCGATCCAGCTCGTAGTCGTAGTCGTCAGGTTTTGGCTCCACGCTCGGTGCATCCTCTTGCTGGCCGCACAGATCGAATTGGCCAGCCAGCATGTTACCTCGCCGTCGCCCGGGAGGCCACCATCGGCTTTACCGGATGTTTTGCCGGCGCGGCCTCGACCTCTTGACGATCCGGCGGCAACGGCCTCTTCTCGACCGCAAAGCCTTGAGGGGAGACGACGTCTATGGCCGCGCTGTTTGCCTTCCTGCACCATTTGGCGGTGTTCACGCTGTTCGCCGCCTTGGTGGTCGAGTTCGTGCTGCTCAAGGACGATCTGACCTTGAAGAGCGCGCGCAAGCTGCTCGCCGCCGACCTGGTGTTTGGTATTGCCGCCGGCGCGGCCCTGATCGTCGGCCTGGGCCGCGTGTTTCATTTCGAGAAGGGTCCCGTCTACTATTTCCACAATTGGGCGTTCATCGCCAAATTGTCGCTGTTCATCCTGGCTGGCATTGCCTCGATCGTACCAACCAGGGAATTTCTGTCGTGGCGCAAAGCGGTGAAAGCGGGCGAGCTGCCGGTGGTGGAGGCCGCGCGCCTGCGTTCGATCCGCATGATCATCCATCTGGAACTTGCGGCCATCGTGTTGATCCTGCTCTGCGCCGCGCTGATGGCCAAGGGCGTGGGGATCTGGCTCTAAACGGCGGCCTGCGTCACGCCGGCATCTGTGTGCGCTGGCGGTGCTGCGCGCGCGCCGATGTCAAGCGAGGGCCATCAACTGGCCCTGGGACTGGCCTTGGGAACTGGTCCCCCCGCCTGGCCCACCATGCTGGTGAGCTCCCTCTTCGCGAACGCGCGGCGGCGCCATCTCCCTCCTCTCACCCCCTCTGCGCGAACGTTGCGCGCGCTTGACTGGTTGATCATCAACACCTCCTGTCAAGGTTGGTGGCGAGCCGATCGTGTGCCCACTGGAGGGCTTCCATGGCGTTGTGGCGGCGACCCGCGTGGGCCTTGGGTTTCGCTGCTCAAGCTTTGCCGACCGGCGGCCCGCGCCGCCGCGCGGCCAGGGAAAGCAACAAGGGGTGAGCAAGGGCGGCTCAAACCCGCCCGGCTGATGCCCGCACCAACCACCCCAGCGCCCGCGGCGGGTCCGCCCGGGGCGGTGCCGGCTGACCTGCTGCCAATTGCGGCATTTCCAGCGCGGTGCGACCTCGTTACTCGGGGCCAAGCCTCGCCACAGGGCCTGGCGCCAGCAGACGGCAAGGAGGTCCGATCCCCATGCACA